>CAVLCF010000021.1:0-72278 GCA_963661735.1 bacterium | reverse complement strand
CGTGATTGGTGGTACTTTTATGATAAAGGATTTTATCTCTATGCTCAACCTTTTTGTATAGCTAAGGGGTCAGGTTCTTCGCCTGACCCCAACATTTATTATAGAACCTCAGAAAAAGACAACGCCGCTGCGGCACATTGTAATTCAGGACCGCAGGATCACGGAAAACGGGGAAACAGTGCTGAAGGGACTGGACGAGGCGCTGAAGTTTGTCCGGCTGGAATCCGATGGGCATTCCGTGCTGGCCAGCGGGCAGACCTTTGCGGATATCATCGATAAGATCGTGGCCTATTACACCGATGGCACAACGCAGGAGTATGCCATCACAGAGAATGATTTGAATGCCAACGGCCATTTTGTCATTGATTTTGATGAGAGCAAGGTTTGCGACGGCTATGAGATCGTCTTCCGCGATGATTACGCCATGCAGCACGGGGAGGGCGTTGAGTTCCAGGTCTATACGGTCTACCGTGACCCGGACCATACCCATGTTCCCGAGGGCCAAAGCAAAGTCACCTATACCAACGAGGCCCGGAGCGTCAACAGCTACCAGAATGGGGACGAGACGGTATTCATCTACCTGAAGCAGGAAGGGCACTACAATATGCTGCCCAGCACAGAAGAGCTGTAGGTGAACAAAAAGACGCTCGTCAACGATGGCTCAAGTACCTGGGATGGTATCGGCGGGAACACGGTGGGAAGCACCTATTGCTATCTGCTCCAGCTGCACGGCTCGCTGCTGGAACCGGAGGTGAAGGAATACAAGGACATCCGGGTTGTAGACCTTTTGCCTGACGGCGTACATTTTGAGAAGATTCATCTGGTCCAGCAGGACTTTTCTGTAGGCTCCATATTGGATGGCGGAAGGGACTATCAGCCGGAGATCCTGGAAAACTACCATAACTCGGGCCGGACAGCCGTTATTTTTCACCTGAATGTGGAAAATCTGCGGAAGACAATAAGAACGCAGGCGGATATCTACTTCGGTGTGACGATCGATCTCGACGCGCACCCGGGCACCGTCCGGAACTATGTCTATGTAGTGGGCGATAATCTGGACGAGTATCAGGGAAAGACCGGCAGCACCGAGGATATCTACGATCTGAACAGCAACGGCCGGACCGACGACAAAATCGCCTGGGGCTTCTCCGACGCGACAATTGTCGCCGCGCAATCCACCTACGCGGAGAAATTCATTGCCCCGGCGGGTTCCGACAATTGGAGCAAGCAGGGCCTGGCTCTGAAAACAGGAATGGACTTTGACTACCTGCTGCGTGTCACCAACGAGACCGGGACTGTTCACACCGGCCTGACGGTATACGACACCCTGCCCCGGATCGGAGATCGGGATATTTTCGGCGGCGCTGCCCGGAATTCGGAATTCCCCGTTATTTTGCGCCAGGCCATTACCCCGCCGGAGGGCTACACGGTGTATTACACCACCAGCCCGGAGGTATATGGCAATACAATGCGGGATATGGTGGCTGCGGATATCTGGAGCGATTCCGTTTCGGACTACGCTTCCGTCACTGCCTTTAAGCTGGTGGCAAACGACGGGACGGTACTGGATAAGAATTCCGTCTTCCAGGTCCGGATCCCGGTCCGGGTGCCGGAAACGCTGGGCGAGGATTCTATGGCGCTGCTGCACGAAAACCAGACATCTTCCCTGGAGGCTCTGAACGCTTTCGGCTTCCGGACAACGGAAGCCCCCAGCGAAAAGGAATCCAATACGGTCTGGGCACGGATCTCCTTCGCGTCTCTTTCCGTCAGGAAGATCGACGAGGCCACGGGCAGCGTCCTGGCCGGGGCGGAGTTCCAGCTGCGGGACCGGGCGGGGAACCTATACTCTGACCGAGACGAAGGTCCCGGCGGGCTATATGGACAAAAACCTTTCCTTGACCGTTACCATCACCCAGAATCCCGTGACCATGGACTACAGCTTTGCTTTCAGCAGTGGATTCACGGGCGCCGGGACCAGCGCGGACCCGCTGCGCGTTCCCAACAGCACCACCTACGTCCTGCCGGATACCGGCGGAAGCGGAGTTGCCGGCTTCTACGCCCTGGGCGTCACCCTGCTCCTCCTCGCGGCTTTCCTCCCGGTACGTAGGAGACGTAAAAACTGAAAAAGAACCACATCGGCAGTCCTCTTGGGGCTGCCGATGTGGTTCTTCGCTATATGAAATCTCAGGGTGACACGGAAGGCTCGTCAAGCGCCCTAAGGACCGCCTCTTCCGCAAAGCTTTTCTGTATCAGCACCGTTCCCGCGCTGTCCCGGACGGTCAGCTCCAGAGCGGGCCCGTCCTGCCGGACCGCGGGGGCCACGCCCAGGCTCTCCAGCTGGCGCAGGACCGTCGCGTCGGAAAAGTCCTCGGAAACCGAGGCTTCCACCGTAAACAGCTCCAGTGCGGACAGGCTGAGAATTTGCGGGGCCGTGGAGAGGCTTTTCATGGTCTCCCTCTGGCGGGCGGCATAGGCGGCGTAATCGTCATGCCACGCGCTGTAGGCGCTTTCCTGCCGGTGATCCCCAAGGCCCAGCCGGTCTTGCAGGAACGAACCCATGCACGCGGTGGTTTTCAGCGCGCCGGAGGGGTTCAGGTGGCTGCCGTCATCGTACCAGTCGATGGAATCATCGGGGATATCCAGGTACTGCATATCCAGTATTTCCGCCCCCAGCTGCCGCCCCAGGCGGAGGGCGGCGTTGCAGGCGCGCTGCCATTCCTCGGGAATTTGGCAGGGCAGATAGGTCAGCACCGGCGTGATGCCGTTTTCCAGGCAGTAGGTCACGAATTTCTCCACATAGCCCAGGGCAACGGAGGATCCTTCCATGCACTCGGAGGCGGGGAGCAGAGCGGCCTGGTCCAGCGGATACACCTCGATCCGGGTCTGCGCGCCCTTTTCCGGAGACAAGTCCGCGAAGCCCTCCAGGCCCCGCCTGACCATTTCCGTATCCAGGTCCTTCCAGCGGTTGTGGTAGACGTCCAGGGGAAACAGCAGCTCCATCCGGTCGCCCTTTTCCTCGAAAAGATCCGTTACCGCCTGGATCTTCAGCCGGGACAGGGGATAGGGGTCAAACAGCTCGTGGGCCAGCCCCATTTCCATTTCGGTGGTATTGGAACCCGCAAAGAGCACGTCCAGTACGGCGACACGGGGCTTGTGCTGTTCTGTGGCCAGCCGCATTTCCCAGTAGCTGGCGGCGACGGACGCCCCGTGGCCTCCCAGATTGTAGGCGGTAATGCCGTAGTCCCGCCACAGCTCCATGGGATAGATGCCGTTGACCACATGACTGGAGCCGAAGAAAAGCACATCGTACTGCCGGTCGTCCCGCAAAAAAGCGCCGTTTTTTTCAGGCCCGTCGGCAATGGCCAAGGCCCTGCTCCAGAAGAGAACGCCGGTCAGCACCAGCGCAAACAGTACCAGCACGCTGATAACGCGCTTAAAACTTGAAATAAATGAAGCTGGACGCATCGAAGCCGTTCCCCCAAATTCCGAAGATCACAATAATCAGTACAAACGCCGCCAGGGCCAGCTCCCGGAAGAGCCAGTTCTGCCGCGCGAACCACCCGGCAAGATCATAGCCCCGGTAACGCAGAGCGTCGGTCAGGGTCATGGCCCCGGTGAAAAGCAGCAGCGCCCAGAAATCCTGCCGGTCCAGGCCCATGGTGTAGAATGCCTGCCCCACCAACGCCGTGGGGTTCAGATCCGTGAAGATCACCCGCAGCATGGCGGCCGCCGTGCCCAGTCCCTCCGCCCGGAAGAACAGCCAGGCAAAATCCACCAGCAAAAAGGTGACGGCCATGCGGAAGAGCCGGTAGGAAGCGGCTTCCTTGTTTACGCGCAGGGCGTCCAGGGCCTTTTCCCGCAGGGGTTTTGTAAGGCCGCCGAAAACCTGATAGAATCCATGGATGGCGCCCCACACCACAAAGCTCCACATGGCCCCGTGCCACAAGCCGCTGACCAGAAAGACGATCAGAATATTGCGGTATTTCTTCCAGGCCGCGCACCGGCTGCCCCCCAGAGGGAAATAGACATAATCCCGGAACCAGGTGCTGAGGGAGATATGCCACCGCCGCCAGAATTCCCGGATGGACTGGGCAAAGTAGGGCGTATCGAAGTTTTTGGGCAGATGAATGCCCAGCATTTCCGAAGCGCCGATGGCCATATAGGAGTAGCCCGCAAAGTCGCCATAGATCTGCAGGGCATAGACCATGGTGGCAAACACCAGGAAAATGCCGGGATAGCTTTCGTAGCTTCCGTACACTGTGTTTACCAAAACCGCCGCCCGGTCCGCGACGCAGAGCTTCAGAAAGAAGCCCCAGACGAGGGTAAGGAACCCCCGGCGCAGCTGGGAAAAGTCCGCCTTTTTGGGGCTTTCGTACTGGGGCAGCAGTTGGTCCCCCCGGCCGATGGGGCCGGACAGGATCTGGGGAAAGAAGGAGACGAACAGCGCAAACCGCAGGAAATTCTTTTCCGGCTTGTATTTGCCCTTGTAGACGTCGATCAAGTACCCGGCCGCCTGGAAGGTAAAGAAGGAGATGCCCGCGGGCTGCAAGAGATTGAACCGGGGCAGGGGCGCGCCTAATCCCAGATTTTCCAGCAGGGCGTTCAGGCTGTAGAGTCCGAAATCCAGGTATTTGAAAACCAGCAGCGCCCCCAGGGTGCCGAGAAGCCCCAGCAGGAAAAGGGATTTCCGCCTTTTTTGCTCCAGCAGAAGCCCCAGCCCGTATACCAGCACCGTGATGCCCAGCAGGAGCACACACCAGCGCTTGCCCCAGCTGGCATAGAACAGATAGCTTGCCAGCAGCAGAAGCGCGTTGCGCCATTTCAGCGGCACGACCCGGGTCAGCAGCAGCACCAGGGGAAAAAACAGCAAAAAGCCGTAGGAATTAAAGACCATACGCCCTCCTATGGCGAAAAATCGCCCTTCGCTGTCAGTATACCATACCCGGGCCCTTGGGGCAACCTCAATTTGCAAATGTGTTTTCGGGCAGCGGAGAACTGTTTTTGAAGCATTGACAATTCCGGGAAATTTCTCTATAATCTGCATTATCTCTTTGAAATCGAGGTTTTCCCATGCATTCCAAGCTTTTCCGCACGGCATTTCTGGATACGGTGCCGGTGATGACCGGCTACCTGTTTCTGGGCTTCGGCTTCGGCATTCTGGCACAACAGAACGGGCTGAGCCTTTGGTGGGCCCTGGCTATGAGCGTTTTTATTTACGCGGGGTCCATGCAGTTTGTGGCAGTGACTATGCTCTCCGGAAGCACCGGGCTTCTGGCCGCGGCCCTGACCACCCTGGCGGTGAACGCCCGGCATCTGTTCTACGGCATTTCCATGATCGACCGGTATAAGGGAACCGGCAAAAAGAAGCCCTACCTGATTTTCGCCCTGACGGACGAGACCTATTCCCTGGTCTCTCAAAAGGAGTCGGGGCAGGACGGCGGGAAATATTATTTTCTCGTCTCCGCTCTGGATCAGCTCTACTGGGTCCTGGGGACCCTGCTGGGGGCCGCCGCGGGACAGTGGATCCCTCTGAACTACGAGGGCATCGACTTTGTGCTGACGGCCCTGTTTGTCACCATCTTCGTAGAGCAATGGCTCAGCACCAGAAACCATCTGCCCGCCTGCATCGGCCTGGGCGCCTCCGTCCTCTGCCGGGTGGTTTTTGGAAGCGGCGCTTTTCTGATCCCCTCCATGGGCTTTATTGCCCTGCTTCTGCTGCTGACCCGGAGAAAGGAGGCCGCCGCGTGACGAACCGTTATGCCGTATTCGCCGTCGTCGTCCTGGTGACGATGCTTACCCGGTTCCTGCCCTTTCTGATCTTCGGGGAGAACCGGAAGACCCCCGCCGTGGTGACGTACCTGGGCAGGGTGCTGCCCTATGCCGTTATGGCCATGCTGTGCGTCTACTGCCTGAAAGGGCTTTCCTTTTCCGCGCCCGGAGAATACCTGCCGGAGCTGCTCTGCACCGCTCTGGTGGCGGGGCTGCACGTCTGGAAGCGCAATACCCTGCTCAGCATCGGCGCGGGCACCGTGGCCTATATGCTGCTGGTGCAGCTGGTGTTCTGACCGGAGAATTTCCCGGGGCAGCAGCCGCGCCGTGATCTCATGACTTTCCTTTCCCGAAATCATGAAATCACGGCGCGGTTTGCGTTGTGCAGACCGGACTGATCCCCAAAAGCCAGGGGATCTTTGGACAGTCCGAAACTGGGTTACAGTCTTTTCAGCGGCTCCGAATCGTCCTGGGCAAGCAGAAGATCGGAGATGATGTCGTTGGACACCAGGAAGCCTCTGGGGGTCAGGTACCAGCGGCCGTCCTCGCTCTGGGCGGTGCGGTAGTAGACCCGGTGCTTCAGAAGGACCTCTTCCAGGGGCTTGAAGGGCAGCATGAAATTCCGCTCGTATTCCTCGGCCAGGATGCCGGCGGTGGTCCGCAGGCGGAGCATCAGGTATTCGCCTGCCCGTTCCCGCAGGGGGATCTCCTGCACGTCCTCCATGATGTTGCCGCCGGTCTGGATACCCTGGATATAGGCCTGCAGATCTCTTACCATGGTGAAGCGCTTGCCCGCAAAGTCCGAGCTGGCGCTGGGACCGAAGCCCAGGTACTCCCCGCCGGTCCAATATTTGGTGTTGTGCCGGGAATACAGGCCCTTGCGGCAGAAATTGGAGATTTCATACTGCCGGAAGCCGTGGTTGCGCAGGGACTCGATGGCGGCCATGTACATATCCGCCTGGGTGTCATCGTCAGCCAGCCCGGCGAAATCCTTGATCTCGTACAGGGGCGTGCCCTCTTCCACCTTCAGGCCATAGCAGCTCATGTGCTCCGGGTTCAGCTTCAGCACATTTTCCAGCGTCTCCTGCCAGTCGTGGAGGCTCTGGCCGGGCAGGCCGTACATCAGATCCAACGACACATTCCGGAAGCCCGCCTTGCGGATGCGCTGGTAGGCGGTGACGGCCTGGGCATAGGTATGGGGACGGCCCAGCTTTTTGAGAATTTCATCGTTGTCGCACTGGACCCCCAGGCTTACCCGGTTAAAGCCCTCGGCCTTCAGCCGGTGCAGCAGCCGGTCGGTGACGGAATCCGGGTTGGCCTCAAAGGTGATTTCCGCGTCTGGGGTCACATCGAAATTCCGGCGGATGGCCGTCAGGATAATGGCCAGAGCGTCCGCGCCGAAGTAGCTGGGCGTACCGCCGCCAAAGTAAACGGTATCCACCCGGTAGCCGGGGCACAAGGCCCCCGCTTCTTTCAAATGGGCACAGATGGCGTCCAGATAGCTGTCCATCAGCTTGTCGTCCTTACAAGGCATGGAATAGAAGTCGCAGTACTGGCACTTGCTGCGGCAGAAGGGAATGTGAATATAGATCCCAAGCGGGGTCTTGTTGTTTCGTTTGGTTAAAATAGGCATGGGTAACCTCCGGTTACAATTGACAATTGACAATTGACAGTTGACAGTTGGCAAGGGCCATACGCCTCACCATAGAACCATCAGCGTCACCGTACTGAAGATTTTGTGGATTTGATAATGGAAGTCAGGAGCTTCTCCACTTCCGCACAGTCAGCAATGATGGACTGGTATTCGTTTTCTGTGAGGTAATCCGTTGCCCGCAGCAGGCGCAGCCAATAATTGGTTTCCCCGGCTTCCTTCAATGCGATACAAAGCTTTGAGATAAAATCCGGTCTGCTTTGTGCCTGCTGGGCTTCCGCTACATTTGCGCCAATACTGGTCCCCGCGCGGAGCAGCTGCTTGGAGAGTATAAATTCCCTTTTTCCTTCACAAAGATGTCTGCACAGCTTCACAATTCGCACAGAAAACCGAAAACTCTTCGATTCTATAATAGTATCCATAATACGTATAAGCAATAGACGTAGACAACTGTCAACTGTCAATTGTCAACTGTCAACTAACTCACTCGTCGTCCAGCTTCAGCACCGCCATGAACGCTTCGCTGGGGACGGCTACGGTGCCGAAGGTGCGCATGCGTTTCTTGCCCTCCTTCTGCTTTTCCAGCAGCTTCTTCTTTCGGGTGATGTCGCCGCCGTAGCACTTGGCGAGCACATCCTTGCGCAGGGCCTTGATGGTCTCCCGGGCGATGATCTTGCCGCCGATAGCTGCCTGGACGGGGATCTCGAACTGGGCGCGGGGGATGTTGTCTTTCAGCTTTTCGCAGATCTTCCTGGCTCTGGGATAGGCGTTGTCCGCAAAGAGAATGAAGCTCAGCGCGTCCACCACTTCGCCGTTGAGCAGGATATCCAGCTTCACCAGGCGGCTGGGCCGGTAGCCCAGGAAGGCATAGTCCAGGCTGCCGTAGCCCCGGGTGCGGGATTTCAGTGCGTCGAAGAAATCGTAGATGATCTCATTCAAAGGCATTTCATAGTGCAGCTCCACCCGGTTGGCATCCAGGTATTCCATATTCTTGAATTCGCCCCGGCGGTTCTGGCACAGGTCCATAATATTGCCCACATACTCCTGGGGGGCGATGAGGCTGGCCTTGACGAAGGGTTCCTCCGCCAGCTCGATCTCCATGGGGTCCGGGTAGTCCAGGGGGTTGTCCACCATGAGCACGGTGCCGTCGGTTTTCGTCACCCGGTAGACAACGTTGGGGGCCGTGGTGATCAGGTCCAGATTGTATTCCCGCTCCAGCCGCTCCTGGATGATCTCCATGTGCAGCAGTCCTAAGAAGCCGCAGCGGAAGCCGAAGCCCAGGGCAATGGAGCTTTCCGGCTCGAAGCTCATGGAGGCGTCGTTCAGCTTCAGCTTTTCCAGCGCGTCCCGCAGATCCTGGTATTTCGCGCCGTCGGCGGGGTATACGCCGGAATAGACCATGGGCTGTACCTGCCGGTAGCCGGGCAGGGGTTCCGGGGCCGGGTTTTCCAGTCCCGTAACGGTGTCGCCTACCCGGGTGTCGGAGACGTTTTTAATGGACGCGGTGATGTAGCCGACTTCGCCGGCCCCCAGGCTTTCCGTGGGGGTCAGGCCCAGGGGGTTCATGGTGCCCACCTCTACCACCTTGTACACGGCGCCGGTGGCCATCATTTTGATATCCATACCGGGGGCAACGGTGCCCTGCTTGATCCTGGTATAGACGATAACGCCCCGGTAGGAATCGTACTGGCTGTCGAAGATCAGCGCCTGCAGCGGAGCTTCCCGGTCCCCCTTTGGGGCGGGGATATCTTTCACGATCATTTCCAGCACGGAATGGATGTTGATGCCGTTTTTGGCGGAGATCTCCGGAGCATCCTCGGCGGGAATGCCGATGATGTCCTCCACCTCGGCCTTGACCTCGGCGGGACGGGCGGAGGGCAGATCGATCTTGTTGATAACCGGCAGTACCTCCAGTCCCGCGTCAATGGCAAGATAGGTATTGGCCAGGGTCTGGGCTTCTACGCCCTGGCTGGCGTCCACCACCAGAACCGCGCCCTCGCAGGCGGCGAGAGAACGGGAGACCTCATAATTAAAGTCCACGTGGCCCGGGGTATCGATCAGGTTCAGATCATACTTCTTGCCATCATCGGCGGTATAGTTCAGCTGCACGGCGGTAGCCTTGATGGTAATGCCCCGCTCCCGCTCCAGATCCATGGAGTCCAGCAGCTGCTCGGCCCGGGTCCGCTGGTCCACGGCGTTGCACTGCTCCATGAGCCGGTCCGCCAGAGTGGACTTGCCGTGGTCGATGTGGGCGATAATGGAAAAATTGCGAATATGGGAAAGATCCGTCATGGGCTGATTCCTCTCTTCCAAAATGGCTTCACCTGGGGCGGTGCGTCGCGCAGCGAATCTAATGAATCATAGCTGCCACTGGCAGCTATACCATAAAAAGTGATGCTGTCGCGGCCCTTTGGGCCGTGACTGATGAGGGGCGGAACACGGTATCGATATAGGAAGCCTTCGCAGCCGCGTCTTGCTTTGCAGGAGCAAAACTGCCAAAGTTTCTTTCATGTCCGTTCTGCCTGCCGCGCAAATTAAGGCGCGATTGCCACCGGTAATCGTCTATTCTGACTCGCTGCGCGACGCACCGCCCCAGGGGAAAGCGTATATGGGCGTACTTTAAGCATTTTACCAATTATAACGAATTTTTTCCAAAAAGTAAACCGTATGTTTTCACAAAAACAGGGGAAAATCAAAGTACCGCCTGCCGGATTTTGACTTTTTTCTCGCAAAACAAAGAAATATTGGAAAAACCCTTGCCGGAAATGCAAAATCGGGGTATAGTTTTACGGCAAGAATATTTTGAAGTCGCGATACAGACAGAGGTAAAGAGGGATTTGACTATGAGTACTGCCAAGAAGCCGACAAAGAGCGCGGAAGATTTACAGGCCGCCATGCAGGCCCTGATCGCAAAGGGCAAAAAGGAGGGCATGATCCGGGATACGGAGCTCAGCGCCATCCTGGAAAAGATGCAGCTGTCTCCGGAGAAGATCGAAGAGGTTTATGACCGGTTTGACGCCATGAACATCCAGATCGTCACCACCGAGCTGGACATTGACGATAGCCTGGACGTGCTGGGCGACAGCCTGGGAGACGGACTGGACGATGGCATGGATCTGCGGGGCATCGAAGAGGAAGAACTGATCGATCCGGTTGATCTGGCTGCCGAATACAGCCTGGACGATCCTGTGCGGATGTATTTGAAGGAAATCGGTCAAGTCAAGCTGCTCTCTGCCGATGAAGAGGTGGAGCTGGCAAAGCGGGTGTCCGAAGGCGACCAAGAGGCCAAGAACAAGCTGACGGAAGCCAACCTGCGGCTGGTGGTCTCCATTGCCAAGAAATATTCCGGCCGCGGCCTGCACATCCTGGACCTGATCCAGGAGGGCAACACCGGTCTGATTCGCGCGGTCGACAAGTTCGACTGGACAAAGGGAAACAAATTCTCTACATATGCCACCTGGTGGATCCGGCAGGCCATTACCCGGGCCATTGCCGACCAGGCCCGGACCATCCGTGTCCCGGTGCATATGGTAGAGGTCATTAACAAGGCCACCCGCTGCAACCGGAAGCTGGTCCAGGAGCTGGGCCGGGAGCCCACCATGGAGGAGATCGCCGCTGAGCTGGGTCTGCCTGTGGAGAAGATCATCGAGGCCAACCGGACCGCCGCGGATACCCTGAGTCTGGATACCCCCGTTGGCGACGAGGAGGATACCTCCATCGGCTCCTTCGTGGAGGATGAGAGGACCCCCGGTCCCGCCGACGCTACCTCCAACGCCCTTCTGGCCGAGGCCCTGAAGGAAATCCTGGGCACTCTGACCGAGCGGGAAGCGGATGTGCTGCGGATGCGCTTCGGCATGTACGACGGACGGACCCACACCCTGGAAGAGGTGGGCCAGATCTTCGGCGTCACCCGTGAACGGATCCGCCAGATCGAAAACAAGGCCATCCGAAAGCTCCGCCACCCCAGCCGGGCCAAGAAGATCCGGGATTTCTATTGCTGAATACTCCCAGGGCTGTTGCAAAGACTGCAACAGCCCTGCTTTTATACGTCGCCGTTTTGGGCAGTTTGAGGTGCTGCCTTTCAATGGCAGGCCTGTTGGTACAATCGGCTGGGAGCCTCCGGCGGGGAGCTTCTTGTCCCGCCAAGAAAGGGGGAAAGAATGCGGCTTAAGGGAGGCGCTGTCGGCGAAGCCGCCCTCCCTTAAGAATCCTTTCCGGCCTCAAAACCAACAGGGCCTCTGCTTGCGTAGCTTACCAGGCTTGTAGCTGCGGTTCATAGAGAATGGCGAAATAACCAACCGGTAGGCTGATACTGCCCGAGGGGTATCGAAAGTGAGCGGGTTAGGCAAAACGTTCAGACCCGGACAATAATCATAAGCCGAAAGACTGCTATTCTGACGTAAGAGCGCGCCGGGAGGATCCTTAAGGAGGGCGGCTCTGCGGCGGGAGCAAGCAGCGGTCAGCGCCTCCTTAAGCCGCATTCTTTCCTTCTTTCTTGGCGGGACAAGAAAGAAGCCCCCGGAGGGACCCAGCTGAAATGCGTACAGGGCTTTGGAAATTTTGCTGACATACAATACAAAAAACCGCCCCGGGTATTCCCGGGACGGTGCTGCTAAGAGCCGGTATTCAACTCGCTTCCAGAAAGCGTGCGCAGGATTGGAGAAACCGTGTAAATTCCTCTCCACCGCATTCTGCCCGGACCGTAATGGGGCCGTCCAGCTTCAGGCAGAAAATTTCCATGAAGCTTTTCCCGTCAACCGTCCGGAAGCCGTCGCTCAGGCTGACGCCGCACAGGGGGGTGGTCAATGCAACAAATTCATTTACATCCCGCACGGAGTGAAGATGTATGGTAAATTCCTGCATAAAAACCTCCTTTGACTGTACAAATGCCGGGTTTTCGTGTATAATATGGCTGCTGACCGAGAAAACGGTGGATATGCGAATATTATAACAGATTCTAATCGAAAAGCAATTGTCGGTTTGGCTAATTATAACAAGGGAGCGCCAACAAAATTGGCGATTTTTACAAATATGCGCTTTGCTTTTTACACACTGGGCTGCAAGACCAATCAATATGAGACCCAGGCCATGGAGCATATCCTCCAAAACGCCGGGCATGAAATTGGACGTTTTGACCAGGTCTGCGACGCCTACATCATCAACACCTGCTCCGTCACCGCCGTTGCGGACAAGAAAAACCGGGCCGTTATCCGCCGCTGCCGCCGGGACAACCCCAAAGCCGTCATCGGCGTCTGCGGCTGCTACACCCAGCACGCCCCGGAGGCCGTGAAGGAGCTGGGTGTGGATGTGCTGGGCGGCTCCGGCGGGCGGCAGGAATTTCTGGAGCATATGCTCTCCGCTCTCCATGGGGAAGCGCATACGGACACCCTGGACAATGCCCTGCGCCGCCGGGAATTTGAGCTGCTGCCCCCCGGCGGGCTGGAGGCGCGGACCCGGGCTATGCTGAAGGTCCAGGACGGCTGCGTGAATTTCTGCACCTACTGCATCATTCCCTACACCCGGGGACCCGTGCGGTCCGCCCCCCTAGAGGATGCCCTGCGGCAGGCCCGGGAGCTGGCGGATATGGGCTACCGGGAAATCGTGGTGACAGGCATTGAAATTGCCAGCTGGGGTGTGGATCTGCCTGGGAAGCCCCCGGTGAAGGACCTGATCACGGGGCTGTGCGGGGCCGTGCCGGAACTGCGCATCCGCCTGGGCAGTCTGGAGCCACGGGTCGTTACGGAGGATTTTTGTCAGGCCCTGGCTGCCTGCCCCAACCTGTGCCCCCAGTTCCATCTGAGCATGCAGTCCGGCTGCGACACCGTGCTGAAGCGGATGCACCGGAAATACGATACCGCCCGGTATTATGAAAGCGTCTGCCTGCTGCGGAAATACTTCCCCGGCTGCGCCGTTACCACGGATATGATCGTGGCCTTTCCCGGGGAGACGGAGGCGGAATTTGAGGAAAGCCTGAGCTTCATTCAGAAATGCGCCTTTGCGGCCATGCACATCTTCCCCTATTCCCGCCGCCCTGGTACTCCCGCGGACAAGATGCCCGGTCAGCTGGGCAACGCCGTCAAGGAGAACCGCAGCCGCCGGGCTATCGCCGCGGCAAACGATATGAACAAAGCCTACCGGGAAAGCCTTATCGGCACCACCCAGGCGGTGCTTTTTGAAGAACAAGCTCTGAGCTTCTGCACCGGCCACGCCCCCAATTACGTCCGGGTCTACGCCGCCGGAGAGGCGCTGCACAACGTCGTAAAGAACGTAAAAATCACCGGCCTGTACGAGGACGGGGTGTTCGGACGGATCGAAGGCAACGGACAATTGACAATGGACAATTGACAATTGTTGTGTCCCTTCGGAAATATTTCTTAAAAATCGTCCCGAAGGGACACCTTAACTGTCAATTGTCAACTGTCAACTCGTATCTCCTCAATTCCCGCATTGCAACCGGCTAAAATCCATGCTATACTATATAAATATTGCATTTTCCCCTGGAGGAACCTATGAATACGCTTCTGCATATCTGCTGCGCCCCCTGTGCCAATCAGTGCATTGACGTGCTGCGCTCGGACCACTATGATGTGACGGGGTTCTGGTACAACCCCAATATTCACCCCTTTACGGAATACCGGGCCCGGCGGAACTGTCTGCGGGACTATGCCCAGACCATTGAGCTGCCGCTCATCGAGCGCAACGACTACGGCCTGCGGCCCTTCGTCCGGGCGGTGGCCGACGACATTGAAAACCGCTGCGTCAAATGCTATGAATTCCGGCTCTATGAAGCTGCCCGGCAGGCCAAGGAAGGGGGCTTTGACAGCTTCACTTCCTCCCTGTTCATCTCCCCCTATCAGAAGCACGACCTCATGCGGGAGGTGGCAGAGCGGGCCGCCGGCGAATACGGCGTGGAATTCCTCTATCGGGATTTCCGCCCCTATTTCCGGGCCGGTCAGGAGCGGGCCAGAGAGCTTGGATTTTACATCCAGAAATACTGCGGCTGCGTCTTCTCCGAGGAAGAGCGCTATTTGAAAAAGAGTAAGATCATTCCCTGAGAAAGTGAGAGAATCAATGAACGAAATGGAATTTTCCGTTCCCTGTCTGTTTGGCCTGGAGGGCCTGGCAGGCGATGAGCTGCGGCGGCTGGATATTGCGAACGTCCGGGTGGAGAACGGCCGGGTGCTGTTCTCCGGAGACGAAACCGCTTTGGCCAAGGCCAATATCTGCCTGCGTACCGGCGAGCGGGTGCTGATCGTCCTGGCGGACTTCAAGGCCACTACCTTTGAAGAGCTGTTTCAGGGGGTATACAAAACGGAGCTGGAACGCTTTATTCCCAGAGATGGGGCTTTCCCCGTAAAGGGCCACTGCCTGAACAGCCGGCTTATGAGCGTACCGGACTGCCAAGCCATTATCAAAAAGGCAGCCTCCCGCCGTCTGGGCGAAAAGTACGGCGTAAGCTGGCTGCCGGAGACCGGAGCCAAATACCAGCTGCAATTCTCCCTGATGAACGACCGGGTACAGCTGTACCTGGATACCTCCGGACCGGGGCTGCATAAGCGGGGCTACCGGGCCAACGGCAACGATGCCCCCCTGCGGGAGACTCTGGCCGCGGCCATGGTGACGCTGACCCGCTACCGGGGCCGGGAATTCCTGTGGGACCCCTTCTGCGGCAGCGGCACCATCCCCATTGAGGCGGCCATGATCGCCAAGAATAAGGCCCCCGGGGCTTTCCGCCGGTTCTCCGCTGAGGCTTTTGCCTGGATGGACCCCAAAATCTGGGGGCAGGTCCGTGCAGAGGCAAAGGATAAGGAATTCCACGGCAATTACCGCATTCTGGGCTCCGACAACGACCCCAAGTGCGTTTCCCTCTCCATGGCCAACGCCCGGAAGGCCGGCCTGGGGGACCTGATCGAATTCAGGGACGGGGACGCAACCAAAATGAGCCTGCCCTGCGATGAGGGCATCCTCATCTGCAACCCGCCCTACGGCCAGCGGATGCTGGAGCAGAGAAGCGCCCAGCGGCTGTACGCCGACCTGGGCCGCCACCTGAAATTTGCCGACGGCTGGAAGAAGTACGTCATCACCTCCGAGCCGGAATTTGAGCACTATTTTGGCAGACGGGCGGATAAGAAGCGCAAGCTCTACAACGGCATGATCAAGTGCGACTACTATATGTATCTGGGGAATCAACAGAGAAAAGGAAAGTAACATGAAGCACCTGTTCCTCATCAACCCGGCTGCGGGAAGCCGGGACCGGACGCTGGAATGCTCCCGGGACATTGCCAGACTGTGCAAAGAACTTGACTACAGGGTGGAAATATCCAAAGGCCCCGGAGACTGCGCAAGGCTTGCCCGGGAGGCAGCCCGGTCCGGAGAAGAATACCGCATCTATGCCTGCGGCGGCGACGGCACCTTGAACGAGGTTGCCGCCGGTGCGGCGGGATATGATAATGCCGCCGTCACCGTCTGGGCCGGGGGCAGCGGAAACGACTTTGTGCGGCTGTTTTCGGAACCCGGCGCCTTTCAGCACCTTTCACGGCTGCTGGACGCGGAGGAAACCCGGTTCGACCTGATTCGCTGCAACGACGCCCTGGCCCTGAATATCTGTTCCGTAGGACTGGATGCCCGCATCGGCACGGATGTGGCAAATTACAAGCGCCTGCCCCTTTTGCAGGGGTTCTGGGCCTATGCGGCCTCGGCAGTGGTCAATGTGGTCCGGGGCGTCAGCCAGCCCCTGAAGGTCAGCCTCTGCGGTGAGACCCGGGATGAGGAAATGACCATGGTCTGCGTCTGCAACGGCCGCTGGTACGGCGGCGGCTTCTACGCCGTGCCCGAAGCTGACCCCAGGGACGGTATTCTGGATGTGCTCCTTGTGAAAAAAGTTACCCGGGCACAGGTGCCGGGGCTTATCGGCAAATACAAGGCCGGACGCTACAAGGAAATGCCGGAGTACATCACCCATTACCGCACGGACCATCTGGAGATCCACAGTCCCACCCCCACCGCCGTCAATCTGGACGGCGAGCTGAAAATGGAAACGGACATCCATATGGCCGTCGCCAAGGAAAAGGTGCGGTTTTTCTACCCGAAAGGACTGACGTGGTGACAATTGACAATGGACAATTGACAGTTGACAATTCGTCTGTATTTGGAACACTGCGGAACGACAAACCGCACGGGCATTTAACTCCGTCCCGAAGGGACACCATAATTGTCAATTGTACATTGTCAATTGTACATTGTCAATTGTCAATTCCCAATTCCCCAAATTTTCAATCCATCTGAAAGGACCCAAATCCATGCAGTTTTTCTATTACTGCCTTTTCGTCGCCGGGATCATTGCGGCGGACCAGGTTACAAAGGCGCTGGTGGTAGCCAATATTCCTCTGGGAGGACACATGGACTTCCTGCCGGGGTTCCTGGACTTCACCTACCTGCGCAATACCGGCGCGGCCTTTTCCTCCTTTGAGGGTATGCAATGGCTGTTCGCTCTGATTTTCCTGGTGTTCACCGCCGGACTGTTCTATGAATACTTCAAAAAGAGACTGCCCTTTTCAAAATTTGAACGCTGGATGATCGCCGCCGTTTACGCGGGGGGCCTTGGCAATATGATCGACCGGCTGCGGCTGGGCTATGTGGTGGACATGATCGAGACCCAGTTCATGGATTTCCCCGTATTCAATGTGGCGGACTGCTTTATCACCTGCGGCTGCATTGCCCTGTTTGCCAGTCTGGCCTTCTGCAACAAAGCTATTTGGAAGGACGAGAAAAAGAAATGACCCTCATTGCCGACCGGTCCGGCGAGCGGCTGGACGCCTTTCTGAGCCGGACCCTGCCGGAGATCAGCCGCAGCGCCGCCCAGAAGCTGATCGCCGAGGGAAATGTGCGCTTGAACGGGAAGCCCGCCAGGAAAAACGACCGTCTGGAGCCTGGCTATACCGTCAGTGTCACCATTCCCGAGCCAAAGCCCATCGATGTCGCCCCTATCGAAATGCGGCTGGACATTGTTTACGAGGATGAGGATGTGGCGGTCATCAATAAGCCCAAGGGCCTGGTGGTCCACCCGGCGGCGGGACATCAGGACGACACGCTGGTCAACGGACTTTTGTATGCCATGGGAGACAGCCTTTCCGGCATCAACGGGGAGCTGCGGCCCGGCATTGTCCACCGCATCGATAAAGATACCTCCGGCCTGCTGGCCATTGCCAAAAACGACCTGGCCCACGCGGTGCTGGCCTCCCAATTGAAAGACCACACCATGGCGAGGACCTATGAGGCCATTGTCTGCGGCAATCTGAAGGAGGACAGCGGCACGGTGGACGCTCCCATCGGGCGGCATCCTACGGACCGGAGAAAAATGTGCGTCACCCAGCGCAATTCCAAGCCCGCCGTGACCCACTGGGAAGTGGTAAAGCGCTACCGGGGCTATACCCACATCCGCTGCCATCTGGAAACGGGCCGCACCCACCAGATCCGGGTCCACATGGCCTACATCGGCCACCCCATTCTGGGGGACACAGTTTATGGGCACAAAAAGCCGGAGCTGGGGCAGGACAGCCAGTGCCTCCACGCGGGGCAGCTGGTATTCCGCCACCCAAGGGATGGCCGCCCTGTCATGGTATTCGCCCCTCTGCCGGAATACTTTACAAAGGTTCTGGAGAAACTGGAGAAAATGCAATAAAAGGGACTATAAAAAAGTTGTTGTCATTCCGAACCAGCGCGCACGCTGGTGTGGGAATCCCCCGGATATTCAAACAGTTTGGTAGAAGCTTTGGGCTTTTACGCCTAACGGGGGGATTGCCACGGCAGTCTAGCGCCGCAGCGCTGTGCATAGCGCAACCGCCGTAGGCGGCTCTTAGCGCGGAGCGGCGCGCACTGCCTCACAATGACATGGTTTTTCGACAGTCTGCTGGGCCCCTCCGGGGGCTCTTTTCTTGTCCCGGCGTAAACTGTTTGGCTGTTCCGTAGATTCGCCTGTACCGCCCCTCATCAGTCACGGCCCAAAGGGCCGCGACAGCATCACTTTTTATGGTATAGCTGCCAGTGGCAGCTATGATTCATTAGATTCGCTGCGCGACGCACCGCCCCAGGGGAAGCCTGCCTTTTTCTCTTTGCATTTTTCCGAAAATCTGCTATACTGTTCCGTATAAACATACAAAGATAAGGAGATCAATCATGACTACGGAAGAATATCGGAAAAAGAAGCCGCTTGCGATTTTTCTGCACTACTTCAAAAATCACAAGCGGCTTTTTGCCGTGGATATTAGCTGCGCGCTTCTGATCGCGCTGATCGATCTGGCTTTTCCCTTGGTGACCCGGGCATCCCTTTACGATCTGCTGCCCAACGGGAAATTCGGGGTATTTTTCGGCCTGATGGCCGCCTGTCTGGCCTTTTATGTGCTGCGCAGCTTCCTGAACTATATTGTCTGCTACTACGGCCATACTTTCGGTATCCGGGTGGAGGCGGATATCCGGGCGGACCTGTTCCGGCATATGCAGGAGATGAGCTACGACTTCTACGACGCCAACCGCACCGGCCAGCTCATGAGCCGCCTGACCTCGGACCTCTTCGAGCTGACGGAGCTGGCCCACCACGGCCCCGAGGATGTGCTGACCTCCTCCGTCACCATCATCGGCGCGCTGATCGTCATGGCGACCATTCGCTGGGAGCTGGCCCTGGTTGTGGGCATTCTGGTGCCTGTTTTCCTGGTGGTCATTATGTCCATGCGCAGCGCCTTGAGCAGCGTCTCCGTGGGCGTGAAGCAAAAGACCGGGCACATCAATACGGAGATCGAATCCAGCCTGTCCGGCATCCGCACCGCCAAGGCCTTTGCCAACGAGGATGTGGAGATCCGCCGGTTTGACGCCGCCAACGAGATTTACAAGACCTCCAAGCGGGCGTTCCATAAGGCTATGGGCCGGTTCAACAGCACCATGGAGCTGTTTCTGACGGTGCTGAACGTGGTGGTCATCGCCGTGGGCGGCTTCATGATTATGCGGGATAAGATGGACTACCGGGATCTTGTCACTTTCAGCCTGTATATCGCCACTTTCGTTTCCCCCATGCGCAAGCTCTCCACACTCTCCGAAATGTTCGCCAACGGCTTTGCGGGGCTGAATCGCTTTGTGGAGATCATGCGCACGGAGCCTGCCATTCAGGACGCCGAAGACGCCAGGGCGCTGGAAAACGTCAAGGGCGCGATTAAGGTGGACCACGTCAGCTTTACCTATGACGGCACCCTGCCGGTGCTCCACGATGTGAGCCTGGATGTGACCCCGGGGGAGACCGTGGCTATCGTTGGACCCTCCGGCGGCGGCAAGAGCACCCTGTGCCAGCTGATCCCCCGGTTTTACGATGTGACGGACGGCAGCATTTCCATTGACGGCCTGGATATCCGAAAAATTCAGCAGCACAGTCTGCACAAAACCATCGGCATTGTCCAGCAGGATGTGTTCCTGTTCGCGGACACCATTCTGGAAAACATCCGCTATGGCCGCCCGGACGCTACGGACGAAGAGGTTATAGAGGCCGCCAAGCGGGCGGAGATCTACGCCGACATTCAGGCTATGCCCAACGGCTTCCGGACCTATGTGGGAGAGCGGGGCACCCTGCTCTCCGGCGGCCAGAAGCAGCGGGTGGCCATTGCCCGGATCTTCCTGATGGACCCCGCCATTCTGATCCTGGACGAGGCCACCTCCGCCCTGGACTCCGTAACGGAGGCAAAGATCCAGCGGGCCTTCGACAACCTGAGCCGGGGCCGGACCACCCTCATCATTGCCCACCGCCTGAGTACCATCCGCTCCGCCAACCGCATCATCTCCATTGCCGACGGCCGCATCACCGAGGCCGGCACCCACAAAGAGCTGCTGCAAAAGGGCGGCGTATACGCGGAACTGTACAACACCCAGAACGCTCTGGCACTGGAAGCGATGAAAAAATAAATAGTATGGATATCAGGGGGAGCTTCCGGCAGAGCGGCTCTCCACCTGATTACGGAAAGATAGCCGAGATCGTGGAGGGGTAGATATGGCTGTATTTCGATTGGGCACAGTTATCAAGAATCGCCGGGAAGATTTGGAAATTACGCAAGAGGATCTGGCAGACGGGATATGTTCTGTGCCTACGCTTTCCCGCATCGAAAATGGGGAACGGATGCCGACCAAAGATCACTTTGAAATGCTTATGCAGCGGCTTGGTTATTCCGCAATGTCTCTGGATTTTTTCACGGATAAACAGGACTTCCAAGTTTACGAATTGAAGTTCAAGGTACGACAGGAGTTCGTCTCGCGCAATTATGCGCTTGCGGGTAAATATATGAGAGAGCTTGAGAGCGCACTGGAGAATCCAACAAAAATCGACAGACAATTTATCCTGCTGCACGATGTTCTGATAAATAGATCAAAATATACGAATGGAGAGAGATTGGAACAGCTGGAAGCGGCCATTCAATTAACTTGTCCAAAGTTCAAAAGTGGCGTCATTCCAAAGGTCCTGTCCTATGATGAAATTATTCTGTTAAACAATATCGCCATATGTCACCATGCGGAGGGAGATACCACACAGGCAATCGAAATTCTCACAACGCTGAAAGAGTATTTCGACCATCATGTAATAAGCGTGGAAGAAGCATTGCGTACGCAGCCAATGATCCTGTACAACCTCTCGAAATACCTGGGGCTGAGCGGACGCTATGACGAATGTATCGAGATCTGCAGTTTGGGTATTCGCATCGCCAAAAAGACCGGGCGCTGCCCACTCCTTGGAGAGACACTTTTTAATCAAGGCTGGGCATTGCTGCAAAGGAATCGAACGGAAGATAGAGAGGCTGCAAAAAGAGCGCTCAAGGATGCTATCTATTTCTCGCATGTAATAGACGATCAAAAAAATCTGAAGATCATGCAGGAGTTTTACACAGAGTGCTTTGGCGAATCGATATCCGTGTGATCCTTTTCAGCATCATCAGAATAATGTACTGTTGACTTGAGACCCATGCTGTACCTGGAAAGGAAAATTTTCCAATTACGGCATGGTCTTTTTTGTCGTGTGCTTTATAATGGCAATTGCGGGGAAGAACACCCCTGTGTGAAATGTGACGGAAACTACACATTGCGCGGCGCAATGCAGAATCGGATAAAATTATTTCTGGATTTGCAGGAGGAAGAGAGCCTATGTACCGATATCTGATACGAAAAAACCCAAAAATATTGCTGTATCTGATAACATCGCCCCTGCGGGCGATCAGTTCCGTTGCGTGCGCCGGTGCGCTGGCAGCGGCGATCGACTACGCAAATGGCGGGCAGATCAGCCAAATCGGAAAGTATATTCTGATTTTCAGCGTGTACATTCTGGCCGATCTGCTGATCGACGCTGCCGACCAGGCCGTCCGGCTGAAGGTTGCCGAGCAAACTATGACAGCGCTGAAGGCGGATATTTATCACAAGCTTTCTCACATGGACTGCGACAAGTTTTTCTCGCACAATACGGCAGACTATCTGTCCAACATGACAACGGACGCGGAAACGCTTCGGAGCAATTATTTCACAGTCATTCTGGATATTTACTCAGATTTTTTGCGCTGCGGCGTAGCCATTGCCGTGTTGATCTGGGTAAGTCCCATACTCGGGTTATTCGTGTTGGCAACATCGCTGGTGCAGACATTGGTCCCAATTTTATATGCCAAGAAGCTGGAAAAAGCGGGAGAAAATCATTCAAACGCGCAAGAACAGCACATGACGGTTCTGAAAGAAAATCTTTCGGCTTTCCTCACCGCAAAAGCCTTTCATATTGAGGATAAACTCGAGCAAAACTATGATCGTGCGCTGGAAAACGCGGAAGAACGCAGGTTCAAGGTTCGTTTCCTGAAGGAATGGAGCAGTTCCCTGTCTTACGTTTTCAATCAGATCGCCCATTTGGGCGTTTTCCTGATGGGCGCAATTCTGGTCATTCGCGGAACGATCACAGTGGCTGATATCGTGGCGGCTTCAGAACTCATTGTCTACATCAGCTATCCTATATTATGGCTGAACGGAGAATTGGCGGAATTACGTACGGCAAATGTTGCGATCAAAAAATTGAACGCAATTCTGACAGCGCCCGAAGACAACGGCGGCCCGGAAGAATTGCCGCGGCCTGAGGGGGAAATGGTCCTCCGGGATCTGCGTTTCGCCTTTGGCGAACGGGAGATTTTGTCCGGTATCGACTACGATTTCAAGCGAGGCAGGAAATACCTGATTGTTGGCTCCAGCGGTTCCGGAAAATCCACGCTTCTGAATCTTTTAGCCGGAATGCGGCAGGATTACACCGGGTCCATTGAACTGGGCGGGATCGAGCTTCGCCAAATCAGCCGCAAAAGTCTGACCGAAAGCCTGTGCGCGATCAATCAGGACCCGTTCTTGTTCGATGATACACTGTACAATAATGTGTGCCTCTACGAGCGTATTGATGAGACGGTGGTTGTTGACGCGCTCCATCGTGTGGGCCTGAAGGAATTGCTGGAATCTTTACCGGATGGGATCCACACACATCTTGGGGAAAATGCTTCCGCCATGTCCGGCGGCGAACGGCAGCGGGTCGCGATCGCCAGAGCACTGATACGGAAAACGCCCATTTTATTGCTGGACGAGAGTACATCCCACCTCGATCCGCAGACGGCTTCCGAAATTGAACGTTTGGTCCTGGGGCTTGAGAATGTGACCGTTCTCCTGGTGTCCCACAACGCAACCAATTCCGCAAAGATGGGCTTTGACAAAGTACTGGAGCTAAGAAACGGCCAATTGCGCCAGGCAGAACCGCTGAAATAATCTTCACGCCGCTCTTGAAGCGGGAACATGGCCCCAAACGTTGAGCGGAACCCAACAAACCGCAAGTAAATTATGTTATGGAAAGACCTTTCCGCAACCAAAACGCCCGCCCCCTTTGCAGGGAGCGGGTGTTGGCGTATCAACGGTGAAATGCCGGGCCTGGGGCTTTGGATGTTTCGGTTCTTTTATACCGGCTGCTCCGGTTCGGCGGCTGCGGCCAGGCCGGCCGCGTCGGAGACGGGGAGGGAGAAGGCGATCCCCCTGGCCTTTTTGGCCATGCCCATTTCCTTGTATATGGCGTTGAGCACCCGGTCCCGGATGTCCTTTTCCACCACCATCATGAGAATTTCCTTGTCCGCGTGGACGGTAATACCGAAGAAGCGGGCCGCGTCCTCCTTGACTACCCCCCGGGCGTTGAGGATCGTGCCGCCCCGGACGCCGTTCTCCCGGGCAACGTCCATTACGTCCTCGGCAAAGCCCGCGTTGACGATCGCGAAAATGACCTCGTGGTTTTCTGTTTTCATGTTATCCCTCCCTGCCCATGCGGTTGTCACTTAAAAACTGATACAGGTTGACCCCGATTACACTGGATAGGGGGACGGCAAAGCTGATGCCCTTGCCCCCCCGAACCGTGCGGAATTTGTCCTCCAGGCAGTTCATGATCTCCTCCACCAGATCCTCCCGGACCACGCTGAGGATCACCGCCTTGTGAGGCTCCAGACCCAGCAGCTCCAGAAGCTGGGAGCTCGCCGTGCCCTGACCGTTGGTGATCATTTGAAAATTCACATCATACTGCCCCAGCACATCCAGGTAAAACTCCCCCTTGGGGCGATCCACCACGGTGATCAGGAGCTTTAACTTTTTGATCGCGGAATCCGTTACCGTATTATTCATAGAAAGCTCCTTTACATGAAGTTGATGATCTGCTGATCGTCCGCGTCCAGGATACGCTTCATGGCCCGGCGCTCATTGACCCGCTCCGCGACGATGCCCCGGAAGCCCAGAAGCTGAATGGCGATCAGGGGAGTCATGGCTACCATGGCCACCACGCCGAAGCCATCTCGGAGTACCGCCTCGGCTCCCTGCAGGCTGACACAGGCTCCCACCGCCAGAGGCAGGATGAAGCCGGAGGTCATGGGGCCGCTGGCCACGCCGCCGGAGTCAAAGGCAATGGCCGTATATACCGGAGGCACAAACAGGGACAGGGCCAGAGACAGGAAATAGCCGGGGATCAGATAATACACCAGAGAGAAATCATAGACGATGCGCGCCATGCTCAGGGCAATGGAAGCCCCCACGCCCAGGCACAGGGCTGCCATCATGGACTTTTTCCCCACCAGCCCTCTGGTGACCTCCTCCACTTGGGTGTTGAGGACATGGACCGCCGGTTCCGCCAGCACCGTCAGCACCCCCGCCACAAAGCCGAAGGACACCAGAATCGCCGGGTGGGCCTCCGCCAGACTTTTGCCCATTTTGTAGCCCAGGGGCATAAAGCCCACATTGACCCCGGTGAGAAACAGCACCAGGCCCAGGTAAGTAAACACCACGCCAACGGCGATGCGTTTCAGCTGCTTCCGGGAAAGCTTCAAAAACAGCACCTGGCACACGCCGAAGAACGCCACGATCATCCCAAGGGCCAGACCCACCTCCCGGCAGGTGTGGAGCAGGGTATGGCCGTAGGCGGCCAGAATCTCGTCGCTCATGCCGAAGTCCGGAATGTCGTACACCAGCTCCTTCCGGGACAGAATGCCCAGGATCAGCACCGCCAGCACCGGGCCAATGGAACAGAGTGACACCATGCCGAAGCTGTTTTCCTTGCTCCGCCGGTCGCCCAGGACGTTGGAAACGCCCACGCCCAGGGCCATGAGGAAGGGCACCGTAATGGGTCCCGTGGTCACGCCGCCGGAATCAAAGGCCACCGGCAGCATGGAGAGCTTGCCACCCACCGCCAGCAGCAGGGACAGGGCAAACAGCAGCATATAAAACAGCATTAAGATCTGGGACAGGGACTTCTGGAACACGATTTTCAAAATCGCCACCACCAGAAACACGCCCACGCCCACACCCACGGCATAGGTCAAAACCGTGCCGTTGATAACGGACTGAACCTGTCCCGCCAGGACCTGCAGGTCAGGCTCGGCAATGGTGATCAGCACACCCAGCACGAAGCAGACACCCAGCAGCAGTCCCAGCTTCTTCTGTTTGGAAAGGCCGGAACCCACATGGGCGCCCATAGGCGTCATGGCCAGATCCGCGCCCATACTGAACAGGCCGATGCCCAAAATAAGCATGACCGCCCCAACGGTGAAGGTGACGAACTCCGTTCGCGTCAGGTTCAGCAGCGGCGTTGCCGCCAGCAGATAAACCATGGCCGTAATGGGCAGCACGGACAAGAGGGCTTCTTTGATTTTCGATTGCAGTTCTTTCAAGGGGGCATTCCTCCTCTTGGAATTTTCTCTCTCAGATTATACCAAAAAACCGGCCCATTGCCAACCGGATAAAAAACAACAAATTGTAAACGTATTTTAACGTTTTCCTGAAATTCAAAGCGCCCGCTCCCTTTTTGTGGGAGCGGGCGCTGATTGTATCGACAGGATATTTAACGGCTTAGTACATTCCGCCTGCCTGACCGGCGGCTGCGGCCGCGGCGGCATCGGCAGCGGGGTCGGGCTTATCCACGACCAGGCTCTCGGTGGTCAGCACGCAGGAGGCGATGGAGGCGGCATTCTCCAGGCTGGAACGGGTGACCTTGGTGGGGTCAACGATACCGGCGGGGATCATGTCCACATACTCCTCGGTGTAGGCGTTGTAGCCATAGCCAACCTTACCGGAGGTGCGGATCTTCTCGTATACCACGGAGCCGTCCACACCGGCGTTCTCGGCGATCTGACGGATCGGGGCCTGCAAAGCGGTGGCAATGATCCGGGCGCCGGTCTTCTCGTCGCCGTGCAGGGTGGCGACCAGCTTCTCAACGGCCTCAATGGCATTGACCTGGGCGGTGCCGCCGCCGGCCACGATGCCCTCTTCCACAGCGGCACGGGTGGCGTTCAGAGCGTCCTCAACGCGGAGCTTCTGCTCCTTCATGGCAACCTCGGTCTGCGCACCGACCTTGATGACGGCAACGCCGCCGGAGAGCTTTGCCAGACGCTCCTGGAGCTTCTCACGGTCGTAGTCGGAGGTGGTGGTGGCGATGGCGGAACGGATCATGTGGGCACGGTCAGCAATGGCTTCCTGGGTGCCGTCGCCGTCCACGATGGTGGTGGTGTCCTTGGTCACGACGACCTGACGGCAGTGGCCCAGATCGTTCATGGTGGCGTTGGACAGCTCCATGTTCAGGGTGCTGGAGATCACGGTACCGCCGGTCAGCACGGCGATATCCTGCAGCATCTCCTTGCGGCGGTCGCCGAAGCCGGGAGCCTTGACGCAGACCACATTGAAGCGACCCTGCAGACGGTTCAGCAGCAGGGTAGCCAGAGCGTCGCCCTCCACGTCCTCAGCGATGATAATCAGCTTGCGGCCGGACTTGACGATGGGCTCCAGAACGGGCAGGATTTCCTGAATATTGGCGATCTTCTTATCGGTGATCAGCAGGTAAGCGTCGTCCAGGACGGCTTCCATCTTGTCGGTGTCCGTGACCATATAGGGGGAAATATAGCCCCGGTCGAACTGCATGCCCTCGACCACATCCAGGCCGGTCTCGGCGGTCTTGCTCTCCTCGATGGTGATGACACCCTCGGTGCCCACCTTCTCCATAGCCTCGGCAATCAGCTTGCCTACGGACTCGTCGCCGGAGGAAACAGTACCTACACGGGCGATGTCGTCAGAACCGTGGACAGGCACGGAATTGGCCTTGATGGCCTCCACAGCGGCGGCAACGGCCTTCTCAATGCCCTTGCGCATGACCATGGGGTTGGCGCCGGCGGACAGGTTCTTCAGGCCCTCCCGGGTGATGGCCTGGGCCAGCAGGGTAGCGGTGGTGGTGCCGTCGCCGGCAACATCGTTGGTCTTGGTGGCGACCTCACGGATCAGCTGCGCGCCCATGTTCTCAAAGGCATCCTCCAGCTCAATCTCCTTGGCGATGGTGACGCCGTCGTTGGTGATCAGGGGTGCGCCGTACTTCTTGCCCAGAACCACATTGCGGCCCTTGGGTCCCAGCGTTACCTTGACGGTATCGGCCAGCTGGTCAATACCGGACTGCAGCTTCTTGCGGGCTTCCTCGCCGTAAACAATCATCTTTGCCATAATGCGTTACCTCCTCAGTCAGTGACGACAGCCAGAATGTCGTCCTGCTTGACAAACTTGTAGTCAACCTTATCCAGGGTCAGATCGGTGCCGGTGAACTTGCCGACAACCACCTTGTCCCCAACGGACACGGTCATAGTCACGTCCTTGGTGCCGGGGCCGACGGAAACAACCTCATAGATCGCGGGCTTTTCCTTGTTGCTGGTGGCCAGCAGAATGCCGGACGCGGTGGACTCCTGTGCTTCCTGTGTCTTCAGCAGCACATTGTCAGCCATGGGTTTCAGCTTCATAACAAATTCCTCCATCTGTGCAATATTTAGACCGCCAGGGGATATCCCCGGCTCTTATCTACTTGCTTAGCACTCTTCATTTCTGAGTGCTAACATATCATAGCGCAGACGCGCCAAAAAAGCAAGGGGTAAATTTGGTTTTTCCGTAAATAAATTATGAATGGAAATTTCCGCGCGGCCTGCCAACGTTATGACGGCCTTTACAGGTCCTCCAGATAGCGGTTCAGCAGGTTCAGATACCTTATGGTCAGCTCGCTTCGCTGGCAATCGGAACGCTCCAGCACGAACAGGCTGTAGTGCAGGTCGTCCAAAGGAATGCAGCGGAAACCGAAGCGCTCGTTGGAGCGGGGCGGCAGTTTGCAGCCGATGGAATACATGGAGGTTTCGGAGATCAGCCGATTTTTCAGCGCCCGGTCCGAGACTGTAACGATGCGCTCCTGATTGATGTGCAGCAGGGCGGAAAGACTGGGGTATTCCAGGAAGACCTTGTCGTTGTAGTCCACCATGGCATAGTTTTCAAAGTCGCTGGGCCGGATCTCCGGTGCGTTGTACAGCGGGTGCCGGGGGCCGATGCGCAGCACCATAGGCACGTCCACCACATGGGTCAGCGTCAGATTTTTCTGGCGGCACAGCTTTTCAACCCGTTCTGTGTCGTCCGGACTGCGCAATGCCACAGCCAGATCGATTTCGGACAGCATGAGCTTTTCCATAGCAACATCGATATCATCCGTATAAAAGGCCATTTCCAGGCCTTCTTCATTCTGGCATTCCTTGCACAGCTGGGCAAAGGCGTCGCAGACCGGATTGTAGGAGATGCCGCCGATCCGCAGCCGGCGGCGAGGGGCCGCGCTGCCGGCCTGGCACATTTTTTCGTGACAGTCGATGATCTGCGCCGCTTGCCGCAGGGCCTCCATACCCTGCTCCGTGGGCTGGACGCCCCGGCTGGTGCGGATAAAAATCGGATAGCCCAGCTCCTCCTCCAGAGAGCGGATCACGCCGCTGAGGTTTGGCTGGGCGATAAACAGGCTGGCCGCAGCGGCGGAGATGGAACCCGCCCGGTAGACAGCCAGGGCATATTGCAGCTGCTGAATGGTCATAACGCGCCCCCAAAATCTTTCAGAATCTCTTTGCCATTTTATCAAATCGTCTTACGGAAATCAAGACGATGCTCCGGAACAAATTTTCGTGTTTTCAAAACATTCATATTTCGTTTTCCCCGACTTTCGTTTTCCCGGATAGAATGGGGCAAAAAGGAGGATGACCATGTCACAGTTTACCAAACGGGCGCTGGAGGATTCCCTGAAGCACCTGCTTCTGAAAAAGCCTCTGAACAAAATTACCATCAACGACATTGCCGAGGACTGCGGCATCAACCGCATGACGTTTTATTATCACTTTAAGGATATTTACGATCTGGTGGAGTGGGTCTGCCTGGAGGACGCCAAGCGGGCCCTGGACGGCAAGAGCAGCTACGATACCTGGCAGCAGGGCTTTGTGCGGATTTTCCGGGCGGTCCAGGAGAACAAGCCCTTTGTCATGAACGTCTACCGCTGCGTCAGTCGGGAACAGGTAGAGCATTACCTGACCCCTCTGACGGATGACCTGCTCATGGGCGTCATCAACGAGCTGTCCGCCAATATGGTCGTCCGGGAAGAGGACAAGGCCTTTATCGCCCGGGTCTATTCCTATGCCTTTGTGGGCCTGATGCTGGACTGGATCAAGGACGATATGCGGGGCGACCCCGAAAAGCTGGTGGCCCGGTTCGCCCTGGTGATCCACGACGACCTTCTGGGCGCGCTGAACCGCTTCCGGGTAGGATGATATGAAAGAATTTGCCCGCTGCCGGATCCTGGTCAAGTCCGACGGCCCATCCATCTACGCCGCCACCCGGAAGATCGCCATAGCCATCCTGAAATCCGGCTACATTGCCCTGATCGGTCCGGCCAAGCACAGCCTGGAGCAGTGCATCGACCTGCTGGGCTTTTCCGCCCCGGAAAAGATGTAACCTCTCAAAAACCCAAACGGCGCTCCCCTGAGAAACGGGAGCGTCGTCATTTTTTATAAAACGGTTTGAGAAAAATATCATTTTTTCGACGTTACATATTGACAAATTTCTTGTTTTGAAATAGAATGGAATTGCGATACAGAAAAGGATCTTATAAAGCCGGGCCGCAGGCATGGGCGCGCACATGACGCGGCAGACAAAAAAGGAGGAGATCATCAAAAAAAGTATGTGGATTTTTCACATACAATAGGAAGAATTGAAACAAAATGAGAAAAATGCCAATTTTGCCTGAGAAACTGAAACACACAAAAATGACAAAGGAGTATTGATTATGAAATTGGGAAAAAGAACGCTCGCGCTGCTTCTGGCGGCTGCCATGGTAATGTGCCTGTTCGCCGGCTGCGCCTCCAAACCGGCCGCGTCCGACAACGCCCCGGCCAAGGCCACCGAAGCCAAGACCACCGAGGCCCAGACGCCTGCCACGGAGGGCGGCAGGAAGTCCATCCTGTACTACGTGGCCTACATCGGCGACTTTGGCATGTGGGATATGGGCTACCGCGCGGCCAGCGCCGCGGCCGAGAAGTACGGCTATGACCTGACGCTGGTGGAGTACGGCACCGATACCTCCGCGGCGGTCAACTCCCTGGTCGACGCGCTGGACACCAAGCACTATGATTACGTGCTCTGCGCCGGCTGGTATGTTTCCGACACCATCATTGAAAAATCCGCCAATGGCGAATGGTCCGACATCACCTTCATCATGTTCGATACCTCTCCCGTGGCAGACTTCGGCGATACGGACAACATCTATGGCATTTCTTTTGCCCAGAACGAGGGTTCCTTCCTGGTGGCGGTCTATTCCGCGCTGATGAGCAAGACCGGCAAGATCGGCTGCACCATCAACCTGGACGCGCCCATCACCAACGACTTCGGCGCGGGCTGGCTCTGCGGCTACAAGTACGCCAACAAGGAACTGGGCATGGATCTGGACATGATGTACGCCTACCTGGGCGAAATGACCGTTCAGAACAACTATGAGACCGTCAGCGTGATGATCGACAACGGCTGCGATTATATCTATGACGTTGCCGGCGACGTGTGCCTGGGCGCTTTGCAGGCGGCGGACGAGAAGTCCACGGAGCAGACTGGCCGCTATATCCTCGGCACCGACTACGATCAGTACAGCTATTACAGAGACCTGGGCAGCGCCAAGGGCTATCAGACCCTCATCACCTCCATGCTGAAAAACGTGGAGCCCTGCGTGGCGCTGCTGTTTGAGAACCTGAACTCCGGGGACTCCAAGATCCTGCCCGGCAACACCGTCTACGGCCTGAGCACCGACGGCGTCGGCCTGGCGGAGAATGAAAATTACCTGGCGCACACCCCCGAGGATGTACAGAACACCATGCGCGAGCTGACGCAGAAGATCATCAGCGGTGAGATCAATGTGGTCTCCTACTATGATTTCAGCTCCTATGAGGCGTTTGCGGCCTACCGCGACAACCCCGACGCTGACTTTGCAGCGTAAGCGAATTTGATCATATGAAACACAGCCGGGCGGTCAGCATCATTGTCTGCCCGCCCGGCTGTGGGATATCTGGGAGGAATGAACATGCCGCAAGAGCTTCTGCGCATGGAGGGCATCACAAAGGTGTACCCCAACGGCTTCATGGCGAACAAGGACGTCACGTTTTCCGTCGCGGCGGGCGAGATCCACGCGCTGATGGGGGAGAACGGCGCGGGCAAGACCACGCTGATGAAGATCCTGTTCGGCCACGAGAGCTGCCAGGAGGGAAAGATCTATATCAACGGCGAGGAGGCGAAGATCGCCGGGCCGCTGGACGCCATTGCCAAGGGGATCGGCATGGTGCACCAGCACTTCATGCAGGTGCCGAATCTGACAGTGGCCGAGAACATCATGCTTGGCATCGAGCCGGGCGGGGGGCAGTATTTTGACCGCAGGCAGGCCGTCCGCCTGACGCGGGAGGCCGCGGAAAAATATCATCTGGAGGTCGATCCCAACGCGCTGATACGCGACCTGAGCGTGGGCTACAAGCAGAAGGTCGAGCTGCTCAAGGTGCTCATCCGCGGCGTACGGGTGCTGATCCTGGATGAACCGACCGCCGTCCTGACGCCCCAGGAGACGGCGGAGCTGTTTGTGCAGCTGAAGGTGCTCAAGGAGCAGGGCTACGGTATCATCTTTATCTCCCACAAGCTGGAAGAGGTGATGGAGCTGTGCGACCGCTGCACCGTTCTTCGCCACGGCCGCGTCACCGGCCACGGTGAGATCCGGGATCTGACGCCGGAAAAACTCTCGCAGATGATGGTAGCGCGCAGTGTGGACCTGAAGATGCACAAGCGTGCCGCCGAGCCCGGGGAGGGCATCCTGCACATCGAAAAACTGAATTACATCAATGACATCGGCGTTCATGTGCTGCACGATCTGAGCTTCGGCGTGCGCGCCGGTGAGATCGTGGGCATCGCCGGCGTGGAGGGCAACGGGCAGACGGAGCTTTCAGAGATCGTTACGGGCCTGCTGCAGCGTACCGACGGTTCCATCCGCCTGAACGGCAAGGAGACGGCGGGAAAGTCCATCCGCCAGATCCGCCAGCTGGGCCTGGCCCATATCTCGGAGGACCGCATGACATACGGCATCGCGGAGAACCTCTCCATCCGGGAAAATCTTGCGTCAATCTATCTGGACGATCCGCGCTTCAAGCGTGGCTTCCTGTTCAACACCAGGGAACTCAACCGATTTGCCGATCAGTGCATCCGCGATTTTGAGATCGCCTGCACCGGCCGGGATGAGGCGGTCCGCTTCCTGTCCGGCGGCAACATCCAGAAGGTCATCATCGCACGGGAGTTTTGCAGCGGCGCTAATCTGATCATCGCGAATCAGCCCACCCGCGGCATCGACATCGGCACCACGGAGCTCATCCGCCGGCTGCTGGTGCGCTATACCCGGGAAAAGAACGTGGGCGCGCTGCTGATCTCCTCGGATATGAACGAGCTGCTGGAGGTCTCCGACCGATTGCTCGTCATGCACAAGGGGCGCATTGCCGCGCAGTTCACCGAGCCGCAGGCGCTGGAAACACAGCTGCTGGGCGAATACATGCTGGGAGTCCGCACAATGACTCCGGAGGAAATGGGGGACCTGTTTTGAAGAAAGTTGAACGGATCGACAAAGCGTTTGAGTTCCTGCGCGTGTTTCTGGGCATCGTGATCGCGCTGCTTCTGTGCATCGTCATCATCATGCTCATCAGCGAGGAGGACCCCAAAAGCGCGGTCTATAATTTCGTCCTCGGCCCGTTCATGACGAAGCGCCGCTTTGGCCAGGTGCTGGCCAAGTATGCCTCGTATATGCTGACGGGTCTGGGTATGTGCTTTATCTATGCTGCCGGACGGTTCAACATGGCCTCGGAGGGCATCATCAATCTTGCGCCCCTTCCGGCGCTGCTGCTGATGTTCGGCACCGGCTTTGGCCTGAACGTCATGCCCGGTCTGCCCCGCATCGTCAATCTGCTGATCATCGTCGGCATCTGCGCCGCCTGCGGGGTGGTGATCATGCTCATCCCGGCCTTCGGCCGCGAGCGCCTGGGGGCAAACGAGATGGTCACATCCACCATCCTGAACTACTTCTGCCTCTATGCGGCGCTGTGGATATTGAAGCAGACGATCACTGACCGCACCCTCGCCTACATGGGCAGCCCCGTATATCCCGGCAACATGCGCTTTGTCCGCTACTGGAACGGCAGCAATTTTACAAGCGGAATTTATGTCGCCCTGATCGGGCTGGCCCTGGCCCTGCTGATCTTCTATTATACACCCCTGGGCAGCAAAATCCGCCTTTGCGGCGATAATCTGCAATTTGCGGTGTATTCCGGGATCTCCGCAAAGAAGATCATGTATCTGGCTCAGGTCATCGGCGGCGTTTACGCCGGTGCGGCGGCCGCGGTGGAGAATTTCGGGATCTACGATAACTATTACCTTTCCACGCTGACGAACGTAGGTATGGACGGTCTGCTGGTGGCGGTCATGGCGAAGAAAAAGCCGATTTTTGTGCCGCTTACCGCCTTCATCATGGCCTATATCCGATGCGCGGCGGCGGTACTGAACGCCAATACGAATATCCCCGTGGAGCTTGTGACCATGCTGCAGGCCGTCATCGTCCTCTTTGTCGCGGCAGAGGAATTCCTTGGTCGGCTGCGCCGCAAGGCGATCTTTGAGGTCTCCCGCCGCGATGAGCTTGCGCAGGAGAAGAAGGAGGCTGCAAATGGTTAACGCCGTTGAATACATCACCAATTTCATCTATTCGCTGATCCGCATTGCCACGCCGCTTATTTTCGTGGCCATCGGCTCCACCATCTCCCAGCAGGCCGGACTGCTGAACATCGCCGCGGAGGCAATGATGCTCACCTCCGCGCTGGTGGGTGTGCTGACCAGCGCCCTGTTCCAGAACGTCTGGCTGGGCATCCTCTGCGGCATGCTGGCCTCCATGGCCATCGCGCTGTTCCTCTGCTGGGCCACCTTCGTGATGAAGGTTGATCTGTACCTCATGTCCATCTCCCTGAACATGGCCCTGATCGGCGGCACGATCTTCGCGGTGTACCTGCTGACGGGCACAAAAAACACCACGGCGGGCGTGGTGCAGAGCCTGGCGCTGGGCAATGTGGATATTCCGATCCTCAAGGACATTCCAATCCTCGGAGCGGTCCTCTCCGGGCATAATATATTCACCTATCTGGCCTTTGCAATGGCATTTGTGGTGTGGTTCGTACTGTTCCGCACAAAGTTCGGCCTGCGGGTGCGTGCCTCCGGCCAGAACCCCCAGGCGGTGGAGTCCGTTGGCATCGACCCCCGCAAGCTTTATACGGCGGCCTTCGTCATCGTCGCCGCCATCAGCAGTCTGGGCGGTATGTACCTGTCCATGGGATATCAGAATTTCTTCATCCGCAACATCACGGCCAACCGCGGCTTCATCGGCATGGCCGCGGCCACCATCGCCAACGGAATGCCCATCGGCGCGCTGGTGGTGAGCCTCGTGTTTGGCCTGGCGTACGCAATCACCAATTATCTCAAGCCCTATATCGCGGATTCCTATTTCCTTGCCGCCATGCCCTATCTGCTCATCATCATCCTTTACTTCATCATGAGCAGCTTCCGCATGCGTCAGGAGGCCAAGCGTCTGAAGGAAGCAAGAAAAAAACTGGCCGCCGAGCAGGCGGCCGTGGATCGGGAGGGATAGCCGATGGCAAACGCAATGTTTAAGAACCTGAACGGCAGAAAGCTGGTCCTGGGTCTGGTGCATCTGCTTCCCCTGCCCGGAACGCCGCTGTACCAGGAGGGCAACCTGGAGAAAATGACGCGCAAGGCCATTGACGACTGCCTGACATTGCAGCGCGCGGGGGCGGACGGCGGCCTGATCCAGTCCGTGGACATCTATTATCCCGCCACCGACGATACGGACTATGCCCGCGTTGCCGCGATCTCCATTATCGCCAGCCGGGTGCGCGAGGCGGTCGGGCCGGATTTCCGGCTGGGCGTCCAGCTCATGTGGAACTGCATCACCCCCAGCCTTGCCGTGTGCAAGGCCTCCGGCGCGGATTTCACACGCTGCACAGCCCTGGTTGCATCCACGGACAGCCCCTATGGCCGCATTGAGGCAAACCCGCTGAAGGTGGCCGAATACCGCGGAAAGATCTGCGCCGGGAATGTGAGCCTGGTGAGCGAGGTCGCCGGATATCACGTGCAGGGCGCGTATGACGCCGGACGGGTGCGGGCGCTGGCCAGCGCCGCAATGCGCCTGGGCGCGGACGCGGTGGAGGTGATGGACGCCGATCCCGACCGCAACGAGCGTTTGATTCTGGATGTCAAGCAGGCGGGCGATTACCCGGTCATCCTCGGCGGCGGCACGACCATTGAAAACTGCCGGCAGCGGCTGCGCCACGCGGACGGGGCCTTCGTCGGCTCCGCCATCGAGGGCGGCGCGTGGGGCGGCAGCATTGTTGAGCCGCTGGCTGCGGAATACGTCCGCCGCGTCCGCACGCTGGAGGAGGAGCTGGCCCGCGCCTGAACCGGGCGCTTAAAGATAGGGCCGGGCGTACTCCGCCAGCAGGTTGCCCAGGATCATCATCAGCGGCCGTGGGTCGATAGCCAGGCCGTCGGAGGTTTTCAGCTGCGGCAGCTCAAGGATATGGGTAGCGTAGCGCGTCAGCTTGGGCTTTTTATTGCAGGTGACCAGCAGGACGTTGCAGTTGTGCTCCCGGGCGCTGACCAGCAGATCGTGGATGCCCTCGTTTGCCGTGTTGCCGGTCACGCTGAAGATCAGGATCAGATCCTCCGGCGACACGGTATACTCGGCCCAGGGGCTGAGCATGCCGGTGAGCGGCAGCACCCGCTTTTTGAGGGACGTGAAATTGTAGTAGAAGTTCATGGCAGGCAGCGCGGATTTGACGGTACCCAGGCAGGCGATGAACGGCGCGTCAACGATCAGCCGCACGAATGTCATCAGCTTCTCCTGGGGCAGGCTGTCCAGCTGCTCCAGCCCGTATTTGTACAGGCCCAGGTGGCTCTGTGCCAGCGAAGCGCCGCTGATGGGACTGCTGGAATGGATGGATTTGATAAGGTCAAAGCGAAACTCGCTGTAACCGCTGTAACCCAGCCGCTGGCAGTAGCGCAGCACGGCGGAGGTTGATACCTTTGCCATTTTCCCCAGCCGTGAGATGGTCATATCCTCGATCAGCTGTGGGTCCTGCTCGATAAAATCGTAAATGATCTTGTCGCTTTTTGTAAACATATCCCGGCTCTGCGCCACATGATCCCAATAATTCATAAGAAAACCCCTTCTGTTTTTATAAGATGATTATATCAACAGATAAGGAAAAAAGTAAAGAACTTTTTGAGAAAATTCTCAAAATATCAGGAGGTAAATATGTATCAGAGAGACAAAGCCGAGCTGAACGATCTTCTGAAGATCCCGGCATTTATCCAGGACATTGTCCGTGACTATCCGTTTGAGCGGCTGGAGCAGCTTTTGCCGCCGGAGACTGTGCGCCGGGCGCACCGCGTTGTGCTGACGGGCAACGGCGATTCCTATGCCGCCTCGATGGCGCTCCGCTTCTTTTTCCAGAAGATGTGGAACCTGACGGACGTGACGGCCGAACGGGCCATCGACGTGAGCCGGAATCTGTATCTGAGCCCGGACGAGGACCCATCCCAGATGCTGGTGTTCATCATCAGCGAGTCCGGGACCGGCGCGCGGGTGGCGGAAGTGGCCGAGCGGATGCACCGCAAGGGCTGCACCGTCGTCGGCGTCACCCGGGGCGTGAATTCCAACGTCGCCCAGAACGCCTCCTGCCTGCTGCTGGAGACCGGCCCGCGCTGCTGGGATTTCCATTACAGCTCGCAGAACTTCACCTATACCAACGCAATGACGAATCTGTTCCTTGCCGCGCTTTACGGGGCGGTCGTCCGCGGCGTTATTACCCGGGAGCGGGAGCAGGCCCTGCGGGACGAGTTGCTGCGCTACACCGGCAGCTTTGCGGAGAAGTTTGACTGCATCGATGAGCAGATGTACAGGCTGGCGCTGGAGTGGGCTGATACCATTGGCTACGATTTCGTCGGCTCCGGGGCGGACATTGCCGCGGCCTATTTCGGCGCAGCCAAGGGCTTTGAGTACAGCGGCAGCGTCAACATGTACTCGGACAGCGAGGACTGGAACCACATCAATTTCTTCATGCGCGACCGCGCGAAGCTGGGCACCTGCGTCATGCTCTCAAAGAACAGCACCAGCTACAGCCGCACCCTTGAGACGGTGAAGGCCATGCTCAAGAGCGGCCGTCGGGTGCTTGTGGTTACCGAGGAGCAGCCGGACGCTCTGCCTCAGGGGGCCGTCGCTTGCACACTTCCCGACACCGCCGAGACGGGCTTCAAGCCCCTCATGGATTACATTCCCTTTACGCTGTTGGCGTTCCACATTGCCCGGATGCGGGACCTGAGCTTCTTCGTGACGGAAAACGGCTACGGCACCGGCCCGCTGTTTGCCGAGCCGGATATGAACTACATCAAGACCAGCCAGCGGATCTACATCGACTGACGGGAGGGGACACACGTGGCAAAGTATCTTTCCTGTGGCAACATCATGTCCGACATGGTGGAGCACGCGGATGGCACCCGCGGCGCGTTCCATCTTGGCGGCCCGGCGATCTTCGGCGTGGAGGGCATCCGCCTGTGGGAGGATGACTGCGCCCTGGTCTGCCGCGCCGGCAGCGACTGGGACGGCCCCTACGGCGCGTGGCTCAGCCGCCACGGCATCGGTAAGCAGACCGTGCAGGTGCTCCCGGAGGAGACCTCGCGCTGCCTGATCCAGCACCGCCCGGACGGCAGCTATTTCTGGCAGCCCCTTCAGGGCATGGAGCACATCGTGCGTTTTGACCTGACGGCCCAGACCGTGCTCCCGGCAGTCACCCCGGACGTGCGTGGCGTGTACCTGTACATGTACCCGCAGGACCCGTTTTTCCGCTCCCTGCGCCAGCTGCGCGGCAAGGCATCGTTCAAGCTGATGTGGGAGTTCGGTGCGGATCGGATGGAGGGCGTCATGCAGCCCCTGGCCGATATTGGCTATGCGGATATGTTCTCCTGCAACGCCATTGAGGCCGCCCGCCTCTTCGCCATCCCCCGCCAGCAGGAAGATGTGCTGATCGAGCGCCTCCAGGCCCTCCCGGTGGAAATGACGTTCTTCCGCGTGGGGAAGAAGGGCGCTTACGTGATCACGCCGGAGGAGGTCTGGTTCTGCCCCTCGGTGGACGCAGGCGGGCCGTCGGTGGATCCCTCCGGGTGCGGCAACTGCTCCACGGCTGCCGCCATGTATGCATGGACGGCGGGCTTTGACCCGGCGCAGACCGCGGCAATGGCCTGCATCTCCTCCGGCTACAACGCCGCCCAGTACGGCGTCTGGCCCCACTTCACACCGGAGGACCGCCAAAACGCCCAGACCCTCCTGCAAGAGCTGCTGAAAACCAAAGTTGTCCGTATTCGATAACCAAAACCGTCCACTGGGTCAAATGTGAGATGCTCCCTCTGGAGTAGATACTCGAAATGACAAAAGTTTCGAGACTACACCAGAGGGAGCATCTTATCCTGAACCGCTCCCTATCTGCTTGACAGGGAGCGGTTCAAGAAACGGCAGCGGGCGAATTTTGAAGAGAGGGGGAAAGCTTATTTCTCCGCGAACAGCGGGGTGGAGAGATACCGGTCGCCGGTGTCCGGAAGCAGGACCACAATGGTCTTGCCCTTGTTCTCCGGGCGCTTGGCCAGCTCCAGAGCGGCCCAGACGGCGGCGCCGGAGGAGATGCCTACGAGGACACCCTCCTTGTGGCCAACCAGACGGCCGGTGGCAAAGGCATCCTCGTTGGTGACGGGGATGATCTCATCGTAGATCCCGGTATTCAGCACCTCGGGAACGAAGCCTGCGCCAATGCCTTGGATCTTGTGGGGGCCTGCCTTGCCGGTAGACAGCACGGCGGAGGAGGCGGGCTCTACGGCCACGACCTTTACTTCCGGCTTCCTGCTCTTCAGGTACTCGCCGACGCCGGTAACGGTGCCGCCGGTGCCTACGCCTGCCACGAAGATATCCACATCTCCGTCGGTATCCTCGTAGATCTCGGGACCGGTGGTAGCAAAGTGGGTCTTTGGGTTGGCGGGGTTGGTGAACTGGCCGGCAATGATGCTGCCGGGGATCCGGGCCGCCAGCTCGTTGGCCTTCTCAATGGCGCCCTTCATGCCCTTGGCGCCCTCGGAGAGCACCAGTTCGGCGCCATAGGCCTTAATCAGCTGACGGCGCTCCACGCTCATGGTGTCCGGCATGACGATAATCAGCTTGTAGCCCCGGGCCGCGGCCACAGCAGCCAGGCCGATGCCGGTGTTGCCGGAGGTTGGCTCAATAATGGTTCCGCCGGGCTTCAGCGTACCGCTCTGCTCGGCATCGTCAATGATGCCCTTGGCGATCCGGTCCTTCACGGATCCGGCGGGGTTGAAGTACTCCAGCTTGGCCAGAATTCTGGCCTCCAGCTTCTCTTCCTTTTCAATATGGGTCAGCTCCAGCAGCGGAGTGTGTCCGATCAACTGGTCGGCAGAGGTGTAGATTTTAGACATAGAAAAGACTTCCTTTCAAGTATAGGTGGTGGTGTAAAGTGGTTGGGGAATTGGGGCTTGTCGGAATGTCCCCTTGGCTCCCCCTCCGGGGGAGCTGGCGTGCGCAGCACGACTGAGAGGGTACCAGTGGCGGAATCCACATGAAAGCCTCAGCATCGCAGCCCTCTCAGTCACGGCGTTTCCGCCGTGACAGCTCTCCCATGGGGAGAGCCAAGGGGTACGACAACCCAAAACTTATCTATTCGTAAATTGTTCCCTTTTCTGTCAACATCGAAACGCGGCATATTTCATTTGCCCGCCCTCCCGGCTGGAAAACTCTGGTTTTCCTTGGATGGGCGTATCATAGCACCGAATGCCTAGTTTGTCAATAGGCATTTAGGTATTTTATTTTCCTTTTTGAAAAAAGTCAATGATCCAGGAAGAGAGGGTCACGGTAATCAGGGAATAGGCGATCCTGCGGAAGGGAATATAGGTCAGAGAAAGGGTCAGCACCGTCAGGTCCGTAAACAGGTATGCGTAGGAGATGCGGCATTTTACCGCCTTGGAGATGGAAAGCGCCAGCGCGTCGTCGCCGCCGGAGGAGCCGCCCTGCCGGACGATCAGCCCCACCCCTACGCCCACAAACAGCGCCCCCAGCACGGCGGCCAGCAGGGGATGGCCGGAGAGGTTTGGCAGCATGGGCGGCCAGGTCTCCCACAGGCGGAAAAAGCCGGAGACGCAGAGGGTGGAGGCCACGGACCATTTGATAAAATCCAGCCCCAGGACCTTCAGCGCCAGCAGGTAACAGCTGATATCCAGAATGGGCGTAATGACGGAGGCGGGCCAGTTCAGCCAGTGGTGCAGCAGCAGCACGGTGCCCAGCACGCCGCCCTCGGTAATGCCGCTCTGCTGGTGGATGTTATACAGGCCGAAGGAAACAATGGCAGAGCCGAGAAGAATCAGCCCCGCCCGGGTAAGTGTAAATCCAGGCAGGAGCTTTTCCAGCCAGACCGGATATTTCTTGGACAAAATAAAACCTCATTTATAAAAATATTGGCGTTTTTCCTCCGTATTCCGGAAAAACGTCCAGAAAAGTATACCATATATCCACTAAAAAAGCAAGACGCCTGAAGAAAGCCGGGGCGCGAAAAGGCCGGATATGGCTATTGACGGATATTCGGCGGCGTGCTATGATAAGCTCATTGGTTTACAGAACACAAAGGCTAGGGGAATGGAAATGCACGGAAGAAAGAGAATGGGCATCGCCGCGGCGGTGCTTTTGGCCGCCTGTATAGGCATAGGGATCTACGGCGCGTCCCATGTGCGGCTGGACGGAAAGCTGGTTCCGAGGGAAGCCGAAACGGCCGCCTGTTCCGGCCCGGTCGCCCGGGATCTGCCGGTTTTGGCAAAAATGCCGCGCCTGCGTGAGCTGGATCTGCGGGGCGCGGATCTGACGCAGGAGGACCTTACCGCGCTGCGGGAAGCCTTGCCTGAATGCAAACTTCTTTGGAATGTGACCGTACAGGGGGAGGTTTATCCCTCGGATATCCGCTCTCTCACCGTCCCCGCGCTGACCAGATCAGAGGCGGAATGGCTGGCGGCGCTGCCGGAGCTTGCCGCTGTGGACGGAGAAGCCTGCGGGACCGGCGGAGATCTTGAGGCGCTGGCAGCGCTTTCCCGGGAACGACCTGACATGGCGGTTTCCTATCATTATCCGCTGGCCGGGCAGAGCATCGGTTCCTCCCAAACCGCGGTTTCTCTGGAAAATGTGACCGGAACAGAGCTGGAAGGGGCGCTTGCCTGCCTTCCGAAGCTTCAGAAGGTCCATCTCCGCGGGAGCCTTCCGGTCCCCGGTCTTCTTTCAGAGCTGCAGTCGCGGTTTCCGCAGACAGAGCTTACCTGGACCGTGACGATCTGCGGCAAGCCTTACGACTGGGATACCCGGGTGCTGGACCTTTCGGAGGCGGCCGTTACGCCGGAGGATCTGGACGCGATTTGCGGCTACCTTCCCTGCCTGGAACGGCTGGACCTTGGGGAAACGGCGCTGCCCTGGGAATTCAGGCAAGCGCTCCTCGCGCGCTGTCCCGATGTCAGCTGCCGGTATGGGGTGACGCTTTTGGGGCAAACCTTCCCCAGCGATACCGAAGAGATAGACCTTTCCGGCTGTGCCGTTGGGGACCTTCCCGCGCTGGAACAGGAGCTTGGCAGCTTTCCGAACCTGAAAAAGCTGATCCTCAGTGACTGCGGACAGCCCAGCGAGGCGCTGGATGCCCTGGACCGCCGCCTGCCGGAAACAAGGGTGGTGTGGACCGTCCAGCTGGGGGCCTTACGGGTACGGACGGACGACACCTGGTTCATGCCGGTGAAGTTCAACAAGGCGGTCACGGACAAGGACTTGGTGGAGCTGAAATACTGCCGCGATATGATCTGCGTTGACGTAGGCCATATGAAGATCACCAACTGCGATTGGGCGGCGGACATGCCGGAGCTGCAATATCTGGTCATCGCCGATACCCAGGTCAGCGATATCAGTCCCCTGGCAAACCACAAAAAGCTGGTGTTTCTGGAGCTGTTCCTGACGAAAGTAAAGGATCTGACCCCGCTGGAAAGCTGCACGGGCCTGGACGACCTGAACCTGAGCTATTTGGTTGCGGACGCCACGCCCATCAGCCATATGACCTGGCTCAAGCGCCTGTGGTGGACACAGCCCGGGCCTCAGCGGTACGAGCTGCCCGAGGAATGCCAGGCGGAACTGATCCTGCCGGAGACTCTGCCGGATACCGAGATGAAATTCCACTCCGGCGATTCCGTGGGCAGCGGCTGGCGCAAGGGCGCGCATTATTACGAAATGCGGGACATTCTGGGAATGTTCTATATTGATTCCTGACAGATAGAAAATGCAGGGGGCGGTGTGCGTACCGCCCCCTGCTGTTATAGGTAGAAAGCCGTTATCGTTCCGACCCGTAGAAGAACAGAGCCAACATACCGGGGCCTACGTGCGCGCCGGAGAAGGGCTCGTGGGGTACGATGATGAGCTTGCCGGGGTTGGCCGCGGCCCGGACCTTTTCGGCCAGGATTTCCGCGTCCTCCGGGCAATCGCCGTGAGAGATGGCAACGATCCGGTGTCCGGCGTCGATCTGCTTCTGGGCATACTTCTCCACAATGGCCTCAATGGCCTTTTTCCGGCCCCGGACCTTGGCGCAGGAGACAATGTGTCCGGACGCGCCTCCGTAGAGGATGGGCTTGATGTTCAGCACAGTGCCGATCATGGCGGTAGCCCCGCTGACCCGGCCGCTGCGCTTCAGAAAGTTCAGATCATCCACGGTGAAATACTGACACATATGGGGCACATCCGCGTCCAGCAAGGCTCCCGCCTCCCGGGCGGACTTCCCCGCCCTGCTCAGCTCCGCGGCCCGGATGGCCAGCAGGCCGCTGCCGAAGCCGCAGCCGTGGGAATCCACGATATGAATATAGCGGTCCGGGTACTTTTCCTCCAGCTCATGCTTGGCGTTCACCGCCGCCTGATAGGTGCCGCTGATGCCCGAGGACATGGAGATGTACACCGCGTCCTGCCCGGCCTCCAGAGCCGCCCGAAAGTGCTCCAGGAACAGATGGGTATTGAGAAGACTGGTGGTGATCTTCGCGCCGGAGCGCAGAGAATCGTAATAGTGGTGAACATCAAAGCTGTCCACATCGCCCCGGTACTCCTTCTGTACCCCGTCCACACAGTAGGTGCAGGGCAGCAGAGTAATGCCCTCCAGGCAATCCTTCGGCAGATTGGCGCTGCCGTCCGCGAATACGATAAAAGCCATGGCGTTTTCCTCCGTTTTCTTTGATGCTCATTATAGGCCAGCGGCGGATCTTGGGCAAGGAAAACCGTGCAGCCGGATATCGACTGCACGGTGAATGCGCTCTACTCCACTGCTTTTGGGATCTCTACTGTGGGTAGAATCCCGATTTTCTTAAGAATCCGCCCCGGAATTTCTGGCAGGACCCTTGTTTCTGCGGTAATTCCGGTAGTTTCCCCGGCGGCGGTTTTTCTGCTCGCCGTTTGCGGACTGCTCCTCCCTCGGGCCGTCTCCGGCACCCTTCTGGGGTGCCCCGGCGGTCTTCTGCTCGGCGGGAGCGCTCTTCTCGCCTCTGGGAGGGCGGGGCTTTCTGGGCCGGTCAGACTTTGGCCGTTCAGACTTTTGCTCCTGCCGGGGCGCCGCATCCTGCTCCGGCTTCTGCCGGTCCTCGGGCCTGGGGCCTCTGGAACGACGCCGGTCGCCGCGGCGGGGCTTCTGAGGCCGCTCTTCGGTTTCAGCTGCCGGTTCCGCCGGGGCGGCGGGTTCCTCTACGAGGGACTCGGTGCTGTAGCGGAAGCGGATGGGTTCCAGAACCAAGGCATCCTCCTGCTTGGGGGAAGCCTTTGGCCGGATACCGCCGCCGGAAATGGGGGCCAGATCCGCGGGGATGGGCGGGTCGTTTTTCTTGGCCTTACCGCTGCGCAGCACAGCCACTTCCTCATTGGCAAAGGTGGAAACAGCATCGGGGTTGTTCTCCATACGCACCTTGACCCGCTGCCGCAGAATGTCCGCTTCAATGACGGTGCCCCGGCCCTCCGGGGTATCCACAAAGGATTCCAGCTTGGGGCTGGTGCGGATCAGGGCCTCATAGGTGTCCTGCTCGTATTTCAGGCAGCACATGAGCCGGCCGCAGGTGCCGGAAATTTTGGTGGGGTTCAGGCTCAGATTCTGGGATTTGGCCATTTTGATGGAAACAGGCTGGAAATCGTCCAGAAAGCTGGCACAGCAGAATGGCCGGCCGCAGATGCCCAGGCCGCCCACCATTTTGGCCTTGTCCCGGACGCCGATCTGCCGCAGCTCAATGCGGGTGTGGAAGACGCCGGCAAGATCCTTTACCAGCTCCCGGAAATCCACCCGCTCGTCAGCGGTGAAATAAAAGAGAATTTTGCTGCCGTCAAAGGCGCATTCGGCGCTGACCAGCTGCATATCCAGCCCATGGGCCTGGATCTTCTGGGCACAAACGGATTCAGCCCTGGCCTCCTTGGCCCGGTTTTCGGCGACGATCTTCTCGTCCTGGGCGCTGGCCTTACGCAGAACCTTCCGCAGAGGGGCGACTACGTCCTTCTGGGGGACCCGGTGAATACCGCTGGCGCAGACGCCAAATTCCTCGCCCCGGGCGGTATCCATGATTACATGGTCCCCCTGGGCAAGGGCAAGTCCGTCCGGGTCAAAGAAGTAGACCTTCTGTCCCGGCCGGAACTGAATATCAACAACGGAGACCAGCTCCGGCGTGGTGGTTTGTTCCATAATGTTCTCCTAACTTTTATCCATAACCGCAGAAGCGGGAAATCTCTGAACGTTTCGTAAATTTTGGCTTGATGGGGGACGAATTGACAATTGACAATGAACAATTGACAATTATGGTGTCCCTTCGGGACAAATTTCAATTCGTTTTTCTTGAATCGGTTTCAAAGGGAATTCCCTTAATTGTCAATTGTCAACTGTCAATTGTCAATTAATTCTCCACTGCGATTCGACGAATCGGCCTACCTGAGCGCCCACTCCAGGTAGCCGCAGACGGCTGCCGGGGAGACGTTGTTTAAGGTGTATTCCCGGGCTTTCCGCACCAGGGCGTACTGCCGGTGGAGGGTGCGGCTGTCCAGGGCGGCGGCCAGACGGCGGGCCTGGTCGGAAACCGTTTTCATGCCGCAGGCGGCGGTGAGGGCGTTTTCCAGAAGCATCTGCCAGTCCCGCAGAAGCTCGGCGAGGACATCCCGCTTGCTCTTTTCCAGGGGCACCAGCAGCTGCATGAGCAAAAGGGAATCCTTTCCGCACAGGGCCTCCACAAGTTTCGCGGTCTCCTGCCGCACCTGGCCGTCCTCGTCCAAAAGACGCTTGGCCTGGCCCAGGAAGCCGCCGCTGCGTTCCGCGGCAGCGGAAAGAGCCTCGGCGGAAACGCCGGTATATTCCTTTTCCAACACGCTCCGCAGCAGGCTCTGGGGCAGGGGCTGCATCCGCAGCTCGGTGCACCGGGACCGGACCGTGGGCAGCAGGGCGTCAGCGTTGGTGGTCAGCAGGAGGAACACACCGTAGGCCGGCGGCTCCTCCAGCACCTTCAAAAGGGCGTTCTGCCCCGGCAGGCCCATATCCTGGGCACGGGGGAAAAGATAGATCTTGTGCTCGGATTCGTTGGGCTGGACGTAAATGTCCGCCCGGGCCTGCCGGATCAGATCCACGGGGACGGTTTTCTTTTCGGGGTCGTCCACGGTGATGTAGTCCGGATGGACCTTTTCCCGGACCTTCCGGCAGGGGGTGCAGCTGCCGCAGGGCTTATGACCGCCCTGGCAGAGAATAGCCGCGGCCAGAAGGTCTGCCAGGGTGTGCTTGCCGGACCCTTCCGGGCCGGAAATCAGGTAAAAATGGGAGACGTGGCCCTTTTCCAGGCTCAGCTCCAGATTTTTTTTAATGTGCTCGTTGCCAAGCAGACCTTCAAAGCCCATTTTTTTAGCCCCACAAAGCGGAGAGCATGGGGATGATCTGCTTTTTCCGGCTCATAACATGGGGCAGGAACACGGTGTTTTCCTTGGGCGTCACACCGAATGCCTGCTGGATGGTGTCGTCATCGCCCACATACAGCAGCTGGGTGCCTTCCAGCAGCACGTCGGTGAGCATCAGGATCACCATCATCAGGTTTTCCTTTTCACACTGCTTGCGCATATGCTCCAGGAATTCGTCCTTGCGCTGGAGCATACTGGGGCTGTCCACACAGGTGATCTGGGAGACGGCGAAGTCGTGGCCCGCGATATGGAATTCCTTGTAGTCCGTGAACAGCAGCTCCTGGGCGGTCTTGTTGCCCAGGGACCCGGAGAAGATGGCCTTTCCCAGTTCGTCCAGAGAGACGTCCGCCATCCGGGCCAGCCGTTCCGCCATTTTCCGGTCCCGCTCCGTGCAGGTGGGAGACTTGAACATAACGGTATCGGAGAGAATGGCCGCCGCCATCATACCGGCCATGCCCTTGGAGGGCATCAGCCCCCGGTCCTGGTACATTCCGGCGAGGATGGTATTGGTAGAGCCCACCGGCTCATTGCGGACGTAGATGGGGTTGGTAGTCTGGATATCCGCCAGACGGTGGTGGTCGATGATCTCCAGGATCTCCGCCTCCTCCAGGCCGGGAACGGACTGGGCTGCCTCGTTGTGGTCCACCAGGACCACCCGCTTCCGGCGGGGCCGCAGCAGGTGATACCGGCTCAGCACGCCGACGATTCTTTCGTCTCCGTCCAGAATGGGGTAGCAGGACTCCCTGTGCTTCAGTACGGTTTCCTTCACATCGTCCACCCGGTCCTCCAGATGGAAGCACACCAGGCCCTCCCGGCGGCAGATCCGGCCGATGGGCGTGGACTGGAAGATCATCCGGGTGGCCCGGTAGGCGGCATAGGGGGTGGAGATGATGCAGGTGGTGGTGGGCAGATCCCGCAGCTCCTCGTCCAGCTCTGCCTGACACAGCACCACGGCGGTGACGTTCATTTCCAGGGCACGGCGGATCATATCCGGCTGGTGGCCGCAGAAGACGATGGAGTCTTTCCGGTTCCACAGCAGACTCTCCCGGTCCTGGGGCAGGGCAATGGTGACTTTGCCGGAGATGGTATCCACCTGGTCCCCGGCGTCGTTGAGCACCTTGCCCTCCAGGGCGGACAAGACGTTGAACAGCGGCACGTCCGCCAGCTCGGCCCCGGCAATCAGGTCCATATTATAAGTAGCGATGTAATCCTTGGACAGCATGCCGTACAGAGTCCCGTCCTCGTTTGCCACGGGCAGGGCGGGGATGCTGGGCTGGGCCTGGAAGGTTTTCCAGGCCTGGGCCACGGTGACGTTGGCATCCAGCACCGGGGGCGTATCAAAATCCAGGTCCTGCACCTGGGTATACATACTGGTAATACGTTTGGGGGCCTCAAAGCCGAACCGATCCAGCACCAGCTGGGTCTCGTCGGATACCCGGCCCAGGCAGGCGGCCTTGTATTCCCGGTCGCCTACGGCATTGCGCAGGGCGGCGTAGGCCATGGCGGCCACAATGGAGTCGGTGTCCGGATTTCTGTGTCCGGTAACATAAATGGGATCCATAAATCTCCTCCTTGTTGATGAAATTATTCGGTTTCCGGCTGTATTTCTCCCGCCAGATTGGCGGCGAAAAGCTCCGTGATCTGTTTCTGATCCATGCCCTGGCCCAGGCCCCACATGAGCTTGGTGTAGGCGGCCTCCGAGGTCATGTCCATGCCCTGGATGACGCCCAGCTCCAGCAGCTTGTTGCCCACCTGGTAGACCCGCAGGTCGGCGCTGTCGTAAAGGCACTGGGTGGTGATGACCACGCTGATGCCGTCCTCCACGGCTCTGCGGATGCCCCGCAGGCCCTTGTGCAGTACATTGACGCCGCCAAGACCGAAGGCCTCAATGACGATGCCCTTGTAGCCCATGGCCGCCAGCATATCGAAAATGGCGGGATTCAGGCCCGGGGTCAGCTTCAGCAAAAAGACCTCCCGGCTCAGCGCGGGCTTCAGCCGGGCGGGGCCGTGCTGAGCGGGCAGCGCCTGCTCGTCCACCACCAGCCCACGGTTGGTGACTGTGGCCACATACCGGGCATTGACGCTTTCAAAGGCGGAAAAGCCGGAAGCCCTTACCTTTACCGCCCGGCAGCCCAGCATGACCTTCCGGTCAAAGGCCAGAAATACGCCGTTGCGGCCGGAGGCGGCCATGGCGAAAGCAGTCCGCAGATTGGCGGGACCGTCGGAGAGCATGTCCGTCAACGGCAGCTGGGAGCCGGTGAAAACGATGGGCCGGTCAATATCCGGCAGCAGAAACGTCACCGCCGAGGCCGTATAAGCCATGGTGTCTGTACCGTGGGAGACCACTACACCGTCATAATCCAGCCGGTTCTCAAAAATCGCCCGTGCAATGAGCTGCCATTCCTCCGGGGTAATGTTGGAGGAATCCAGGCAGATAACATCCTTGACGGTGATATCGTAGTAGCTGCGCAGCTGGTCCAGCTCCCGCTCCATAATGGAGCTTGTCTGAGGCTCCAGCCCTTCTCCGCCGGGGGCGCAGGCAATGGTGCCGCCGGTGGTCAGCAGCAAAATGTGCTTCTTCATGCTTCCTCCTGCAAAAAATACGGTCTCTGCATAACATTATAGCCATTGGGCGAGAAAATAGCAAGTATTTTTCTGAACGGCGGGACCGCCCCATCTTGACGAACGCGTTGAGAAAGGCTATAATCTGTCCGTATGTTGGGTTTGTATGGCCTGACAGCAAAGCATGCTCCAAACGGAGGCAAAACAAAATTTTTTAGGAGACTAGAACCATGCATTATGATGTCCTGATCATCGGCGCGGGCCCCGGCGGTATTTTTTCCGCCTACGAGCTGACATTGCGCGATCCCAATCTGAAAATCGGCGTCTTTGAGGCAGGCCATCCTCTGAATAAGCGGAAGTGCCCCATCAACGGCACCACCGTCAAGAGCTGCATCGGCTGCAAGAGCTGCTCCATTATGAGCGGCTTCGGCGGCGCGGGCGCGTTTTCCGACGGCAAATACAATATTACCAATGATTTCGGCGGCACGCTCTACGAGTACATCGGCAAGAAGCGGGCCCTGGAGCTCATGAAGTACGTGGACGAGATCAATATGGCCTACGGCGGCGCGGGCACCAAGCTCTATTCCACCGCCGGGACCAAGTTCAAGACCATCTGCATCCAGAACGACCTGCACCTGCTGGACGCCTCCGTCCGCCATCTGGGCACGGACATCAATTATGTGGTGCTGGAAAATCTGTATACCTATCTGAAGGACAAGGTGGACTTCCACTTCGATACCCCTGTCCGGGGCATTTCCGTCATCGACGGCGGCTACGAGGTGTCCTGCGACAACGAAAGCTATACCTGCGCCCAGTGTATCATTTCCGTGGGCCGCAGCGGCAGCAAGTGGATGGAGCAGATCTGCAAGGATATGGATATCCCCACCCAGTCCAACCGTGTGGACATCGGCGTCCGGGTGGAGCTGCCCGCCGTGGTCTTCTCCCACCTGACCGACGAGCTGTACGAGAGCAAGATCGTCTACCGGACCCAGAAGTATGAGGACCGGGTGCGGACCTTCTGCATGAACCCCAAGGGCGCCGTGGTCAATGAGAATACCAACGGCATCATCACCGTCAACGGCCACAGCTATGAGGATCCCGCCAAGCAAACCGAGAACACCAACTTCGCCTTGCTGGTCGCCAAGCATTTCTCCGAGCCCTTCAAGGATTCCAACGGCTACGGCGAGTCCATTGCCCGCCTGAGCAATATGCTGGGCGGCGGCGTTATGGTCCAGCGCTTCGGCGACCTGATCCGGGGCCAGCGCTCCACCCCCAAGCGCATGGAGGAGAGCTTCGTCACTCCCACGCTGAACGCAACACCCGGCGATCTGAGCCTGGTACTGCCCAAGCGGATCCTGGACGGCATTATTGAAATGATCTACGCCCTGGACAAGATCGCCCCGGGCACCGCCAACGATGATACCCTGCTCTACGGTGTGGAGGTCAAGTTCTACAATATGGAAGTGACCGTGGACGAGCACCTGGAGACAAAATACCCCGGCCTGTATATCATCGGCGACGGCAGCGGCATCACTCACTCCCTGTCCCACGCCTCCGCCAGCGGCGTCCATGTGGCAAGACGCATCGCGGGCTGGGAGGAATAAGCACTTCCATCCGAATCCCCCGCGGGCGAAAAAGCTCGCGGGGTTTTTATGCGTAAAATTCAAAAATAGTTCATATCCCAACCCCTTGACTTTTTTAGCACTCTGTAGTATAGTTTGCTTAGCACTCAGAGAGAATGAGTGCTAAGGAGGAAAGGACATGGAATTGACCGAGCGGAAAAAGAAGGTCCTGCGCAGTGTGGTTGACCTTTATATCCGTACCGCCGAGCCGGTTGGCTCCAAGGCGATCACGGAGCTGCCGGACATGAACTATTCCTCCGCCACCATCCGCAATGAAATGGCGGACCTGACTGCCATGGGCTATCTGGAGCAGCCCCATACCAGCGCCGGACGGATCCCGTCCCCCGCGGGCTACCGGCTGTATGTGGATGAGCTGATGCAGGATTACCGCCTCAGTGTGGATGAAACGAAATCCATCAATAATGCCATTGAGGAAAAGGTCCAGCGTGTGGATAAGCTGGTGGAAAAGGTGGCAAAACTGGTATCACAGGCCACCAATCTTCCCGCCATCTCCGCGGCCTCCCGCAGCGACACCGCAACCGTCACCCGTTACGATCTGATTCAGGCCGGAACCGGCAGCTTCATCCTGGTGGTGATGCTCAGTGATGACCAGGTGTTCAACAAGCTCATCAAGCTTCCCGTCTCCGTGGAGGAAACGGATCTGAAGCTTCTGGCGGCGCTTCTGAATACCGCCATGACGGAGCTTCCGGCCGAGGGCTTCACCCCGGCGCTGCTGGATAAGGTCATGCGGTCCGCCGGAAAGGCATCTTCTCTTGTGCCTGTGATCGTGGATTTCACCACGGATGTGCTTCGCCATCAGGCCAGCACCAACGTGGCGGTAGCCGGACAGGCAAGGCTCCTGGGACTTCCCGAATACCGGGATGTGGACAAAGCCCAGAAGGTGCTGGAATCCATCGACGAGGATGCCCTCAGTAATCTGCCTGCCATTATGCAGAGCGAAAACGGGACAAAGGTCCTGGTTGGCCCTGAGAATGTGGCCCAGGAGCTGAAGGACACCAGCGTGGTCATGACAAAGTTTGACATTGGCGACGGGATGCAGGGCATGATCGGTGTGGTCGGCCCCACCCGTATGGATTACGCAAAGGTCACGGCACGGCTGAGCTACTTCGCCGAGAGCCTTTCCAAAGCTTTCGCGAAACCCGAAACCAGGCAGCTGCCTCAGCCAAATGAGGAAAGCCCAGAATCTAAGGAGGTATAGAAGTGGCCAAGAAGGAAGAACAGAAGCAGCCCGAGACCACAGAGGAACTGATTCCCGAGGAAAACGCGGAAGCGCCCCAGGAGGAACCCAAGGCAGCGGAAGCGGAAAAGCCGGAAACCGATCCCTTTGAAGAAAAATACAACGCAGAGCACGACAGTCTCCTGCGACTGGCCGCGGAATATGACAATTTCCGGAAACGTACCGTGAAGGAAAAAGAGCAGTCCTACGGCAACGGCAAGGCGGACGCCATCGTGAAGCTGCTTCCCATATATGACAATTTGGAGCGGGCGCTGAACCAGCCCACCGAGGATGCCGCCTATAAGAAGGGCGTGGAGCTGACCATGAACGAGCTTGTGAAGATATTCACAGGTCTGGGCGTGGAGATCTTCGGGGCCCCGGGCGACAGCTTCGATCCCAACCTCCACAATGCGGTGATGCATACGGAGGACGAAAGCCTGGGCGAGAATGTGATCGCGCAGGTTTTCCAGAAGGGCTTCAAGGTGGGCGATAAGATCGTCCGCTTCGCAATGGTTCAGGTTGCGAACTAAAATGAGCGGGTGTCATTGCGAACCGGTGACCGATGTCACTGGTTCGCAATCCCCCGGATATATCATAAAAACGTAAATTCTTTTGCTGAATATATAGGAGGAAAACATTATGTCTAAGATTATCGGTATTGACCTTGGTACTACCAATTCCTGTGTTGCCGTTCTTGAGGGCGGCGAACCCGTTGTCATCCCCAACGCGGAGGGCAACCGTACGACCCCTTCCGTGGTGGCATTCTCCAAGACCGGCGAGCGTATGGTCGGCCAGGTCGCAAAGCGTCAGGCTGTTACCAACGCTGACCGCACCGTCTCTTCCATCAAGCGTCATATGGGCGAGGATTACCATGTCACCCTGAACGGCAAGAGCTACACCCCCCAGGAGATCAGCGCCATGATCCTGCAGAAGCTGAAGGCAGACGCGGAAGCATACCTGGGCCAAAGCGTCACCGAGGCTGTTATCACTGTCCCCGCTTACTTCTCTGACGCCCAGCGTCAGGCCACGAAGGACGCCGGTAAGATCGCCGGCCTGGATGTAAAGCGTATCATCAACGAGCCCACCGCGGCCGCTCTGGCTTACGGTCTGGATAAGGAATCCGAGCAGAAGATCATGGTCTATGACCTTGGCGGCGGCACCTTCGATGTATCCATTCTGGACATCGGCGACGGCGTCATTGAGGTTCTGGCTACCGCCGGCGACACCCACCTGGGCGGCGACGACTTCGACCAGCGGATCATGGATTACCTGGTTTCCGAATTCAAGAAGGCCGAGGGCATCGACCTGTCCGGCGACAAGGTCGCTATGCAGCGTCTGAAGGAGGCTGCCGAGAAGGCCAAGATCGAGCTGTCCGGCATGACCACCACCAACATCAACCTGCCCTATATCACCGCCGACGCCACCGGCCCCAAGCACCTGGATGTGACCCTGAGCCGCGCGAAGTTCAATGAGCTGACCGCTGATCTGGTGGAGCGCACCATGAAGCCCGTCCGTCAGGCTATGTCCGATGCAGGTCTGTCCGCTTCCGACCTGCACAAGGTCCTGCTGGTTGGCGGTTCCACCCGTATCCCCGCCGTCCAGGAAGCCGTGAAGAAGATCACCGGCAACGAGGGCTTCAAGGGCATTAACCCCGACGAGTGCGTGGCCGTTGGCGCTGCCATTCAGGGCGGCGTGCTGACCGGCGATGTGCAGGACATCCTGCTGCTGGATGTGACACCTCTGTCCCTGGGCATTGAGACCATGGGCGGCGTGTTCACCCGTCTGATCGACCGGAACACCACCATTCCTACCCACAAGAGCCAGATCTTCTCCACTGCCGCTGACGGCCAGACCTCCGTTGAGGTCCATGTCCTCCAGGGCGAGCGGGAAATGGCTGCCTATAACAAGACTCTGGGCCGCTTCCAGCTGACTGGCATTGCGCCCGCGCCCCGTGGCGTGCCTCAGATCGAAGTCACCTTCGACATCGATGCCAACGGCATCGTGAAGGTCTCCGCCAAGGATCTGGGCACCGGCAAGGAGCAGCAGATCTCCATCACCGCTTCCACCAACCTGAGCAAGGAGGACATCGACAAGGCTGTCCATGAGGCTGAGCAGTACGCCGCCGAGGATAAGGCCCGGAAGGACGAGGTCGACGCCCACAACGCCGCCGACCAGGTTGCCTACCAGACCGAGAAGACCCTGGGCGAGCTGGGCGACAAGATCGACGCCTCCGAGAAGGCTAAGATTCAGGCCGCTGTGGACCATCTGAAGGAAGTCAACAAGGGCACCGACGTGGAGGCCATCAAGGCCGCTACCGATGAGGTCCAGAAGGCTTTCTACGCGGTTTCCGAGAAGCTGTACCAGCAGGCAGGCGCGCAGCAGGGCCAGGCCGGCCAGACCGGCGCCCAGGGCGGCAATAAGCCCGGCGACGACGGCGTGGTTGACGCTGACTACGAGACGGTTGACTAACCGAACAAACCCACAAGGGGCGGCGAAACGCCGCCCCTTGTGCCGGTAGAGTACGAATTGGCAATTGACAATGAACAATTGACAATTGTGGTGTCCCTTCGGGACAAATTGGAGTTTGTCGTACCCCTTGGCTCTCCCTATGGGAGAGCTGGCACGGCGGAAACGCCGTGACTGAGAGGGCTGCGATGCTGAGGCTTTCATGCATCTTCTGCCGCTGGGACCCTCTCAGTCGTGCTGCGCACGCCAGCTCCCCCATAGGGGGAGCCAAGGGGACATTCCGACAAATCCAAATTTGCAGACGCTTTTCACCAGCGGTGAAACCGCAAAGGCTCAACTCCTGATTTCCATTGTCAATTCTTTCAAGATGAAGGTGAATGATATGGCAGATAAACGTGACTACTACGAGGTGCTGGGCGTAGACAAGAGCGCCAGTGCCGATGATATAAAAAAGGCCTACCGGAAGCTGGCCATGAAGTACCACCCGGACCGGAACCCCGGCGACAAGAACGCCGAGGAAAAATTCAAGGAGGTAGGCGAGGCCTACGAGGTCCTGTCCGACGCCGACAAGCGTTCCCGCTACGATTCCTACGGTTTTGCCGGTGTGGACCCCAACTTTAATCCCAATGCGGGCGGCGGTTTCGGCGGCGGATTTACCGGTGATTTCAGCGGTTTCGGCGGCTTTGGGGATATTTTCAGCGATTTCTTCGGCGGCGGCAGCAGCCGCGGCGGGGCTTCCCAGAATGCGCCCCGGCGGGGTGAGAACGTCATGTCCCGGCTGGAGCTGACCTTTGAGGAGGCTGCTTTCGGCACCGAGAAGGAAATCACCGCCCCCAGAATCGAGAACTGCCCCACCTGTCATGGTACAGGCAGTGCCGACGGTCAGGTGGAGGTTTGCTCCCGCTGCCGCGGTACCGGCCAGGAGCGCGTGACCCAGAGCTTCATGGGTATGCAGATGCAGTCCACCACCACCTGTTCCCAGTGCGGCGGCCGGGGCAAGATCATCAAGAATCCCTGCTCTACCTGTAAGGGCAAGGGCAAGGTCCGGAAGAACAATAAGGTCAAGGTCAAGATCCCCGCAGGCGTAGACAACGGCCAGTCCGTCCGTGTCCGGGGCGAGGGCTGCGTAGGCGCCAACGGCGGCCCCAACGGCGATCTGCTGGTGGAGATCCGGGTACGCCCACACGACACCTTCGTCCGGGACGGCAACGACATCCGCTGCGCCGTGCCCATCAGCTTTACCCAGGCGGCCCTGGGCGCGGAAATTCAGGTGCCCACTTTGGAGGGCAATGTTCCCTACACCATCCCCGAGGGCACCCAGACCGGCAAGGAATTCGTCATCCGGGACAAGGGCATTCCCGAGATCGGCAACAGCCGCCGGAGAGGCGACCTGCGCTTCACCGTGGTGGTAGAGACACCCACAAGGCTTACCCGGGAGCAGAAGGAGCTGCTGCGCAAGCTGGACGGCTCCCTGGAAAAGAACAACTCCCCCAAGGGCAGGAGCTTCTTTGATAAGCTGTTTGACTGAATACTGCGGACAGGAACACGCCATTGCGTATTGCGATGGCGTGCTTTTTGCGCGGATGGACACGCGGGCAGGGAAACGGAACCGAAGTTTGCTGAAAAAAGTACGGGAACTTCTGGACAATTCCATAATGTATGTGCTATAATCATCATAAGTTCGTATGCCTGCATGCGGATCATAAAAACGATAAGAAGGTGGTATTTGGTGGAGTATACCAAGTATGTGTTAAAGGACAGCAAGGAATTGGGAGACCTTCTGTCCGGAAAGGATCACTTTTTTGTAGTTGCCTGCAATAAGTGCTTCAAGGAATTTAACACGACGGAAGAGCCGGAAGTCGGTGCCTTTGCCGACTTCGCCAATGCCCAGGGAAAGCACATCACCGGAACCGCCAGAATCGATTTCCTCTGCAACAGCGTGCAGACGGAAAAGAAACTGGCGGGGATCATCCCGGAAGGGACGGAGAACGTGATCGTGATCTCCTGCGGCTTAGGTGTGCAGACCGTGGCGGAGAAGGAGGCTCTGCCCGTCTTCACAGCGACCAATTCCCTGAACTATACCGGCCATCATGGCATGGCGCTGACGAAGAAGACCTGCGGCGCCTGCGCCCAGTGCTATCTGAACGTCACCGGCGGCATCTGCCCCATTGTGGACTGCTCCAAGAGCCTGGTCAACGGCCAGTGCGGCGGTGCCAAGAACGGCAAATGCGAGATTAACCCCAAGAAGGACTGCGCCTGGGAAAAGATCTATCAGCGTCTGGAAAAGCAGGGCAGGACCCGCGAATTCCTGAACCAGCCCATCCAGCTGCGGGATTATTCCAAGGTCAATGTGGATGAGATCAAGGCCTATGTCGCCGAGGCCCGGGCCAAGCGCTACGAGGGCTTCTACGGCGGCGTCCATCCCGTGGAGCATAAAGAGTATACCGAGCATCTGGCTCTGCAGAAGTTCCCCGAGCCGGATACCGTCATCATCCCCCTGGCCATGCACATCGGCGCTCCCGCCAATCCTGTGGTCCAGGCCGGCGATACCGTGAAGGTGGGCCAGCTCATCGGCGAGCAGGCGGGCTTCATCAGCGCCCCTGTTCATAGCTCCGTCAGCGGTACCGTGATCGCCGTGGAGCCGCACACCCATCCCAACAAGGGACCCGGCATTATGAGCGTGGTCATCAGGAACGATGGCAAGAACACCCTGGACGAGTCCGTGAAGCCCAACAAGCCTCTGGAAGAGCTGACTCCCGAGGAGATCGTGGAGATCGTCAAGGAGAAGGGTATCGTCGGTATGGGCGGCGCTACCTTCCCCACTTACGTCAAGCTGAAGCCCGGCAAGCCCATCGATGCCGTGCTGATCAACGGCTCCGAGTGCGAGCCTTACCTGACCGCCGACCATCGGGTGCTGCTGGAGTACGCGGACGACATCGTCTACGGTCTGCGGGCTATGATGAAGGCCGTCTCCGCCCCCGAGGGCGTGATCCTCATTGAGGACAACAAGCCCGACGCCGTGGCGCTGATGGAAGAGAAGGTCAAGCCCTACGATAACATCCGTGTGGTCGCCGCCAAAACCCAGTACCCCGAGGGCGCTGAGAAGATGCTCATCAAGAAGGTCATGGGCCGTCAGGTGCCCAGCGGCAAGCTGCCCGCGGACGTGGGCTGCGTGGTGTCCAACACCTCTACCGCCAAGGCCATTTCTGACGCCATCCAGAAGGGTATGCCCCTGGTGGAGCGCGTTGTCTCCGTCACCGGCGAGTACATCAGGCACCCCGGCAACTACATGGTCAAGCTGGGCACCAACGTCCAGGAGATCATCGACCACTGCGGCGGCGTTACCGGCGAGGACGTAGTCCTGAAGATGGGCGGCCCCATGATGGGCGCTCCCATTAAGGATACCAATGTGCCCATTATCAAGGGCTCCAACGGCATTATCGCCATTGCCGCCGACCATACCGAGGAAAAAGAGTGCATCAAGTGCGGCCGTTGTGTGGACGTATGTCCCATGGAGCTGCGGCCCCTGGAGATCTACAAGCTGGGCCAGCTGGGCGATGCCGAGGGCCTGCTGAAGCAGAACGTTATGGACTGCTTCTCCTGCAAGTGCTGCGAGTACATCTGCTCCTCCAAGATCCCGCTGGTATCCAAGATCAACGCGGCCAAGGGCCTGGTCATGCCCTTGCTGAAGAAGAAATAAGGGGGACGAACGCTTATGTTAATGACAAAACTGAAATCCGAAGAGGTTATCGGCTCCCTGGCTTCCGGCAAGGTTTTCATCATCAACTGCCACGGCTGCAAGGAAGTCGGCTTCCCCGAAAAGGACGCCGAGGCGCTCCAGAAAAAGCTTCAGGATCAGGGCAGAGTTGTGGGCACCCTGACCACCGATTATGTCTGCAACCCTGACGAGCTGGCCCTGCGGCTCCGTGGCCCCATGGCGAAGATCGCCGAGGCGGACGCCGTCCTGGTGTTCTCCTGTGGCGTAGGTGTGCAGACCATCTCCGAAGTACTGGAGGACAAGCCCGTTTACGCCTGCTGCGATACCATTGAGCTGCCCGGCTTCCAGGGTGTTACGCCTCTGGAGGTGGACTGCGGCCAGTGCGGGCAGTGTTTCCTGAACCTGACCGGCGGCATCTGCCCCATTACCGCCTGCTCCAAGAGCCTGGTCAACGGCCCCTGCGGCGGCACCAAGAACGGCAAATGCGAGGTTTGCCCGGATATGGAGTGCGGCTGGGAGCGGATCATTCAGCGCCTGAAGGCCCAGGGCCGTCTGGACGTCCTGAAATGTGCCACCCAGATCCATGATTTTAATACTGACGAGGCTACCAAAGCCGCCAAAGAATCTGAATAATTAGGAGCGTATGAAATTATGAGAATTACAGAACTGTTTGATAACGGCGAATTTGTAGTTACTGCCGAGGTCGGCCCTCCCAAAGGAATTCATATTGACGGCATGGTAGAAGAGGCCAAGAAGTACCTCTCCGGCGTCCACTTCGTCAACGTCACCGACAACCAGTCCTCCGTTATGCGGCTGGGTTCTCTCGCCACATGCAAGGTGCTGAAGGACGCTGGTCTGAACCCCATCTTCCAGCTGACCTGCCGGGACCGGAACCGCATTGCCCTGCAGTCCGATCTGCTGAGCGCCGCCATGCTGGGTATTGACAACATCCTCTGCCTGACCGGCGACCACACCAAGCTGGGCGACCATCCCCAGGCCAAGCCCGTGTTCGATCTGGACTCCGTCTCCCTGCTGCATACCGCCAGCCTGCTGGAGACCGGCAAGGATCTGGGCGGCAACGATCTGGTAGGCGAGCCTCCCAAGTTTGCCAAGGGCGCCGTTGTGTCCCCCTGCTCTGATTCCGTGGACGCGCAGCTGGTAAAGATGGAGCGCAAGGTCGCCGCCGGCGCCGAGTATTTCCAGACCCAGGCTGTTTTTGAGCCTGAGAAGTTCATCAAGTTCATGGAGCAGGCCAAGCAGTTCGGCAAGCCCGTCCAGGTGGGTATTATCATTCCCAAGTCCGCCGGTATGTGCAAGTTCATGAACAAGAACGTGGCCGGTGTCCATATCCCCGACGCGCTGATCGAGGAGCTGCAGGCCGACAAGGAGAAGACCAAGGCCGGTATCACCGGCGTGGAGATCGCCGCCCGGATCATCCGGGAGTGCAGGCCCTACTGCCAGGGCGTCCACATCATGAGCCTGGGCTGGGAGTCCAAGGTTCCCGCTCTGCTGGAGCAGGCCGGTCTGAAGTAAGGATCGTTTTCCGCAATCACTTTCCCCCGGGAGAATGCGCGCATCCCCCCGGGGGGATTTTTTGTGGAGATATTAGGAACCTCTGAATAAATCGTCTGCGGCTGAAGAGCGGATCTTTTTCACCCGCTCTTCAGCATCAAAAGCAGGAAATACATCAAGTATTCCTCTGCTTTTGATGCTTCGACCGGTCGAAAAATCTCTCGCTCTCAGCTCTTGCCGATTTATGCAGAGGTTCCCTTACAAAGTAATCCCGTCTCAGACCCTGAAAAAGGGCCTTTTTCGGGGAAAATTTCTGAAACCTTTGGGCAAATGCACAAATACCGGCGCGTATCCCCCCAATGGGCCGTTTCCGCCCATCCCCCAGGGGGGCTTCCGCTTCCGGACCGCTTATGGTACTATATACCCACGGTAAATACACCCGCCCTTCCTGATCCATTTCCTTTTGGTGGGCACAACAGGGCTGGTGTGCGTGCGGAAAGACGTATGGGACAGGAGATGCTTTCTTGAAAAAATATATCGGAAAACGCCTTTTGCAGCTGATCCCGGTGCTGCTGGGCATTACCTTCCTGTCCTTTGCCATGATGCGGGCCGCGGGCAGCGACGCGATCATAGAGCTGTACGGCGACAAAGGGGCGGTGGCCCAGGAAATTATTGACGCCAAACGCGCGGAGCTGGGGCTGGACCGGCCGTTTCTTATCCAGTACGGCGCGTGGCTGAAAGGACTCCTGACGGGAGATATGGGTATCAGCTATGTTTCCGGGAAAAATGTTTTTGATACCTTTGTCTCCAAGCTTCCGGCAACGCTGCTGCTGACCTGCCTGTCCGTGGCGGCTACGGTGCTGATCTCCATTCCTCTGGGTATCTGGATGGCGGTGAAACAGGACCGGTTCGCGGACTGTTTTCTGCGTGTTTGCAGCTTTATCGGCAACAGTCTGCCCAATTTCTTCGTGGCGCTGCTGCTCATGCAGCTGTTTTCCATCCGATGGAAGCTTTTTCCGGTGATCTCCGGCGGAACCACGGTCCGGGGCGCTGTTCTGCCCACCCTGACCCTGGCCATTGCCATGTCCGCTAAGTACATGCGGCAGGTCCGGGCCGCGGTGCTGGAGGAGCTGAACAAGGACTATGTGCTGGGGGCCAGGGCCCGGGGGGTGCGGGAAAGCATGACCCTGTGGAAGAGCGTTCTGCGGTCCGCTATGCTGACCATACTGACCCTGCTGGCCCTGTCCATTGGCAGCCTGCTGGGCGGCACGGCCATTATTGAGAGCATTTTCATGTGGGACGGTGTGGGCAAGCTGGCGGTGGACGCCATCACCATGCGGGATTACCCTATGATCCAGGCCTATGTGGTCTGGATGGCCATCATCTATGTGATGGTGAATCTCGTTACGGATATTCTCTACCATGTTCTGGACCCAAGGATCCGATTGGGGGTGCGGGAGGGATGAAAAACGTAAAAAAGCGCCTGATTATCTTCAGTATCCTGGCAATTGCCCTGGTTGTCTGCTCCTTCTTTTCGGAATACCTGACACCCTATGACCCTTACCTGCAAAATCTGGATATCGCCAAACAGGCCCCCACAAAGGCCCATCCGCTGGGCACGGACCGGTATGGCCGGGATATGCTGTCCAGGGTGATCGCGGGCAGCCGGGCCAGCATTTTCTCAACGCTTCTGCTGGTCGCGATCATCACCACCCTGGGAACTGCCGTGGGCGTGACCTGCGGCTGGGCAGGCGGTTGGGTGGATACGGTGCTGATGCGCCTGTCCGATGTGTTTCTGGCTTTTCCGGGGCTGGTATTCGCGCTGGCGGTGGCAGGGTCCCTGGGCGGCGGCCTGCAAAACGCCATAATCGCCCTGGCGGCCATTTCCTGGCCCAAGTACGCCCGCATTGCCCGCAGCCAGACCCTTTCCCAGAAGGAAACCACTTGGATGAAGGCGGTGCGCCTTTCCGGCAGCGGCCCGGTGAAAATGATATTCCGGCATGTGCTGCCGAACATCATGGGGCCGGTTCTTGTTACCGCCATGCTGGATATCGGAACCATGATGATGGAGCTGGCAGCCCTGAGCTTCTTAGGGCTGGGAGCCAAGCTGCCTGTTCCGGAGTGGGGCAGCATGATGAGCGACACCCGGAGCCTGATGGCCACATCTCCCTGGATCACCTTCAGTCCCGGCATTGCGATTTTTATTTCGGTGATGATCTTCAATCTCCTGGGGGACACCGTCCGGGACTATGCGGACCCCAGGAACAGGAGGTAAGCCATGGGAGAAATACTATGCTTCGACCATGTGACGGTATCCTACCTGAAAGAACCGGCCCTGCGGGATGTGTCCTTCTCCCTGGAAGGGGGGGAGATCCTGGGTATTGTAGGGGAGAGCGGCAGCGGCAAGAGCACGCTGGTCAAGGCGGCCATGGGCCTGCTCGGCAGAGAGGGCCGTGTTGTCCGGGGCGATATCCGCTATCGGGGCCGGAGCCTGACGGCCATGAACCCCGGGGAGCTGCGAAAGCTCCGCGGCCCGGAATTGGGCTTTATCTTCCAGAACGCGGGCAGCGCTTTCTGCCCCATTCGTACCGTTGGCGCGCAGCTCTATGAAGCTATGCGGGCCCACGGCAGGATCTCCAAGGCAGATTTTGAAGCCAAGGCCCTGGACCTTCTTTCCAGGCTGGGCTTTGAAAACGGGGCGCGGATCCTCGGAAGCTATCCCTTTGAACTCTCCGGCGGCATGCAGCAGCGCGTCGGTATTGTGGCGGCAACGCTCTTAAACCCCAGCGTGCTTTTTGCGGACGAGCCGACCTCGGCCCTGGATGTGACCATCCAGAAGCAGGTGGTGGAGGAAATGCTGCTGATCCGGAAGACCTTCGGAACGTCCATTGTTCTGGTTTCCCACAATTTGGGGGTCATCAGCGCCATGGCCGACCGGGTCCTGGTTCTGAAGGACGGGAAACCCGTAGAATATGGGGAAGTCCGGGAGGTCCTGGCCCATCCCCGGGCGGACTATACAAAAGCGCTGCTGGCCGCCGTGCCGAAGCTGAGGAGGGAATGACGTGGAGCCGATTCTGAAAGCGGAGGGCCTGACCAAGACCTTTTCCCGCGGCGGCCTGGGGGACGTGGCGGCGGTCAATCACGTCAGCTTTGCGCTGTATCCCGGCGAGTGCCTCGCGCTGATCGGCGAAAGCGGCAGCGGCAAGACGACCGTCGTCAATATGCTTGCCCGCCTGCTGGACGCTGATGAAGGAAGCATCGTTTTGGAAGAAAGGGGCATAACCCGCCTGAGCGGCAGACAGCTGCGGGAGGTTTACCGCACCATGCAGATGGTGTTCCAGTCCCCGGCGGATTCCTTTGATCCCCGGCGCACCCTGGGCGACGGCATTGGGGAAAGCCTGCGAAACGCGGGCGTCTCCCGGAAGGAGATCCGGAGCAGGGTAGAGGCCCTGCTGGAACAATGCGGTCTGCCGGGGGAATTTGGGGACCGCTACCCCCATCAGGTCAGCGGCGGTCAGTGCCAGAGGGCGGCCATTGCCAGAGCGCTGGCGATCGGTCCAAGGCTTCTGATCTGCGACGAGGCGACCTCCGCTCTGGACGTTACCGTTCAGAAGGAAATCATAGAACTTCTGAACGCGCTGCGTATCAGGCAAAAGGATCTGTCCATCCTGTTTATCTGTCATGATATCTCTCTGGTACAGCAATTCTGCGACCGGGTGCTGGTCATGCATCAGGGCAGAATCGTCGAGCAGGGCACCCCGGACGAGGTGATCCGCAGCCCGAAGAATGCCTATACCAAGCGGCTGATCGACAGCGTACTGTAAGAATGAAAAAATTGACAATTGACAATGAACAATTGACAATGATGGTGTCCCTTCGGGACAGATTTGAATTGTTTCCGAAGGAAACACCTCAATTGTCAATTGTCCATCGTCAATTCAAAAGAAAGAAGGTTCCTACCATGAAAAAAATCATTGCGATTCTCCTGACTGCCTGTCTGGCCGCGTGCCTTTTTGCAGGGTGCGGCGCGCCCGCGCGGACGGAATCCCCGGCAAAGAAAACCATGGTCATCGGCGACACGACCTTTAATTCCGAAAACTGGGAGGAAACCGTGGATCCTCACAGGACCTACAATGGCTGGGCCTGCATCCGCTACGGAATCGGGGAAACCCTGGTACACTACACGGATTCCATGGACCTGGAACCCTGGCTGGCGACCCAGTGGACAAACGATGGCGACTGCACCTGGACCATTACTCTGCGGGACGGTGTGAAATTTTCATCCGGCCGGGCTATGGATGGGGCCGCCGTGAAGCAGTGCCTGGATCACCTGCTGGAAAACCACGACCGCGCCCCCAGCGACACCAAAATCGTGGATGTTCAGGCGGAGGGGCAGACGCTGACCATTACCACCAGCGAGCCGAACCCCGCCCTTATGAACTATCTGGGCGACCCTTACGGCTGCGTCATCGATGTGGACGCCTCCGATTTTGAAAACGGCATTGTTTCCGGTACCGGTCCCTATGCCGTGAAGGAGCTGGTCACGGACGATCACCTGACGCTGGTTCCCAACGCAAATTACTGGAACGGGACCCCGAAGCTGGACGAGCTGACCATCCGCACCCTTTCCAACGGCGATACCCTGTCCGCCGCCCTTCAGGCTGGGGACATCGATGCCGCTTACGGCATGGCTTATGAGGCCTATCCCAATTTTGAGAACGGCGGCTATCAGTTCTCCTCCATTCAGACCTCCCGGGCGTTCTTTGGCTCCATGAATATGACCAGCCCCGTCATCCAGGATGCCGCCGTCCGCAAAGCCATTGCCATGGGCATCAACAAGGAGGGCTTTGTGAAAACACTGCTGGACGGCCACGGCGTCGCCGCCAACGGCGCGTTCCCGGACGGGTTTTCTAGCTTCGGCGGAGAAAAGATTACCACCGAGGGCTATGATCCGGAGGGGGCAAAGGCCCTTTTGGAAGAGGCCGGGTGGGTGGACTCCGACGGCGACGGCATCCGGGAGAAGGATGGCGTAAAGCTCACGATCCGCTGGCTGACCTATCCCAGCCGTCAGGAGCTGCCCCTGCTGGCCGAATCCGCCCAGGCGTCCCTGAAGGAGATCGGCATGGATGTGGATATCAACTGCACCGCCAATCGCCGGGAATTCCTGGCGGATATGGGCAGCTGGGATATTTACGCCTCCGCCCTGGTCACGGCGCCCTCCGGCGACCCGCAGTATTTCTTCACGACCTCCTGTGTACCTGGCATGAGCTATAACTTCGGCGCTTATGACAATCCGCAGGCAACAGCTATGATCGAAGAGTTGTCCCGGGAATTCGATGCCGCGAAACGAAGTGAGCTTGCGGTGAAATTGCAGCAGATGATCCTGGACGACAACGCCTATGTGTTCTGCTCCTTCCTGCAAATGAACATGATCTCCAAAGAGAACGTCAGAAATTACACCGCCCATGCCTGCGACTACTACCAGGTGACGGTGGATCTGGATATTATTGCCTAGGGAACCTCTGAATAAAACGCGCCCACGCGGAATGGCTGTTCCGCGTGGGCGCATTCTCTCTTTTTGGGGTGCTTACAGCACGTGTACGTTCTCCGGGTCGAATACCAGACGGCACTTTTCGCCTACCTGGTATACCCGCTTGTTCTTGGGGTTGGGGTCCGTCAGCTTTACCAGGGTATCGCCTACCTTGACGTGGTAATTCTGGTAGCTGCCCATGAAGCAGGAGAGCGTTACCTCGCAGGGCAGCCCGCCCTCCTCCGCCAGCGCGGCGGCCTCGGGGCGCAGGACGATGGTGTAGTCCTTGCCCACCTCCATGCCGGGGACCGGGGCGGCGTGGCAGATGTCGCCGTCCACATTGAGCCTGGCACGGCCGTTTTCCAGGGCCTCCAGCTTCCCCTTCAGGAAGTTGGCCTCGCCGATGAAATCGGCCACGAATTCGTTGACGGGGTGATAGTAGATCTCCTGGGGGGAGCCGATCTGCTCCACCACGCCGGAGCGCATGATGATGATCCGGTCGGACAGAGCCATGGCCTCGCTCTGGTCGTGGGTGACGTAGATGGCGGTGATGCCCACCTCCTGCTGAATGCGGCGGATCTCCGTCCGCATGGTGACACGCAGCTTGGCGTCCAGGTTGGAAAGGGGCTCGTCGAAGAGCAGTACGCTTGGCTCGATGACCAGTGCCCGGGCCAGGGCCACACGCTGCTGCTGGCCGCCGGAAAGCTGGTTGGTCATACGGCCCTCCATGCCGGAGAGTTCCACCAGGTCCAGAATCTTCATGACCCGCTCCTTGATCTCCTCCTTGGGCACGTGCCGCAGCTTCAGGCCGTAGGCCACGTTGTCGAAGACGTTGTAGTGGGGGAGCAGGGCATAGCTCTGGAATACCATGGCGGTATCCCGCTTGTTGGGGGTCAGGGCGTTGATGGGTTCATCGCCCAGGTAAATTTCGCCCTCGTCCGGACTTTCAAAGCCGGCGATCATCCGTAAGGTTGTGGTCTTGCCGCAGCCGGAGGGGCCAAGCAATGTGACAAACTCGCCGGGGGCAATGGTCAGGGAGTTGTCCTTGACGGCGTAAAAGGGTTTGCCGGTTTTGGGGTCCTGGTAGATTTTGGAAATGTGCTCCAGGCGCACACCTTTTTTCTTCTTTTCCATGGCTTACTTGCCCTCCTTGATTTTTCTGCTGGTGCCGAAGTATTTTGTGACCAGATTCATGAGCAAGACGCTCCCGTAGGTAATGCCGATAAGGATGGTGGCAAAGGCACAGGCCAGGCTGTAGGAACCCTTTTCGGCAAATTCATTGATCTGCACGGTGATGAGCAGGAACTGGGGCGTCACCAGCAGGATAATGGCGGAAATGGCGGTAATGCTGCGGACAAAGGCGGTGACAAGGCCGCTGAGGAAGGAATCCTTGATCAGGGGCAGGGTCACGGTCATGAATACCCGGAAGCTGTCCGCGCCCATGTCGTAGGCGGATTCCTCAATGGACTTGTCGATCTGCCGCAGGGCGGAAATACCGCTGCGGGTGCCCGTAGGCAGGGACCGGACCACGAAGACGATGATAAGGATGGCCCCGGTGCCGTAGAGCCCTTGCAGCAGACCCGTATGGAACAGGCCGCCGGAGAAGCCCCGGATATAGCCTACGCCCAGAACCGTTCCGGGCACGGCCATGGCCAGCATGGAGACGGCCTCGATAAAGCCCTTGGCCTTGAACTTCCGCTTGACCACCAGATAGGAGATAATCATGCTGAGCAGCGCCGTAATGGGGGCGGAAATCAGACTCAGCACGAAGGAATCCCGGAAGGCCTGAAGACCGTGGTAGCGGGAGAATACCAGCTTGAACCACTTGCCGGTCAGGGGGAAGAACTTGAAGCCCCAGGTGGGGAAGCAGGCCCCGATGGGTACGCACAGATACATCATGATGACAAAGACGGCCACCAGCGCGCACAGCACGGTCAGAGGAATTTTGACGCTCTTGTCCGTAATGAGCATGCGTGCCCGGGAGGCTTTGCCCGTCAGGGTGGCGGCGGTCTTGCGCTCCAAGTAATATTTCTGAACGGCGAACATGCAGAGAGTGATGCACAGCAGCACCACGGCCATGGCGGCCGCGCCGGCCTTGTCGTAAGCGCCGGTGATCTGTAAGTAGATGGTGGTGGCCAGGGTGTCATAGGAGCCGCCGATAATCATGGGGTTGGCAAAGTCGGCAATGGACTCGATGAAGGTCACGAGAAACGCGTTGCCAAGACCCGGCAGCAGCAGAGGCAGGGTCACGCTGGTGAATACCTTCCAGCGGGAAGCGCCCATATCCCGGGAGGCCTCCTCCAGGGAGGGGTCAATGTTTTTCAGCAGACCCTTCAGCATCATGTAGCACACGGGGAAGAAGGTCAGCGTCTGGACCACGGCGATGCCCCAGAAACCGTAGACGCTGTTGTCATAGATCTTCAGAAGGAATCTTGTAATGATGCCGGCCTTGCCGAAGAGCATAATCATGGAAAGGCTCAGCACAAAGGGGGGCGAAACCACGGGCAGCATGGACACGACCTTGAACAGGCCGCCCACGAATTTGTCCATCTTCACATACACTTCCACATAGGCAAACAGCAGACCCACCAGTGTGGAGAGAATGCCCACCAGGAAGCCCACTTTCAGCGTATTGGTGATGGCGCGGGTGAAGGTGGGCATGGCAAAAATGCGCTGGAACACGCTGAAGCTGAGGCTGCCGTCTCCCACGAAGCTGTCCACCAGCAGAATGGCCAGGGGATAGAGGATAAACAATGTTAAAAATGCGATCAGCACGACAATGGTGGTCATCAGGATGGGGTCAGCCATCAGCTTCTTCCGGTCCAGCGCCGCGCTTTGGTTCTTAGCCATAGGCGGGTCCTCCTTGTGTTTTTGAAAAGAGAGGGGCTGCTAAAAAAAGTCGTTGTCATTGCGAACCAGTGACACGGTCACTGGTTCGCAATGACACCCTTTCTTAGCAACCCCTCGGCTATTGGAATTTACTCGGTCTTGAAGCGGTCTGCACCGGTGTCAGCGCCGCCGGCGTTCAGAGCGTTCATAACCTCCTCGACATAAGTGCCGATGTTGTTTTTGGCATCCTCGAAGTCATAGTCCATGACGTTGTCGGGATCCAGACCGAACTGCATGGCGACCTCGGGCTGGGTGGCATTGTCGATGACCAGGAACTGGTAGGAGCCGTTGTTGGCAGCCAGGTTCACGCACTCGGGGGACAGCGCGTACTCGATCCACAGCTTGGCGGCGTTGGAGTGGGAAGCGCCCTTGAACATAGCGGTAGCGCCGACCTCGAAGGAGGTGCCGCTGGAGGGAATCACCAGCTCCACGTTGGTGTAGCCGTTGTCCACGATCTGGGTAATGCCGTCATGCAGGAAGCCGATGCCGATGACGCACTCGCCGGTGCCCACGTTCTTGGAGGGGCCGGAGCCGGACTTGGTGTAGACTTCAATGTTCTTGTCCAGGTCTACCAGGTACTGAATGCCTTCGTCGTGGCCGTACTTCTGGATCATGGTGTTGATGACCAGCTTGGCGGTGCCGGCGGTATTGTAGTTGGACAGCCAGATCAGACCTTCGTACTCAGGCTTCAGCAGATCCTGCCAGTCGGCGGGAGCTTCCAGATTCAGGCGGGCCAGCTCATCGGTGTTGACCATGAAGCCCAGGATGCCCTTGTAGATGCCGTACCACTTGCCGTCGGGATCCTTGTACATGTCGCTGAGCAGATGGGAAGCGTTCTGGGCGGCGTAGGGCTCCAGCAGGTCTTCCTTGGCCAGCACGTTGTAGGGATCGGTGGTGCCGCCGAACCAGACGTCAGCAGAGGGGTTGCCCTTCTCTTCTTCAATCTTGGCCTGGACCTCACCGGTGGACAGACGCTGATAGTTGACCTTGATGCCGAACACTTCCTGGAAGTGCTCGCAGGCGGCGGCCAGGTACTCCTCTTCGCAGGAGCCGTAGACCGTCAGCTCACCCTCAGCCTGAGCGGCGGCGATCAGATCGTCCATGCCGTCAAAATAGCTGGGGTACTTGCTCTCCTCCTTGGGGGCGTCCGTGGCAGCCGCGGTGGTTTCAGCGGCCGCGGGCGCGGCGGTGGTGGCGGCAGGGGTCTCCGTCTTGCTGCCGCAGGCAGCCAGAGACAGAACCATCACCATGGCCAAAAGCATAGCCAAATACTTTTTCATCATTGTTTCCTCCATTCTGTAAAATCCCGGTAAAAGCACCCGGGGGACAGGCTTCATTATAATCATCCCCCCATCTGTTGTCAATCCTTTACAGAAAAGTGCGCCGAAATTTTTTGCATTTGTGGATTGTGGATACATGGTACAATTCCATTTCGGAAAAAGAAAATGAAATTATGCGAATTGCTCCAGGCACCCGGTTGCCGTATTCCCGGAGCGGACCGGGAAATACGCGCTGTCCTTTCTTGGATATCCGGCGCATCCACTGCGCTTCCCGGTTCCGGAAACAAAATGAGAAAATAGTTTCTTTTTGAAATAAATAAGAAAGAGCGCTTTGCAAATAAATATCAAAGTGAACAGCAAGTTTTAAGGATATTTTGCACAAAAACAGAGACATAAATCTAAGCAAAATACCTATATTCCATAATGAAACTGCTTTCGCAATCCTCCGTTGACGGCGGGAAACGCGGATGCTATATTGGGCTTACCGACAAAAATACAGGAGGGTAAACCATGAAAAAGATAGTTGCGGTTCTGCTGTCCGCCGTGCTGCTGGGCGTGCTGTCCATGACGGCCTTTGCGGATACGGCAGAGGAGGAAACCATGATCCCCGTGGTCGTTCAGGTACCGGAGGATTGGGGTACGCCCAATCTGTGGGCCTGGGCCGATGACGGCACCAATGCCTTTGCCGCCTGGCCTGGCGAGGAGATGGAAGCGCTGGCGGAGGGCTGGTACTACACCTATGTACCCGGCTTTGTGCAGAATGTGATCGTCAACGCCAACCAGGGTACGGACAAGGCCGTTCAGACCGACGGCATCGTTGTAGAGGCCGGAAAAGAGGTCTGGATCACCGTGGCGGAGGACCAGACCGCGGCCGTTTCCTACGAGGCCCAGCTGCGGGGCGAGATCCCTGCCTATGTGGAGAAATTTGTGGTACATGCCTACGTACCCCTGTCCTGGAAGACCGTAAGCCTCTGGGCCTGGTCTGCCCCGGACGGCACCAATGCCTTTGAAAACTGGCCCGGCAAGGCTATGGTTGAGGGAGACAACGGCTGGTTCACCTGCAAGGCCCCCACCTGGATCAACTCCGTCATTATCAACGGCAATGAGGGCACCGTGCAGACCGAGGACATCAGCGTTGAAGGCAAGGAGCTGTGGCTCACTGTCTATGAAGACCTGACCTACGATCTGAGCTATGAGGATCCCGACAAGGCGGTAGACGATGTTACCGTTCACGCCCAGGTTCCCGAGGACTGGGCCGATCCCAGCTGCTGGGCCTGGTCCGCGCCGGACGGCACCAACGCCTTCTCCGCCTGGCCCGGCGAGGCCCTGACCAAGGACGGCGACTGGTACACCATCCAGGTCCCCGGCTGGGTCAACTCCATTATCATCAATGCCAACGAGGGCACGGTACAGACCACCGACCTGTCCGTGGACACCGGCAAGGATGTCTGGATCGTGGTAGCGGACGCCGAGAACGCCCAGGTTTCCTATGAGGAGCCTGCCCAGGCGGCTGCACCGGAGACCACCGAGGCCCCCGAAACCACCGCCCCCGCTGCCATGGAAGCGCCCCAGGAGGCAGCCAAGAGCAGCAGCACCGGCCTGATTGCCGGCATTGCCGCGGCAGTCGTTGTGATCGGCGGCGGCGCGGCCCTTGTCGGAAAGAAGAAAAAGGGTTAAAATTACCGTATCCCCGGCGGGTACACGGCTGCCGTGTACCCGCTGACGGTCTATCTGAGGAGGCATTTATGAAACGGTTTTTCAGTCTGCTTTTGTGCGCCGCAATGCTTTTGAGTCTGACCGCCTGCGGCAGCGGCGGAACGGCCGGCGCGGACGCGAACAAGCTGGTCATCTGGCACGACAAGGAGGACGCGGTGATCTCGGCCCTGTCCGAGTACCTTTCCCGGGCCGTGCCGGACCTGGACATCCAATTTGAAAAGAAGACCAGCCTGACGGATTCCCTGAAGCTGGTGGGCAACGATCCCTCCGCCGCGCCGGACCTGTTCCTGTTTGCTCACGATAAAATCGGCGTTTTTGCGGAAATGGGCATTCTGGCTCCCATAGAGCCCCTGCTGGAGGCGGGGACTCTGGATGATTTTCTTCCAATGACCCTCCAGGCGGCCACCTACAAGGATACCCTGTATCAGCTGCCGCTGTACTTTGAGACCCTGCTGTTTATGTACAACCGCCGCTATATGCAGGACAACGAGGTCCCCGCCACCACCGAAGAACTCTACAGCTATATGGAAAACAATACGGGCCGGGGCCGCTATGGCTTTGTGGAACAGCACAGCACCGCCTATTATTCCGCCGCCTGGATCCATGGCTTCGGCGGCTCCATCATTGACAGTGACGGAACCCCCTTCCCGGATGCCCAGGCCGTTCAGGATGCCCTTGCCTATCATCTCAAATTCGTGGGGCTCATGCCGGGGGAGACGGAATACAATACCGTCAATACTCTGTTTCTGGAGGGAAAGGCGGACGCGACCATCGGCGGCCCCTGGATGGTTCCCTCCGCCCGAGAGGCCGGGATCGACCTTGGCATTGCCCCTATGCCCACTGTGGATGAAACCGGGCTTGCTCTGGCTCCCTACTCCGGCGTCCAGGGCGTACACGTTCTGAAGGCCGCCGCCGAAAAGAAAACTGCCGCGGTGAAGGAACTGCTCGGGGCGCTGGCAAAGCCGGAAATCGGCACCTCTCTGGCCCTGGCCAGCGGCTGCGCCCCGGCCAACAGCGCCTGCTACGAGGATTCCCGGGTCGCGGAGGACACCCTGGTCCAGGCCATGCGGCAGACGGCGGAAATTGCCGTACCTATGCCCAATATCCCTGAGATGGACGTCATGTGGACGGTGGTCAGCAATCTTCTGACGGATGTAAACCTGTCCGGCAAGGACATTCCCTCCAGCTTCCAGGCGGCCCAGGAACAGGCGGAGAGCCTGATCGCGGGCATGCGGTAAAAGTCTAATGGTGTGATGTCAATAGAGAAATGAAGAATAAATTGTATTATTTGG
>CAVLCF010000020.1:0-47541 GCA_963661735.1 bacterium | reverse complement strand
CGTGTGTGCTATACTGAGTATCAATTCAATAAATCGGGATTTATCAGAACGTCCCCTTGGCTCCCCCTCTGGGGGAGCTGGCGTGCGCAGCACGACTGAGAGGGTATCAGTGGCGGAATCGGCATCGCAGCCCTCTCAGTCACGGCGTTTCCGCCGTAACAGCTCTCCCATAGGGAGAGCCAAGGGGCGCGGCAAACGCCGGTTTGCTGGTTTGGTTTTCTTGCGGTAAAATTATGAAGAAATGTTTGGAGAATACCATGATTCACTTTACGGAAATCACGGATTTCAACGCACCGGAGCTGGATGTGTACGCCCGGCTGACGGAGGCACAGCTTTTAAATCGCTTCGAGCCGAAAAAGGGCATGTTTATTGCCGAGAGTCCCAAGGTCATTTGCAGGGCTTTGGACGCGGGATGCAGGCCCGTTTCCCTGCTGGTGGAGCGGAGCCACTGCAACGAGGAGGCTCAGGAGGCCATCGCCCGGTGCGGGGATGTGCCGGTGTACACGGCGGAAATGTCTGTACTTACCCAGCTCACGGGCTTTCAGCTGACCCGGGGCATGCTCTGCGCCATGCTGCGGCCCAGGCAGCCCAGCCCGGAGGAGATCCTGGGGTCCTGCCGCCGGGTGGCGGTGCTGGAAAACGTCATGAACCCCACAAACGTAGGGGCCATTTTCCGCAGCGCAGCCGCTCTGGGCATGGAGGCGGTGCTGCTGACCTCCGGCTGCACGGACCCGCTGTACCGCCGCAGCGCCCGGGTGAGCATGGGCACGGTGTTCCAGGTGCCCTGGGCCTATGTACCGGAAAATTGGCCGGAGATCCTGAAAAATGCAGGCTTCGCCACCGCCGCCATGGCTCTGACGGACGACAGCCGGTCCATTGACGATCCCATTCTGCGGCAGCAGGAAAAACTTGCCGTTGTCCTGGGCACGGAAGGAGACGGCCTTGCACAGAACACCATTGCCGCCTGCGACTATACCGTAAAGATCCCTATGTACCACGGTGTGGATTCCCTGAACGTCGCCGCCGCCAGCGCCGTAGCGTTCTGGGAACTGCGGGCAAGGTAATCAATTGACAATTGACAATGCGAATCAATAGTTGAAATTGAAAAAGTAGTTGAAAAACGATGCAATATAGCCGAGAATGTAAGGTGTGAAACAAACAAATCTCATCATGCTATATTGCACCGTCTGTGACAATCATAGCACAATCGAAGAAAGAATGCAACGCCTTAGCAACAATCGTTTCCCCAAATTTTCGGATGAGGAGTGTATCACGGCATACCTGTGGGGCAAATTGGAAGGACGGTTGACGCGGAAAGACGTTTATAACTTTATCCGTGATTACTGGCATGACTGGTTCCCGGATCTGCCCAGCTATCAGGCCTTTTGCAGACGGCTGAACAATCTTGTCCCAGCTTTCCAGGCACTGTCTGAAATTTGGTCAGGGATGCTTTGCGCAAATTTTGAGGAATCCGTTCAATATATCGTAGATTCCTGCCCAATTATTCTCGCAAAGCAAGCACGATCCGGCACCGCTAAAGTTGCTGGGGATTATTGCGATAAAAGTTATAATTCTTCCAGGAAAGAGTATTACTACGGAGTAAAACTCCACGCAATTGTCATCCGAAAGCCTGGTTCTTTACCCGTTTCGGAAGCGCTTATGATCTCAAAGGCTTCCATTTTTGACTTGACTGCCGCAAAAATGATGTTTCTGAATTCTCCACCAACCCACAGCGGTTGGCTGCTGGCAGATAAGGCGTACTGCGATGCCGAATGGGCTGATTTTCTGAAAAAGCAATACGGAATTAAAGTCATAACGCCAAGGAAGCAGAAGAAGGGTGATACTTTGAAGTCCGGTGACGCACATTCAACAGCAGTCAGCTCACGCCGACAGCCGATTGAATCTTTCTTTCAGTGGATGAATTCCAGGTTTCACATCCAAACGGCTTCCTTTGTACGTTCCAGCGCTGGCCTATTGCCACAGCTATGTTTTTCAAACTTTTCAACTCTTGATTCGCATTGTCAATTTTGATTTTCTCCCCTTTGCCCAAAAACAGGGACAAATTTTTGTAAAAAACTCTGAAAAAATTCTTGACAAATGGGGATGGAAATGGTATCATATCTCAGGTTGTGCGGGGAAACTGCGCACAGCTATGCGATGATGCGGGAGATTGCGCCGAAAGGCGGTAACTTCCGCGGAGTATGTCCGGTCATCGGGCGGCTGAACTGCTTCTGTTACGCTGGCGTATATCGCCGGGACAGGGGAATGGTCGGCGCTTGTCGGCCTATTTTCATGGCCCGAAGTGATACGCACGGAAGCGTGAACAGTCAGTTCGACCGTACCCAGACGTTACGCAAACTGAGTACGTTACATCAAGGAGGAAACAACAACATGGCAAACCAGATGATCCGCATTCGGCTGAAGGCTTACGATCACCAGCTGATCGACTCCAGCGCGGCAAAGATCGTTGAAACCGCGAAGCGCAACGGCGCTCAGGTTTCCGGCCCCATCCCTCTGCCTACCAAGAAAGAGGTAGTCACCATCCTGCGTTCCCCGCACGTCAACAAGGACAGCCGGGAGCAGTTTGAGCGCAGAACCCACAAGAGACTGATCGATATCCTCAACCCCAGCCAGAAGACCATTGAGGCTCTGATGAGCCTGGATCTGCCCGCCGGCGTTGAGATAGAGATAAAGCTGTAAAAGCCTGACATTCTATCCGGCTTTTACCGCTGCCCGCACTGTCTGGCATCGGGCGGACGGGTCATGTTGGCGGCGTCCCCAATGCGCTGTCAACCAATAACCTAAAAAGGAGAAAACGCAACCATGAAAAAAGCAATCATCGGCAAAAAAGTGGGCATGACCCAGATCTTCGATGAGAGCGGCAAGGTCATTCCTGTTACCGTTGTGGAAGCAGGTCCCTGCGTCGTTACCCAGAAGAAGACCGTTGAGACCGACGGCTACACCGCCGTCCAGCTCGGCTTTGGCGACATCAAGGAGCACAAGCTGAGCAAGCCCGAGGCAGGCCACCTGAAGAAGGCTGGCGTTGCCCCCAAGAAGTACCTGAAGGAGTTCAAGCTGGAGGACGCTGCTGACATGAACGTCGGCGACGAAATCAAGGCTGACACCTTCGCTGCCGGCGACAAGATCGACGTTACCGGCATCACCAAGGGCCACGGCTACCAGGGCGTTGTGAAGCGCTATGGCGCAGGCCGTACTCCCATGACCCACGGCGGCGGCCCTGTCCACCGTCACGCAGGCTCCATGGGCGCATCTTCCCACCAGTCCCGCATTTTCCCGGGTAAGATCGGCGCAGGCCAGATGGGCTGCGAGCAGGTCACCATCGAGAATCTGGATGTGGTGAAGGTGGACGCAGAGCTGAACATGATCGTTATCCGCGGCGCCATCCCCGGCCCCAAGGGCGGTCTTGTTTATATCCGCAACACCGTGAAGAACAACCGCGTCAAGAACGTGGAGACCGGCATCAGCAAGAACCCGCAGAAGGCTTCCGGCAGAAATCCCCAGAAGGCTTCCGCAAGAGGCTAAGGAAAGGAGATCTTAAATCATGCTTAAGACGAATGTTTACAATATGTCCGGCAAGCTGGTTGGCGAGATCGAACTGCCCGAAGCTGTGTTTGGCGTTGATCCCAACGGCGCTGTCGTCCACGAAGTGGTCAAGAACCATCTGGCCAACCTGCGGCAGGGCACTCAGAGCGCTCTGACCCGCGCCGAGGTCTCCGGCGGCGGCCGGAAGCCCTGGAAGCAGAAGGGCACCGGCCGGGCTCGTCAGGGCAGCACCCGCGCGCCCCAGTGGACCCACGGCGGCATCGTGTTTGCCCCCAAGCCCCGGGATTACAGCTACACCCTGAACAAGAAGGCCAAGCGGCTGGCTCTGAAGAGCGTTCTGTCCGCCAAGGCTTCCGAGCAGAATGTGGTCGTGATCGACGAGATCAAGATGGACGCCCCCAAGACCAAGACCTTCGCGGCCTTCCTGAACGCTGTGGGCTGCACCTCCAAGACCCTGGTCGTCACCGCTGCCGCTGACCAGAACGTTGTCCGTTCCGGCCGGAACATCGAGGGCTGCGAAGTGACCTTCGCCAACCTGCTGAACACCTACGACGTGCTGCACGCCGACAAGCTGGTTGTTGACCAGGCCGCACTCCAGAAGATCCAGGAGGTATTCGCGTAATGAAGAACGCTTATGACATCATCAGAAGACCCGTTATCACCGAGCAGTCCATGGAGGCTGTGGCTGATAAGAAGTACGTCTTCATGGTTGACGTGGACGCCAACAAGACCGAGATCAAGGCTGCCGTCGAGCAGGCTTTCGGTGTGAAGGTCGCCAAGGTCAACACCGTTCGGATGCAGGGTAAGGTCAAGCGCACCGGCGCCTATCCCGCCGGCAAGCGGGCCGCCTACAAGAAGGCTATGGTCACCCTGACCCCCGATTCCAAGACCATCGAGTTCTTCGAAGGCATGGTCTAACCAATCTCAATAAAGGAGAGAAACGCAAATGGCTATTAAAACTTTTAAGCCTTATACCCCGTCCCGCAGAAACATGACCGTTTCCGCTTTCGACGGCGTAGATAAGAAGGCAAAACCTGAGCGTAGCCTGGTTGAGAGCCTCAAGAAGAATGCGGGTCGCAACAGCTATGGTCACATCACCGTCCGCCATCGCGGCGGCGGCAACAAGCGCAAGTACCGCGTGATCGACTTCAAGCGTCAGAAGCTGGACATGCCCGCTACTGTGCAGCGCATTGAGTACGATCCCAACCGCTCCGCTTTCATTGCCCTCATCAAGTACGAGGACGAGACCCTGAGCTACATCCTGGCTCCCTACGGCCTGAAGGCCGGCGACAAGGTGGTCTCCTCCGCCGCCGCGGATATCAAGCCCGGCAACTGCCTGCCCATCGCCAACATCCCCGTGGGTACTGTGATCCACAATGTGGAGCTGCAGCCCGGCCACGGCGCGCAGCTGGTCCGGTCCGCCGGCGCGGCTGCCCAGCTGATGGCGAAGGAAGGCGACCTGGCTCAGGTCCGTCTGCCCTCCGGCGAAGTCCGCTATGTCCGTATGAACTGCACCGCCTGCATCGGCCAGGTTGGCAATCTGGATCATGAGAACGTCCACATCGGCAAGGCCGGCCGTACCCGCCATATGGGTATCCGTCCCACCGTCCGCGGCTCCGTCATGAACCCCAATGACCATCCTCACGGCGGCGGCGAGGGCCGCGCGCCCATCGGCCGTCCCGGCCCTGTTACGCCTTGGGGCAAGCCTGCTATGGGTTATAAGACCCGGAAGGGCAAGAACCCCACCAACAAGTTCATCATCAAGCGCAGAAACAGCAAGTAAGGAGGAAATGAAATGAGCAGAAGTATCAAAAAGGGCCCTTTCGTAGCTCCTGAGCTGTACAAGCGCGTTGAAGAGCTGAACAAGGCCGGTGAAAAGAAGGTTCTGAAGACCTGGTCCAGAGCCTCCACCATTTTCCCCTCCTTCGTTGGTCACACCATTGCCGTCCATGACGGCCGTAAGCATGTTCCCGTCTATATCACCGAGGATATGGTCGGCCACAAGCTGGGCGAGTTCGTGCCTACCAGGACCTTCCGTGGTCACTCTGGCAGCAAGACCGCCAATGCCAAGTAAGGAGGTACGAATATGGAAGCATTCGCACATGTAAAGTACGTCCGCATGTCTCCCCGTAAGGTCAAGCTGGTTTGCGACATGATCCGGGGTCAGGACGTCAAGACCGCTGCTGCGTACCTGAGCCACACCTCCAAGGCCGCCTGCGAGCCTATGGCCAAGCTGCTGAAGAGCGCCGTGGCAAACGCCGAGCACAATCACGAAATGAACGCTGAGAACCTGTACGTCTCCACTGCGATCGCTAACCCCGGCCCCATCCTGAAGCGCGGCCGCATCGCATCCCGTCGTGGTTTCGTTCGGATCAATAAGAGAACCACTCACATCACCATCGGTGTGAGCGAGAAGGCTTAATCAGGAGGTAGCTATGGGACAGAAAGTTAATCCCCATGGACTGCGTGTTGGCGTAATCAAGGACTGGGATTCCCACTGGTACGCCCGCGAGGAGAAGGTCGGCGACCTGGTCGTTGAAGATTACAACATCCGTAAGTATCTGAAGAACAAGCTGTACGCGGCAGGCGTTGCAAAGATCGAGATCGAGCGCGCCAACGGCAAGGTGAAGATCAACATTCACTGCTCCCGTCCCGGCGTTGTCATCGGCAAGGCCGGCGCCGAGATCGAGAATCTGCGCAAGGACGTGGAAGCCAAGCTGGGCAAGAGCGTGAACCTGAACATCGTTGAGGTCCGGTCTCCCGACCTGAACGCGCAGCTGGTTGCTGAAAACATCGCCCAGCAGCTGGAGAAGCGTATCTCCTTCCGCCGGGCCATGAAGAAGGCCATGCAGCAGGCCACCCGTCTGGGCGCCAAGGGCATCAAGGTCACCTGCGGCGGCCGTCTGGGCGGCGCTGAGATCGCCCGCTCCGAGAGCTATCACGAGGGCACCATCCCCCTGCAGACCATCCGTGCCGACATCGAGTACGGCTTCGCGGAAGCTGCCACCACCTATGGCCGCATCGGCGTGAAGGTCTGGATCTACAAGGGCGAGGTCCTGAACACCACCCTGCGCGCGGCCGCTCCCGAACCCGCTCCCCGTGAGCGCCGGGACCGCCGCAGTGGTGACCGCCGCAACGACCGCCGCAATGGCGACCGTCGGCAGGGCGGCGACCGCCGTCAGGGCGACAGAAACAATTCCCGCAGAGAAGGAGGTAACCGCTGATGCTGATGCCCAAAAGAGCAAAGTACCGCAAGGTACAGCGTGGTCGTATGACCGGCGTTGCTTCCCGCGGTAACAAAGTTTCCTACGGTGAGTTCGGCATCCAGGCTCTGGAGCCCGGCTGGATCACCGGCAATCAGATCGAAGCTGCCCGTATTGCCATGACCCGTTACACCAAGCGTGGCGGTAAGGTCTGGATCAAGATTTTCCCCGACAAGCCTTATTCCAAGAAGGGCCTGGGCACCCGTATGGGTTCCGGTAAAGGCGCTCCCGAAGGCTGGGTAGCTGTTGTTAAAAACCAGAAGGTGATGTTTGAGATCGGCGGCGTAACGGAGGACGTTGCCCGCGAGGCTCTGCGTCTGGCGCAGCACAAGCTGCCCATCAAGACCCGGATCATCACCAAGGAAGCAGAAACTGAGATTGGTGGTGAATAATGATGAAGGCAAAGGAACTGAAGAATCTGTCTGTTGAAGAGCTGAACAAGAAGCTGGACGAGCTGAAGAAGGATCTGTTCATGCTGCGCATGCAGCATGCCACCAACCAGCTGGACAACCCCATGCGTCTTGCCGCTGCCAAGAAGGACATTGCCCGCATCAAGACCATTATTCGTGAGAAAGAGACCAACGTCTGAGGAGGGAACCAAGTATGACTGAAAATACCAGAGCTTTCCGGAAAACCAGAATCGGTCAGGTTGTCTCCGACAAGATGGACAAGACCATTGTGGTTGCGATCGAGGACAGCGTGCAGCATCCTCTGTACAAGAAGACCATGAAGCGGACTTACAAGCTGAAGGCCCACGACGAGAACAACGAGTGCGGCATCGGCGATACCGTTGAGGTCATGGAGACCCGTCCCCTGTCCAAGGACAAGAGATGGAGACTGGTCAGAATTATCGAAAAGGCTAAGTAAGGAGGTCGGCAGAGAATGATTCAACAGGAAAGCTACCTGAAGGTTGCCGACAACACCGGCGCTAAGGAAATTCACTGCATTCGTGTCCTGGGCGGCTCCAAGCGCAAGACCGGCAACATCGGCGACATCATCGTTGCTTCCGTTCGCAAGGCTGCTCCCGGCGGCACTGTGAAGAAGGGCGAGGTCGTCAAGGCTGTGATCGTCCGCACCAAGCGGGGCGTCCGCCGTGAGGATGGCAGCTACGTTCGTTTCGACGAGAACGCCGCCGTCATCATCAAGGACGACAAGAATCCCCGCGGTACCCGTATCTTTGGACCGGTGGCCCGCGAGCTGCGTGAGAGAGACTTCATGAAGATCCTCTCCCTGGCGCCCGAAGTCATCTAAGGGGGAACCGAAGAATGAATATTAAGAAGAACGATACCGTTATCGTCCTGTCCGGTAAGGACAAGGGCGTTAAGGGCAAGGTCCTGGTGGCCATGCCCAGCGAGAACAAGGTCATTGTCGAGAAGGTCAACGTCGCGACCTGCCACACCAAGCCCCGCCGTCAGGGCGAGACCGGCGGCATTGTCAAGCGCGAGACCCCCATCCGTACCTGCAAGGTCGCTCTGTACTGCGAGAAGTGCGGCAAGGGCGTCCGGGTCGGCTACAAGATGGACGGCGACAAGAAGACCCGCGTCTGCCGCAAGTGCGGCGCCGAAATCTGAGAAAGGAGCTTTTGAAATATGGCTAACAGAATGAAAGACCGTTATGTCGCTGAGATCGCTCCTGCTCTGAACAAGAAGTTCGGCTACAAGAGCGTTATGCAGATCCCCAAGCTGGACAAGGTGATTGTGAACGTCGGCTGCGGCGAGAGCAAGAACAATGCCAAGGAGATCGAGGCCATCTGCAAGGATATCGCCACCATCACGGGCCAGAAGCCCATTACCTGCAAGGCCCGCAAGAGCGTCGCGAACTTCAAGGTCCGTGAGGGTGAAACCGTCGGCGTGAAGGTCACGCTCCGCGGCGACAAGATGTACGAGTTCCTGGACCGCCTGTTCAACGTGGCCCTGCCTCGTGTCCGCGACTTCCGCGGCATCAACCCCAACTCCTTCGACGGCCGCGGCAACTATGCCTTCGGTCTGAAGGAACAGCTGATCTTCCCTGAGATCGAGTACGACAAGGTGGACAAGATCCGTGGTATGGATATCTGCATCTGCACCACCGCTGCCACCGACGAGGAAGCCAAAGAGCTGCTGACCCAGCTGGGCGCTCCCTTCACCGCTTGATTAGGAGGATTACGTAAATGGCCAAGAAGTCTATGATCCTGAAGCAGCAGGCCGAGCCCAAGTTCTCTACCCGCCGCTACAACCGCTGCAAGATCTGCGGCAGACCCCACGCTTACCTGCGCAACTACGGCGTTTGCCGTATCTGCTTCCGCGAGCTGGCCTACAAGGGCCAGATCCCCGGAGTCCGCAAGGCCAGCTGGTAATCTGCGCGCTTAGGTCGACAACAATGTGAAAAGATTTGGGAAGTCCCGGGAAGATGGGGGCGCGTACGCGCCTCGCATTCCCCGGATACCCCCAAACTTTAACGGGTTAAGCCCGTAACTTCTTAAAGGAGGATATAAACATGCAAATCACCGATCCCGTAGCAGATATGCTGACCCGTATCCGGAACGCGAATTCTGCAAAGCACGAAACCGTGGATGTCCCCGCTTCCAACCTGAAGAAGGCGATTGCCCAGATTCTGCTGGACGAGGGCTACATTAAGTCCTACACCGTGGTTGACAACGGCAACCAGGGCATGATCCACATCACTCTGAAGTACCTGGCCAAGAAGCAGCAGGTCATCAGCGGCCTGCGCCGCGTTTCCAAGCCTGGCCTGAGAGTGTATGCCGGCGCCGAGGAGCTGCCTCAGGTTCTGAAGGGCCTGGGCATCGCCATTGTCTCCACTTCCAAGGGCGTTATGACCGACAAGAAGGCTCGCGAAAACCACATCGGCGGCGAAGTCCTGGCTTTCGTCTGGTAAGGAGGATTCAGAAATGTCTAGAATTGGTAGAAAGCCGGTTATCATTCCGGCAAACGTCACGGTGGACATTGCCGAAGGCAACAACGTCACCGTGAAGGGCCCCAAGGGCACTCTGAACTACACCTTCCATCCCGACATGATCCTGAAGGTCGAGGGCAACGAGCTGATCGTTGACCGTCCCGACGAGGAGCATCTGCACAAGAGCCTCCACGGCCTGACCCGCACCCTGCTGCACAACATGGTCGAGGGCGTCGAGAAGGGCTTCTCCAAGGAGCTGGAAGTCAACGGCGTTGGCTACCGCTGCGAGAAGAAGGGCAATCAGCTGGTCATGCGTCTGGGCTTCTCCCACGAGGTCTTTGTGGATGAGATCCCCGGCATCACCATTGAAGTGCCCGCCCCCAACAAGATCATCATCAAGGGCATTGACAAGCAGGCTGTCGGCCAGTTCGCTGCCGAAGTCCGCAGCAAGCGTCCCCCCGAACCCTACAAGGGCAAGGGCATCAAGTACTCCACCGAAGTCATCCGCCGCAAGGTTGGTAAGACCGGTGGCAAGAAGTAATGGAGGTGTGCCGAAATGGTCAGCAAAATTGATAAGAATGCAATGCGCCTGAAGCGGCATGTCCGCGTTCGTGGCAAAATCTCCGGCACTCCCGAGCGTCCCCGTCTGAACGTGTTCCGTTCCAACGCGAACATCTACGCCCAGATCATCGACGACGTGAACGGCGTTACTCTGGCTTCCGCCAATACGCTGGAGAAGGAATTTGAGGGTCTCACCGGCAACTGCGAAGGTGCCAAGAAGGTGGGCGCTGTCCTGGCAGAGCGTGCCAAGGCAAAGGGCATCAGCGAGGTCGTTTTCGACCGCGGCGGCTATCTTTTCCATGGCCGTGTTGCTGCTCTGGCTGAGGGTGCCCGCGAGGGCGGCCTCGAGTTCTAAGGAAGAGGAGGAAATCAAATGGCTTACAATAAGACTCCGAACAATGAAGCTCCCGAGCTCATTGAGAAGGTCGTTTACCTGAACCGTGTCAGCAAGACCGTTAAGGGCGGCCGTGTTATGAAGTTCTCCGCTCTGGTGGTCGTTGGTGACGGCAAGGGTACCGTGGGTTATGGCCTGGGCAAGGCCGCCGAGGTCTCCGAGGCCATTCTGAAGGGCATCGCCGATGCCAAGAAGAACATGGTCAAGGTTTCCCTGGCCGGAACCACCATTCCCCACGATGTGATCGGCATCTTCGGTGCCGGCACCGTTCTGCTGAAGCCCGCCCCCGAGGGCACCGGCGTTATCGCCGGCGGCGCTGTCCGTGCCGTTATGGAGGCTGTCGGCATCAAGAATATCTGCGCGAAGTGCCTGCGTTCCAACAACCCTCAGAACGTTGTCAAGGCCACCATGGCCGGTCTGACTTCTCTGCGTTCTCCTGAGCAGGTTGCTGCTATCCGGGGCAAGAGCGTGGAAGAAATCGTTGGTTAAGGAGGGCAATTAACATGGCAAACCTGAAAATTACGCTTGTTAAGAGCCTGAACGGCCGTCTGGAAAAGCACATCGCCACCGCTGCGAGCCTGGGCCTTCGCAAGATCGGCCAGACTTCCATCCAGCCGGACAACACCCAGACCCGCGGCAAGATCGCCCAGATCGGCTACCTGCTGCAGGTAACAGAAGTTGAATAAGGAGGAGAACAGAAATGAAGCTCCATGAACTCTCTCCTGTCGCGGGCTCCACTTTCGTGGGCAAGCGCAAGGGCCGCGGCATCGGTTCCGGCAACGGCAAGACCGGCGGCCGTGGTCACAAGGGCCAGAAAGCCCGTTCCGGCGGCAAGGTCCGTGCCGGATTTGAAGGCGGCCAGATGCCTCTGGCCCGTCGTATCCCCAAGCGTGGCTTCAACAACATTTTCGCAGAGCCTCTGACCCATGTCAATGTGTGCCTGCTGAATGGTTTTGAGGACGGCGCTGTTGTGGACGCAGCCGCTCTGATGGAGGCCGGCATCATTGCCAAGTGCCCCTACGGCCTGAAGGTTCTGGCCGGCGGCGAACTGACCAAGAAGCTCACCGTTAAGGCCGCCGCTTTCTCTGCTTCTGCCAAGGAAAAGATTGAGCAGGCAGGCGGAAAGGCCGAGGTGGTGTAAGTGTTAGAGACCCTCAAGAATGCGTGGAAGATCCCCGAGCTTCGCAAGAAGATCATCTTCACACTGTTCATTCTGCTGATCTACCGGGCCGGCAACGTTATCCCCGTCCCGTATATCGACACGGCTACACTTACCAACTACTTTGACAGCGTGCTGTCTTCCACTATCCTGGGACTGTACAACGCAATGTCCGGCTCCGCGTTCAGCAGAGCAACGATTTTCGCGTTGAGCATTCAGCCCTACATCAACGCCTCCATTATCATCCAGCTGCTGACCATTGCCATTCCCGCCCTGGAGCGGATGGCGAAGGAGGAGGGTGAGGAAGGCCAGAAGAAGATCGCCCGGATCACCCGGTACACCACCGTGGGCCTGGGTCTGCTGATGGGCTGGGCTTACTACCAGATGCTCGTCAACTACACCGCTTCCGGCTTCTCCATCATCACCGAGAAGGGCTTTGTGCCCGCCATGGTCATCATCCTGACCTTTACGGCAGGCTCTGCCTTCGTGATGTGGCTGGGTGAGCAGATCACCGAGTTCGGTATCGGCAACGGCATCTCCATGATCCTGTTCGCCAACATCATCTCCGGCATCCCCGGCATGATCGGTACCCTGTTCTCCATGGTCTGGTGGCAGATCATCATCGTTCTGGTGGGCATGGTGGCCCTGGTCCTGTTCATCATCTTCATCAATGATGCGGAACGCCGGATCCAGATCCAGTATGCCAAGCGCGTTGTGGGCCGGAAGGTCTACGGCGGCCAGAATACCAACCTGCCCATCAAGGTAAGCATGTCCGGCGTTATGCCCATCATCTTCGCACAGTCCATCTGCTCCCTGCCCGCTACCATCTGTGCCTTTACCGGCACGACCAGCGGCTGGTGGTATGACAATGTGTGGAGCTCTTCCAGCTGGTTCTATGCCGTGATATACTTCCTGATGATCTTCTTCTTCAGCTGGTTCTACTCCACGATCCAGTACGATCCTGTGGAGATCGCCAATAACCTGAACAAGAACGGCGGCTTCATTCCGGGCTTCCGTCCCGGCAGACCTACCGCCAACTTCATCCAGAAGGTTATCAACAAGATCGTTGTCTTTGGCGCTGTGTACCTTGGCATCGTGGCCCTGCTGCCCATCGTTGCCGGAAACCTTATGAGCGGTGTCCGGAACCTGGCCATCGGCGGCACCTCCGTCATCATCGTCGTGGGCGTTGCCCTGGAGACCGTGAAGGCGCTGGAAGCCCAGATGCTCATGCGGCACTACAAGGGCTTCCTGGATTAAGCGGAGGCATGGCAGGATGAATCTCATTCTACTGGGCGCTCCCGGCGCCGGAAAGGGGACCCAAGCTGAGCTGCTTGTTTCCAAGCTCTCAATCCCCGCCATCTCTACCGGGAATATGCTTCGTGAGGCCATTGCCAACGGCACTGACCTGGGCAAAGAGGCAAAGAAATATATGGACGAGGGCAACCTGGTTCCCGACGAGCTGATTCTCGGCATCGTCGCGGAGCGGGTAGCCCAGCCCGATTGCAAAAACGGCTTCATCCTGGACGGCGTGCCCCGCACGCTGGCCCAGGCCGAGGCCCTGGAAGCAAAGGGCGTCCGTATCGATCATGTGGTTTCCATCGAGGTGGACGACCAGGATATCGCGCGGCGTATGGGCGGCCGTCGGGTCTGCTCCAAGTGCGGCGCAAGCTATCATGTGGTCGCCAAGCCCCCCAAGGTCGAGGGTATCTGCGACAGCTGCGGCGGCGAGCTGATCATCCGCAAGGATGACGCTCCCGAAACCGTCCTGAAGCGGCTGGAGGTCTATCACGCTTCTACGGAGGTGCTGAAGGACTTCTACGCCAGGCTGGGCCGGCTGCATACTGTCAACGGCAACCAGTCCATTGAGGGCGCCAACGAGGAAATCCTCAGAGCAATCGAGGCAAAGGCATGATTACAATCAAGAATTCTCATGAAATTGAGGCCATGCGCGAGGCGGGCAGGATCACTTCCGCCGCCCGCTCCCTTGCCGGGGAGCTGGTAAAGCCTGGCGTATCGACCAAGGCAATTGACCGGGCCGTGCATGACTTTATTGTCAGCCATGGAGCGAAGCCCTCGTTCCTGGGCCTTTACGGCTTTCCCGCAAGCGCCTGCATCTCCGTCAATGAGGTGGTTATCCACGGTATTCCCGGTGGGTACATCCTCAAGGAAGGCGACATCGTCTCCGTGGACGTAGGCGCTTTTTACAAGGGATTTCATGGAGATTGTGCGGCTACCTTTGCCTGCGGTGCCATCAGCACCGAGGCACAGCGGTTGATCGACGTAACGAAGCAGTCCTTCTTTGAAGGCATTGCTTTCGCCAAAAAGGGGAACCGCGTGCAGGATATCTCCCATGCCGTACAGACGTACGTGGAGTCTAACGGTTTTTCAGTTGTCCGCTCTTTCGTGGGTCACGGCGTAGGGCGGCAGCTGCATGAGGAGCCGGAAGTCCCCAACTTCGGGAATCCCGGCCGGGGGCCGAGACTGCTGCCCGGAATGGTCATCGCCGTTGAACCCATGGTGTGCCAAGGCACCTATGAGGTAAATGTCCTGAAGGACAAGTGGACGACGGTGACGGCCGACGGCAAGCTGGCAGCCCACTATGAAAATACTGTACTCATCACCGACGGCGAGCCGGAAATACTCACCGTCACCGAAGGACTTTGACTATGGACCCAGAGAGCCCCATATCCATTGCGGACGTGGTGATCTCCACGGCGGGCCGAGATCAGGGGGAACTGTTCTATGTCGCTGACACCGACGGCCAATATGTGACGCTGGTCAACGGAAAGAACAGACCTGTGGAAAAGCCCAAGCGGAAAAAACGCAAACACGTAGAAAAGGTACTTCGATCTGAGACCAGAGTTGCCGGGAAGATCCGTTCCGGCGACAAAGTGCTCAACGGCGAATTACGAAGAGACCTGGCTTCCCTGAGCCGGGCCATGCAAGCAAACAACCTGGGAGGTTAATGACTTGGCAAAAGACGACGTAATTGAACTTGAGGGCATCGTAACCGATGCACTGCCGAACGCAATGTTCAAAGTGGACATTGGCAATGGACACACCATTCTGGCACACATTTCCGGCAGGCTCCGAATGAATTTCATTAAGATCTTGCCCGGTGACAAGGTAACCGTTCAAATGTCTCCTTATGATCTGACACAGGGTCGGATCACCTGGAGAAGCAAGTAAACTAAGAGAGACCATTCTCATATGGAGGTTAAACAGTATGAAGGTAAGACCGTCCGTTAAACCCATGTGCGAAAAGTGTAAGATCATCAAGCGCAAGGGTCGCGTTATGGTAATTTGCGAAAACCCCAAGCATAAGCAGAGACAAGGCTAATAGGAGGTGCTGAAAGAATATGGCACGTATTTCTGGTATTGATCTTCCCCGCGACAAGCGGATCGAAGTTGCCCTGACCTATATCTACGGCATTGGACCCGCCCGGGCGGCTGAGGTCCTGGCCAAGACCGGCATCAGCCCTGATGTCCGCGTGAAGGACCTGACCGAGGAGCAGGAAGCGCAGCTTCGTGAAGCCATCGAGCATCATTATATCATCGAGGGCGACCTGCGCCGTGAGACCGCTATGAACATCAAGCGTCTCAGCGAGATCGGCTGCTACCGCGGCCTGCGCCATCGCCGTGGCCTGCCCGTTCACGGTCAGCGCACCAAGACCAACGCCCGTACCCGCAAGGGCCCCAAGAAGACCATCGCAAACAAGAAGAAGTAAGGAGGGATATGTAAATGGCTACCAAAGCTACTAAGAAGGTTGTTAAGCGCCGTCGCGAGCGCAAAGTCGTCGAGAAGGGTGCGGCACATATCCGCTCCTCCTTCAATAACACCATGGTCACCATCACTGATCTGGAGGGCAATGCCCTGTCCTGGGCTTCCTCCGGCGGACTGGGCTTCCGTGGTTCCCGGAAATCCACTCCCTACGCTGCCCAGACCGCGGCTGAGACCGCTGCCAAGGCCGCTATGGAGCATGGCCTGAAGACCGTTGAGGTTTACGTGAAGGGCCCCGGCCAGGGACGTGAGGCCGCGATCCGCGCCCTGCAGACCGCCGGTCTGGAAGTTGTTATGATCAAGGACGTCACCCCCATTCCTCACAATGGCTGCCGTCCCCCCAAGAGACGCAGAGTCTGATTTAGGTATAGGAGGAATTTTGCGAAATGGCTAAGAATATGCAGCCCGTGCTGAAGCGTTGCAGAACGCTGGGCGTTTCTCCTGCCGCGATGGGTTATTCCAAGACTTCCAACAAGAACCCCGGCGGCCAGAGAAGAGCAAAGAAGTCTGAGTACGCCACTCAGCTGACCGAAAAGCAGAAGGTCAAATTCGTATATGGTATCCAGGAAAAGCAGTTCCGGAACTACTACGACAAGGCCGCTCGTGCCGAGGGCAACACCGGTGAAAACCTGCTGACCCTGGTTGAGCGCCGCCTGGACAATGTGGTTTACCGCCTGGGCTTCGCCAACTCCCGCCGTCAGGCCCGTCAGCTGGTGAACCATGGCCACTTCACCGTCAACGGCAGCCGGGTCAACATCCCCAGCTATCTGGTGAAGTCCGGCGACGTGATCGCTGTTTCCGAAAAGAGCGCTTCCAACGCCTTCTTCAAGAAGCTGAAGGAAGACGACGCTTTTGTTGCTGCCCCCAAGTGGCTGGACCGTGACAAGAACACCCTCCAGGGCAAGGTCATTGCGATGCCTACCAAGGCCGATATCGACTTCGATATCGCTGTGCATCTCATCGTCGAGTTGTACTCCAAGTAATCCTCTGACCCTGTTCGTACGCAAAGCTATCGTGGGGAGCTTGCTCCCCACCCACTTAAGGAGGGTTTTGATTCATGGTAGAAATTGAAAAGCCCCGTATCAGCTGCTTTGATTCCGCCGAGGATCCCTCTTACGGCAAGTATGTCGTAGAGCCTCTGGAGCGCGGCTACGGTATGACCCTGGGCAACTCCCTGAGACGGATTCTTCTGTCCAGCCTGCCCGGCTACGCTGCCACCTCTGTAAAAATCCAGGGTGTACAGCATGAATTCTCCACCATCCCCGGCGTTACCGAGGATGTTACCGAGATCGTGCTGGCAGTGAAGCGGATCATCCCCAAGCTGCACACCCCCGGAGTCAAGACCGTGCATATCGATGCGGTCGGTCCCTGCGAAGTGACCGCCGGCGATATCAAGGCTGACGCGGATGTTGAGATCCTGAATCCCGACCTGCATATTTGCACGTTGGGCGAGGACGCCACTTTCAACATGGAGATCACACTTTCCCAGGGCCGGGGCTATGTTTCCTCTGACCGGAACAAGACACCCCAGACCGTGATCGGCGTGATTCCCATTGACTCCATCTATTCCCCTGTTACCAAGGTGAATTATACTGTGGAGCCCACTCGTGTCGGTGACAGAACCGATTACGACAAACTGACCCTTGAGGTCTGGACAGATTCCACCATCTCCGCAAAGGACGCCGTGTCCCTGGGCGCAAAGATCCTGAGCGACCACCTGACTGTTTTCACCAACCTGAGCGACGCCGTTACCAGCAGCTCCACGGTTGTGGAAAAGGTGGCCGACCATCCGGACGCAAAGCTCTCCATGACCATCGACGAGCTGGATCTGTCCGTCCGGAGCTTCAACTGCCTGAAGCGCGCCAACATCAATACCGTTGCCGATCTGATCGACAAGACCGGCGAGGATATGATGCGGGTCCGTAACATGGGCAAGAAGTCCCTGGACGAAGTTCAGAAGAAGCTGGAAATGATGGGCCTGTCCCTGGCCAGTGAAGATTCTGGCAGCAACAACTAACGCTTAAAGAGGAGGAAACGCGAATGTTTGGCACTCGTAAGCTGGGCAAGACCAGCGCACAGAGAAAGGCCCTGCTGCGTCAGCAGGTCACTGATCTGCTGGCAAACGGCAAGATGGAAACCACCTTCTATCGTGCTAAGGAAGTGCAGCCTGTGGTTGAAAAGATGATTACCCTGGGCAAGAAGGGCGACCTGGCCGCTTACCGCAGAGCTCTGTCCTTCATCACCAAGGAAGACGTTGCGCACAAGCTGTTCAAGGAGATCGCTCCCAAGTACGCTGACCGCAACGGCGGCTACACCAGAGTGACCCGCACCGGCGAGCGTCGGGGCGACGCAGCCGAGATGGCTGTCATCGAGCTGGTGTAATCCCAAATGCTTTCCAAACAGGTATTCGGTTCTCCGGATACCTGTTTTTTCGGTTCAGAAAGAAGGTAACATATGTCAAAACGAACCGTTCCGGCGGAGATCACCAATATCTGCGTGATCTGCGACGGCGATAAAATTCTGGTGGAGGAAAAGGTGGGCTGCGGCATCTGCTTCCCCGGCGGCCATGTGGAGCCGGGGGAATCCATGGAGGCGGCCGTGATCCGGGAGATGCGGGAGGAGACGGGGCTGACCGTTTCCCACCCCAGGCTCCGGGGCGTCAAGGACTGGATGGAAGAGGACGGCAGCCGGTTCCTGGTCATGCTCTATAAGGCAGAGACATTTACCGGAACGCTGAAGCCTTCTGAGGAGGGCCGGGTGTTCTGGGTGACACGAGCGGAATTCGCCCGGATGAAGGTCATCTGGGGCATGGAGGATGTGCTGCGGGTCTGCGATGAGGAAGCTTTCAGCGAAATGTTCTGGGACGAGGAAAAGAACGGCTGGGTCCTGCTTGGATAAGTCCAAAATTTCCATGCCCGCCGCCCTTGCGTTTCGACCGGAAATCCCTTATAATGTAGCCTGACTGATTTTGACTTGAAAGAGGCGGCTATCATGGTTCACAAGGCGTTTGACAATGAAAAATACCTGCAAATGCAGTCGGAGCATATCAAAGAGCGCATTTCCCAGTTCGGCGGCAAGCTGTACCTGGAGTTCGGCGGCAAGCTGTATGACGACAACCACGCGTCCCGGGTTTTGCCGGGCTTTCAGCCCGACAGCAAGCTGCGGATGCTCCTGCAATTGAAGGAGCACGTGGAGATGGTCATTGCCATCAACACCGGCGACATCGAGAAAAACAAGATCCGGGGCGATCTGGGCATTACCTATGACCTGGACGTGATCCGCCTTATCAATATCTTCCGGAACTTCGGGCTTTATGTCTCCAGCGTGGTGCTTACAAGGTATCATGACAACACCGCCGCCAAGGCATTCCAGGCCCGGCTGGAGGGCATGGGGGTAAAAGTCTACCACCATTACGCCATTGAGGGCTACCCCTCCAATACCTCCTTCGTAGTCAGCCCGGAGGGCTTCGGCAAGAACGACTATATCGAGACGACCCGCTCTTTGGTAGTGGTAACGGCCCCCGGCCCCGGCAGCGGCAAGCTGGCCACCTGCCTGAGCCAGCTCTACCACGAGCATGAGCGGGGCAATACCGCGGGCTACGCAAAGTTTGAAACCTTCCCCATCTGGAACGTGCCGCTGAACCATCCCGTGAACCTGGCCTATGAGGCGGCTACCGCAGACCTGAACGATGTGAACATGATCGACCCCTTCCATCTGGAAGCTTACGGCGTTACCACCGTGAATTACAACCGGGATGTGGAGGCGTTTCCGGTGCTGGTGGCCATTTTTGAGAAGATCCTGGGCTACTGCCCCTATAAGTCCCCTACGGATATGGGCGTGAATATGGTGGGCAACTGCATCATTGACGACGAGGCCGCCTGCTTTGCCTCCCGGCAGGAGATCATCCGCCGGTACTATACCGCCCTGGACGATCAGAAGAAGGGCAAGGTGGCCGATGATGTGGTCTTCAAGCTGGAAATGCTGATGAAGAAAGCCGGCGTGAAGCCCGAAGAGCGGCTGGTCATCGCCCCGGCTCTGGCCCGGGCCGAGATGACCGGCGCGCCCGCCGCCGCCATGGAGCTGCCGGACGGAAGGATCGTCACGGGTCGGACCTCCGAGCTGCTGGGCGCTTCCTCCGCTCTGCTGCTGAACGCTTTGAAAACCCTGGCCGGCATCCCCGACGAACTGCACCTGATCGCCCCGGCCGTCCTGGATCCCATTCAGCATCTGAAGGTGGACCACCTGGGCAACCGGAACCCCCGGCTCCATACGGACGAGACCCTTATCGCCCTGTCCATCAGCGCGGCTACCAATCCCACGGCGGAAATGGCCATGGAGCAGCTGAGCAAGCTCCGGGGCTGCGAGGTCCATTCCTCCGTGCTGCTGTCCGGCGTGGATATGAACATGTTCCGCCGCCTGGGCGTGAACCTGACCTGCGAACCCAAATACGAAGCGTGAGGTGATGGGCTGTGATCATTCAGCAGCCATTCAACTATTCCCCGAAAGACAGGAACCGGACGCTCCACATCTATCTGCCCAACGACTATGACCATAGCGGGGAGGCCTATCCCGTTATGTATTTCTTTGACGGCCACAACCTGTTCCGGGATTCCGACGCCACCTACGGCAAGTGCTGGGGGCTGGAGCGTTTCCTGGACGGCTGGCAGAAAAAGATGATCGTTGTGGGCATGGAATGCGGCCACGAGGACCGGGAGCGCTTGGACGAATACTGCCCCTATGACGTCCGCAGCGGCAATCTGGGGGAGATCCACGGCATGGGGAAGGAAACCATGGACTGGATCGTCCGTGAGGTCAAGCCCTGGGTGGACGGCAATTTCCGCACATACCCCTTCCGGGAGGCCACGGGCATCGCGGGCTCCAGCATGGGCGGGCTTATGGCCATCTATGCCGCGGCAAAATACAACGGGACCTTTTCCAAGGCCGCCTGCCTCAGCAGCGCCATAAGGCTTTGCTGGAAGCAGCTGCTGTCCGAAATCAAGGAAATTGACCCGGATACCCGGGTTTACCTGAGCTGGGGCACGGAAGAGAGCAAAATGGTGGGCAAAATGAACCCCACGGCCCTGGCCAACCGGGAGATTGCGGAGGGGTTCTGGAAAAAGCACGCCATGGCAACTCTCTACTGCCAGGAGGGCGGCCGCCACTGTGAGGCGGATTGGGAAAAACAGGTGCCAAGGTTTATGGAATACCTGTGGCTTTAGGACAATGGACAGTTGACAATTGACAATTGACAATGCGAATCAAGAGTTGACAGCCGCCCCTGTATGTAAGATCTAAAACCATATGCGTCTAGAAAAAACAGGGAATCTGACGGGCGAGAGTCAAGCCTTCCCCTGGGAGGGGAAGGTGCCGAGCGAAGCGAGGCGGATGAGGTCGAGACTTCGAGTTATATACCGTCTCTGTTTTATCCCTCCAGCCTCAACCTCATCCGGCCTGCGGGCCACCTTCCCCTCCCAGGGGAAGGCTTGGGGTTTCCGCTTTCAGGGTATACGTTCAACTCTTGATTTGCATTTTCAATACATTATTGCAGAGCAGCTGGATTCCAACGCTTTGTTCGTATTGACAATGAAAAAGACCGGAAAATATCCGGAAAAAAACAACGGCAAGAAGAGAAAAATATGAAATATATCTATCAAGCAACCATTATCTTTGGTTTTACCCTTTTGGGAGAGCTTCTGCACGCGCTGCTGCCGCTGCCCATTCCCGCGGCGATTTATGGGCTGGTGCTGCTGTTTCTGGCCTTGCAGCTTGGCCTTGTCAGGCTGGAGCAGGTGAGTGCCGCAAGCAAATTTCTGATTGCCGTCATGGGCGTTCTGTTCGTCCCGCCCATCGTGCGCATTGTGGAAATCTGGGAGGATATCGCCCCGGTGCTGCTGCCTGTGGGCGTGATTCTGGTGGTATCTACGATGCTGGTTTTCGCCGCCGCCGGACGCGTGACTCAGTGGATGCTGAGAAGGGCAGGGGAGAAGCATGAATGAGCTGCTGACACAGACCTCGCTCTTCGCCATCGTTCTCACATTGGGAACCTATGAATTTGGCATGTGGCTGCAAAAAAAGCTGAAAAGTCCCCTCTGCAATCCCATCCTTGTGTCGGCGGTCCTGGTCATTGCCGCGATCTTTCTGCTGAGGATTCCCACAGGGGAATATGAGGCAGGCTGTGAGATTTTTTCCTGGATCCTTACGCCTGCCACAGTGGCTCTGGCGGTGCCGATGTATGAGCAGCTGAAGATCCTGAAAAAGAATCTGCCCGCCATTCTGGCGGGTGTACTGGCGGGGGTGCTGACGAGCCTGGCCTGCGTGATGGTGCTGAGCCGGGTGTTCGCGTTGGAGGACACCATGCTGGCCTCTCTGCTGCCCAAAAGCATTACCGCGGCGCTGGGCATCGCGGTCAGCGAGCAGCTGGGCGGACTCCCCGCCGTGACCACCTCCGCCATCGCCGTCACGGGCATCCTGGGCAATATGATCGGCAGCCTTCTGTGCGGCCTGCTGAAGATCCGGGAACCCATTGCCCAGGGCGTGGCGTTCGGGACCGCCTCCCATGTGGCGGGTACCAGCCGGGCCGCGGAGATCTCCGGGCTTACCGGCGCGGTAAGCAGTCTGTCTCTGGTGGTGGCCGGTATTCTGACGGCGATCCTCTGCCCGGCGCTGTATTCGGTGTTGTAAAAAACATTACCTATAAGGAGTGTATCAATTATGCGAAAAGCCGGTATTCTTATGCACATCACCTCTCTGCCCGGGCCTTACGGCGTGGGCACCATGGGGAAAAACGCCTACGCGTTCCTGGACTTCCTCCATAAGTCCGGCCAGCAGTCCTGGCAGCTGCTGCCCCTGGGCCCCACGGGCTACGGGGATTCCCCCTACCAGTCCTGCTCCGCCTACGCGGGCAACCCCTACCTTATTGACCTGGATACCTTGGTCCGGCAGCATCTGCTGACCAAGGAGGAGGTCATGGGCGTGGACTGGGGCGACGACGAAAATAAGGTGGACTTCGGTAAGCTCTACAACGGTCGGACACCCATCCTGAAAACCGCCTACAGCCGGTTCCGCAACGACCGGGCGCTGAATGCCTTTATCAGGCGCAACGGCTCCTGGCTTCCGGACTTTGCCCTGTACATGGCCCTGAAGGAGACCCACGGTTTTGCCCCCTGGTTCCAGTGGGAGGACGATCTGAAGCTGCGCCGCCCCGAGGCGCTGGAAAAGGCGGCCCGGGAGCTGGCGGAGCCGATCCAGTTTTACAGCTTCGTGCAGTACGAATTCTACAAGCAGTGGGACGCACTGAAAAAGAAGGCGGGGGAGAACGGCATTGAGTTGATCGGCGACGTGCCTATCTACGTGCCCTACGACTCTGTAGAGGTCTGGAAGGATCCGCAGCTCTTCCAGCTGGACGAAAATCTGGCACCCACCGCCGTGGCGGGGTGCCCCCCCGACGCCTTTACCGCCGATGGACAGCTCTGGGGCAACCCTCTGTACCGTTGGGACGTTATGGAGGAAACCGGCTATCAGTGGTGGCTGGATCGCCTGGGCGCCGCGGGTAAGCTCTTTGACGTGGTGCGCCTGGACCATTTCCGGGGCTTTGAGGCATTCTGGTCTGTGCCCTATGGGGACGAAACCGCCCGGAACGGCCACTGGGTCAAGGGCCCCGGCATGTCCTTTGTGAACGCCCTGAAAAAGGGCCTGCCGCGGCTGGACTTCATCGCGGAGGATCTGGGCTTTCTGACCCAGGAGGTGCTGGACCTGCGGGATGCCTCCGGCTACCCCGGTATGAAGGTGCTGGAATTCGCCTTTGACTCCAAGGAACCCAGCGAGTACCGGCCCCACACCTATACCCGCAATACCGTCTGCTATACCGGCACCCACGACAATATGACCATGCGCCAGTGGTTTGAAACTGCCTCTCCCGAGGCGGTAAAGGTAGCCGCGGACTATATGGCTCTGACGAAGAAGGAGGGCTATGTCTGGGGCACCATCCGCACCTGCCTGGGCTCCGTGTCCGACCGGGCCATTGTGCAGCTTCAGGACTACCTGAATCTGGGCGGCGAGGCCCGGATGAACTTCCCCGGTACCATGGGCAGCAACTGGACCTGGCGGGTGAAGAAGGGCTACGGCACAAACGCCCTGGCGGCGAAGATCCTGGACCTGACCCGGCGGTATGACAGGAAGGTATGAGGAACACCAAAATTCGATAAAAAGACAAAAAATTGTTAAAGTTTAACAAAATGTGAAGAACGATTTTGGTATGTTCGACACAAGAAATTGCACATTTCTTTGTTGACTTTGCACATATCTTAGGTGTATAATAAGCCCTGCATGAATGATCCGGTGCAAACCGCCTCATGCGGGGTTTTCCTTGAAAAATCCCGCTGATTCGCCATTTGTGCAAATCAATACATTTGGAGGAACTGAAATGAAAAAGATTCTTGCGATTCTCCTGACCCTCGTTCTGGTCATGGGACTGTTCGCGGGCTGCGGCAACGGAAACACCCAGCAGACCACCGCGGCTCCCGCTGCGGACGCCACCACTGAGGCTCCCGCAACCGAGGCGCCCGCTGCCAGCGGCTCCGTCTACTACCTGAACTTCAAGCCCGAGGCTGACGCCGCGTGGCAGGAGCTGGCCAAGACCTACACCGAGCAGACCGGTGTGCCTGTCACTGTTGTCACCGCCGCTTCCGGCACCTACGACGACACCCTGACCGCTGAGCTGGACAAGAGCGAGGCTCCCACCATGTTCCAGGCCGGCAACCAGGGCGCTATCGACTCCTACGGCGAGTGGTGCCTGGACCTGCGGGGCACCGACGTGTACAACGAGATGACCACCGACGACTTCAACCTGACCGGCGAGGACGGCTCCGTCCTGTCCATCGGCTACTGCTACGAGTCCTTCGGTATCATTGTCAACAAGGCTCTGCTGGAGCAGGCCGGCCACTCTGTGGACGAGATCACCAACTTTGAGTCCCTGAAGGCTGTTGCCGATGACATCCATGCCCGCACTTCCGAGCTGGGCTTCGATGCCTTCACCTCTGCCGGCCTGGACGGCTCCTCTTCCTGGAGATTCTCCGGCCACCTGATCAATATGCCTCTGTTCTACCAGTTCCGTGATGACGGCGTGGACAAGCAGCCCGCAACCATCACCAACGCTTACCTGGAGAACTACAAGATGATCTGGGATCTGTATATCACCGATTCCGCTACCACCGGCGCTGCCCTGACCACCGCTACCGGCGACCAGGCCGAGGCTGAGTTCGGCAAGGGCGAGGCCGTCTTCTATCAGAACGGCACCTGGGAGTACGGCAACCTGACCAGCAAGTTTGGCATGAACCCCGATGATCTGACCATGATCCCCATCTACTGCGGCGTAGAGGGTGAGGAGAAGGCTGGCCTGTGCTCCGGCACCGAGAACTGCTGGGCAGTCAACAAGGAAGCCGATCCCGAGGACATCCAGGCTACCCTGGACTTCATGAAGTGGGTCGTCACCTCTGACGAAGGCACCACCATGCTGGCTGAGCAGTTTGGTCCCTGCCCCTTCAAGAACGCCAAGACTCCTGAGAACGTCTTCTTTGCGGATGCCAATGCTCTGGTTGCTGCCGGTAACTACACCGTTACCTGGGCCTTCAACTGGACTCCCGGTGTGGATGACTTCCGTGCCGGCGTTGTGGACGCTCTGACCCAGTATACTTCCGGCACCGGTGATTGGGCTGCCGTGGAGACCGCCATTGTTGATGGCTGGGCTGAGCAGTACGCCAAGAACGTAGGCTAAGTTACCTTGTATGATTTCCGGGGCGAGCGGGATCGCTCGCCCCGGATTTTTTCCCATTTCCGGACAAACCGGAGGCCGGTTCCCCGGTACTCCCACCATAGGAGAGATGAGTATGGCTTTATTCAAGAAAAAGAATGACGGGGCTGCCCTGAATTCTGTGCTGGTCCGCCGGCCTATCCAGAGATGCTTCCCCTTATTCTTACTTCCCACATTCCTTGCATTCTGCATCGGATTCCTGTATCCCTTCGGAAAGGGACTGTTCCTTTCCTTCTGTGACTTCAAAACCACCAGCAAATGGACCTGGGTCGGCCTGACGAATTATGCGAAGGCATTCGCGGACGAGAGTTTTCTGCACGCCTTCTGGTATACGGCAGGCTTTGCGCTGGTTTCTCTGCTGATTATCAATATTCTGGCCTTTACGGTTGCCTATCTGCTTACCAAGGGCATCAAGGGTTCCAATATTTTCCGTACCGTGTTCTTTATGCCGAATCTGATCGGCGGCATTGTCCTGGGCTATATCTGGTCCATGATCTTTGACGGCATTCTGTCCCGGTACAATACTTCCATCCTGCTGAATTCTACATATGGCTTCTGGGGCCTGATTATTCTGATGGCCTGGCAGCAGATCGGCTATATGATGATCATCTACATCGCGGGCCTGCAGGCGGTGCCCGGGGATATGCTGGAGGCCGCCAAGATTGACGGCGCTTCCGAGTGGAAGACCCTGTGGCATATCACCATCCCCAATGTGATGCCCTCAATTACCATCTGCACCTTCCTGACGCTGACCAACTCCTTCAAGCTCTATGACCAGAACCTGGCCCTGACCAATGGCCGTCCCTATCAGGGGGCTGTCCATACCACGGAAATGCTGGCTCTGAATATTGTAAATTCCAATACGCTCAAGACGAAGGGTGTAGGCCAGGCAAAGGCGGTTATGTTCTTCATCCTGGTTGCCATAATCGGAATTTTGCAGATGAAATCCACCCATGATAAGGAGGTGCAGCAGTAATGAGCAAGAAGCCTTCTACCCTTCAGGGGGAAAAGCGGAGCAAGACCGCGCTGACCGTTGTATTTACCGTTATCGCAATTGTGTATCTGCTGCCTATTTTCCTGGTGCTGCTGAACTCCTTCAAGTCCAACGCCTATGTCAATACGGATACCTTCGCCATGCCCAATAAGGATTCCTTCGTGGGTTTTGACAACTACATCAAGGGCATGACCTTCGGCAACTATCCCTTTGCCAAGTCCGTGATGTACAGCTTGTTCATCACCATCGTGTCCAGCGCCCTGATCCTGGTATGTACCTCCATGGCGGCTTGGTATATTTCCCGTGTGGGCAGCGTGTTCAGCAAGATCGTGTACTACCTTTGTGTGTTCTCCATGGTGGTGCCCTTCCAGATGGTTATGTTCACCTTGCCCAAAACCGCGGATACCCTGAAGCTGAATACCCCCTGGACCATTCCCATTATCTATCTGGGCTTCGGCGCGGGCCTTGCGGTGTTCATGTTCTCCGGCTTTGTCAAGTCCATCCCGCTGTCCATTGAGGAAGCGGCGGCCATTGACGGCTGCGGCCCCGTGAAGACCTTCTTCTCCGTGGTGCTGCCCATGATGAAGCCCACCATGATCTCCGTAGGCGTGCTGGAGATCATGTGGGTCTGGAACGACTACCTGCTGCCCTACCTGGTTCTGGACCGGAAGAAGTATATGACCATTCCCATCCATATCCAGTATCTGAAGGGCTCCTACGGCTCCGTGGACATGGGCGCCACCATGGCCCTGATCCTGCTGAGCATCCTGCCCGTTATCATCTTCTACCTGACCTGCCAGAAGCACATCATCAAGGGTGTGGCTGCCGGCGCCGTGAAGGGATAACCCCAATAAAACGACCGCTCCCGGAGTAGACGGGTGGCCGCAAAACAGTTAACGGAGCGTATCGACGTCGATACGCTCCGTTTCGTATATAGCTGCATCCTCTTGGCTCTCCCTTTGGGAGAGCTGTCACCGCAGGTGACTGAGAGGGGATTACCGCCGATAGCTTGCGTCCATGGGGCGTCATTTCTCCGCAAAGTCGTCTGGCGTTTTTCGGTTGGCTGTTATCTATTGGTATGATCCTATTTTACCCTCTCAGTCGGCTTCGCCGCCAGCTCTCCCAAAGGGAGAGCCAAGTACCGCACCCGACGTGCTAGACCAAACGGTGCATAGAAGTGCGCCCTTGTGCCTGTCAACCGTCTTATGACGCCCTGCCCTTTTCCGGGAGCGGATCGTTTTTCTGGAAAAATTTAATTATAGGATAAAATCAAGCTATTTTCAGAGCGTACTATGCGGCGATTCAAAAACACCCGCCACCGGGAGCCGGGGCGGGTGTCAGGAGGATTTCTGAGGTCCTCAGGAAATGGTGAAGCTGTTGCTGGCCACGGGGGAGCCGTTGAAGTAGACGGTGATGGTGTAGTCGCCGGACTGGGTGGGGGCTTTGGGCAGGTCCAGCTCGCCTAGCTGGTACTTGCCGTCGTAGAACAGGTCGTACCAATCGATGGTTTCTTCGGAAATCAGGCTGGGCAGGGGGTTGCCGTCGGAATCCCGGTAGACGTACATGACGTTGATATCCTCGTGTTCCACATAGAATTTCACGGTGGCTTCCAGGACCATGGACAGCTTGTCGCCGGAGGTAAAGGTGGTGGCATAATCCTCGTCCTTCACGTCGTCTGCCAGCCAGTTGGCGTTATCCGGGGTCTTCAGCAGTCTGGACTGGATCTTGTCGGCGGAAAGCCCCTGGGTGGCGAAGGTCTCTGCCGCCGCGGTGGTATAGCTGCCGGCCGCGCCGAAAATGGAGGTATCGGTTGTCAGCTGCAAGGTCACGTTATAGGTGGTTTCCGGGATCAGGGGTGTAATGGTACCCTTGGCTTCGGCGCATTTGACCACGCTGGAGGCGTCGGAGTTGTTCATGGTGTACATCAGCAGCCAGCCGCCCTCGGGGACCTTGCCCTCAAAGTCCCAGCTGACGTCCAGGCCGCCCTCCTCGTTCTCCGTAAAGTGGAAGGCGGTGACGGTAATTGGGTTGGCGGAGATGTTCAGCCGGGTGGGCTGTGTCATGCCCGCGGGCGTCACCTCTACGGTGTAGGCTTTCTCATCGCTGGTGCCCTGGAAGATGGCGATGGTTCCGGTAACGGTCTGGGTTTCGTCATAGTCGTCGGCATAGCACCGGACGGTCCAGCTCTCCACGGGGGTATCCGGGGCGTCCCAGCCAACGGTCAGGTCGCCGCCCAGCCGGGAGATCACGTCCAGATTGCTGGCGGAGACCAGGCTGAGCACCGTGTACTTGATGGAGGTCTGGCCGGTCAGCTGGGTGCCGTCGGCTGCCGTCAGCCGGAGAGTGTACTCCTTGCCCACGTGCAGGCCCTTGATGGTCACGGAGTGGCCGGTGAAATTCTGCATGACGTTGTCCTCTCCCTCGCAGGAGGCGGACAGCAGCCATTCCTCGGGATCGTGGCCGCTGACAGTCAGACTCACCAGGGCGCTGCCCTCGTCGGGTCCCAAGACGGCGGTCATATTGACCACCTCCGTCTGCCCTTCGGTGGTAAACACGTCGGAAACCTGGCCGGTGAGCTTATGCAGGCCGCTGACATGGACCTGGATATTGTACAGTGCGTTGGGGCTCAGGCCCGTAAAGACAGCGGCTTTGTCGGAGACCGGGGAGGTCAGTGTGTTGCCGTAGGCGTCGGTGCAGGAAACGGTCAGCAGGCTGTCGGCGATCCCGGTGTTCAGGGTCACGGTCAGCTCGCTCTGGCTTCCGGAGACGGAAATGCCGCTGACGCTGACCAGATAGTAGTTGTTGTAGAACCAATAGGAGAAAGCACCCGCGGCCAACAGCAGGACCAGCACCAGGGTGACGACCAGAGGGGCTTTCCCCCGCCGGTTCTTCTCCACGTCTACGGGAGTGACATTCTGCATTACAGGCTTGCGGACAGGCCGGGGACGCATTTCAGGGTATTTCGGGGTCTTCAGCAGATCCTTTACGGCGTCCAGTTCGCTGTCCAGGTCAAAGTCCTCCTGGTTCCCTGTGGAAATCACGGGGAATACCACATCGTCCTCCTGCCGGGGCTTTTCCGCGGCGGCCACGGCGCCGGGGGAGAAGCGGACGGTGCCCTGATCCAGCACGGCCTGACTGGGAGCCTGAACGGCGGCCTCCTGGAAATCCATGCGGATGGTGGAATCCGAGACTGTGGAATCCGATCCTGCGATAGTTTCCACGGAAGCTTCCTCCAGAACGGCGGATTCCGGAATTGTATCGGCGGGCGGGACTTCCGGTTCCGTCTCCGGAAGCGTCTCGGCGGGTTCCTCCTGAGGTGCTTCCGCTTCCGGGGCCTGTTCCGGCTCCGGGGCCTTTTCGGGAGCCGGGGGGGCGATGGGCGTGTCCGCCGGAGCGGCGGACTGCTGGTAGGCAGCCAGAGCCTGGCCCAGGTCCGCCGGATCCTGCCAGCGGTCTTCCTTGGCGGGGGACAGAGCCCGCAGGATGATGGCGGTCATTTCCTCATCGGCATACCGGGGGGCCTCAAAGGGCCGGGCCGGATCCTCGGGAATGTCCGGCAGAATGCCGCCGTTGTAGATCCGGTAGAGGATCATGCCCAGAGCATAGGTGTCCATGGTCATGTTCAGGGTGGCCATGGGATCCCGGGCCTCCGGGGCGCAATAGGGACTTAAGTACTTCTCCGGCATGGAGGTATAGTCCAGAAATTTGACGGATATGAAGCCCAGATCCGCAATGTTATAGTGGCCGGTTTCGTCCAGCATGACGTTGGTGGGCTTCAGGTCCACATAGAGGTGGCCCGCCCGGCGGCACAGGGACAGGGCGGCGCACAGGTCCAGGCCCAGGTTTACGGCCTGAGCGTGGGTAATGGCCGTGCGGCGCAGGACCTTTTCCAGGGTACGGCCGTAGCGGCTCACCAGGTATACATGGTAGCCCAAACGGTTTTTCTTCATAGGGGCCACCTGCCAGCCCTCATAGCTCTGGAAGCCCTCCAGCTTGGCCATGCTCTGTAAGAACTCAGCCTCCGCGGCGGCATCGTCCGCCACCTGGCGGTAGTAGTCCAGAGCGGCGGCGGGGTCCTTGTAGGCCCCCGTCACCAGCAGGGCGTCCAGCTGGGTCTGGGACGCGGGGAAGGACAGGACTTTTACGATGTATTTTTGATCGGAACCCTGCTTCATGGCGGGGCAGCAGCACACGCCGGGGCGGCTGCTCATGGGAGAACCCAGGACAAAACCATCCAGAAGCGGGGACACGAGATTGGATTCAGACATAAAATTCGCCTCCTTAACCCCCATATCATAAAATAAAATAACAAAAAAATCAACAGCTTCCTGCTTGTTTTCTGAAAAGAAAAGTGGTATAATTTGACGATAATAGAGAAATTATATCTGAGGGACATTTTTTGGAAAAAAAGGAGTCCCGTAAGGAGGTTTTCCCATGAATCGTATCACCTGTGAAGTCTGCGGTACCGCCTTTCAGGATACTGCGCCCTGCTGCCCCATCTGCGGCTGGCGGCCCGACGGAAGCGCTGCCGAGCCTGCGGCGGATCCCGCGGAGCTGGAGAATTTTGACCTGGACGACCTGACCAAGGAATTGGGCGCTGAGTCTTCCGGAAAGAAGGGCGGCAGGCGGGTTTTTGACTTTGACGCTGTCAATAAGGAGAAGGACGCTGCCGTCAGCGCCGAGGATGACGACGACTATTACGCCTCTGCCCCGGAGGACGAGGAACCCCAGAAGAGCAATACGGGGCTTGTGGTGGTGCTGGTGATCTTTATTGCCCTGGTGCTGTGCGCCACGGCGTTCCTGGCCATTAAGTTCCTGATCCCCGGCAAAAAGGCGGAGAACAAACCCACCACCGTTCCCACCGTGGCGGCGGAGACGGTGGAAACCACCGCGGCGGAAGAGACGGAAGCGCCCACGGTGCCCTGCACGGGACTGGCCATGCCTAGCGGCGTGGCGGATCTGACGGAGGCGGGCCAGCTGTATCTGCTGCACGTGGTCGTCTCTCCCGAGGACACCACGGATACCCTGGAATACCGCTCTGAGAATGAGAGCGTCATTACCGTCAGCCCCGAGGGCTGCCTGACGGCTGTGGCCAACGGCACCACCAATGTCATCATTACCTGCGGCGACCAGACCCTGACCTGCCCCGTGACCGTGGCCATTGCGGAGGAAACCACGGAAGCGCCCACCGAAGCCACAACGGAGGCCACCGAGGCGCCCACGGAGACTGCCGCCGCCAACACGACCCTGAAGCTGAAGAAGACGGACATCACCTTCGGCCGGGTGGGCGTGTACACCACACTGGAGCTGGACTGCGACCTGAAGCCGGAGGACGTGAAGTGGCGCACCAGCGATTCCAGCATCGCCACGGTCCGCAACGGCGTTGTTACCGCCACGGGCAAGGGCGTCGCCAAGATCACCGCCACCTACGACGGCGAGAGCGTCAGCTGCATCGTGCGGGTGAAGTAAGTACGGAAATACAAAACGCAGAGGCCTTTCGGGTCTCTGCGTTTTGATTTCAGATCTGTTTTCGCGTTTATTCCGCGTCCCGGAAAGCGGCTTTCCGGAAGAAAAAGGTGATGCACCACAGGCCGGCGAGGCCCACCAGTGTGTAGATGATTCGGCTGATAAGGCTTCCCGCGCCGCCGAACAGCCAGGCCACCAGGTCAAAGCGGAACAGGCCCACCAGGCCCCAGTTGACGCAGCCGATGACGGATAGGATCAACGCGATCATGTCCATAGAATATCCCTCCTTTTTGGATTCTCCCATAGTCTGCCCCGTTTCCCGGGAAATATCCCGCATTGCTTTTTGCGGCGGTTTCCGGTATAATAACAGAAAAACGAAAAAAGGAGAAATTCGCGATGACGACTCTTTACGAGGGCGCTTATGCCAAGGTGAACCTGACGCTGGACGTTCTGGGAAAACGGGAGGACGGCTACCACGATCTGCAAAGCGTCATGCAGACCATTTCCATCCGGGACGACGTGGAGATCGATGTGGGCACCGGAAAGCCCTGGACCCTGGAATGTTCCCGGGAGGACCTGCCCCAGGGCGAGGAAAACCTGGCCTGGAAAGCGGCGAAGGTCTACTGCGACGCCATGAAGCTGGATCCCGGCGGCCTTGCCATCCGTATTACCAAGCGCATCCCCTCCGGCGCCGGGCTGGGCGGCGGCAGCGCTGACGCGGCGGCGGTGCTGCGGGCACTGAACCGGCATTTTGACGCGCCCCTGTCCATTTTCGCCCTGGCGGAGCTGGGGGCCCAGGTGGGCAGCGACGTACCCTTCTGCGTGGTGGGCGGCACCGCCATGGTAGAGGGCCGGGGAGAGCGGCTGCGGAAGCTGCCGGATATGCCGGAGTGCGTCTTCGTGGTCTGCAAGCCGGAGTTCTCCGTGTCTACCCCGGAACTGTACAAAAAAATCGATACCGTGACCATCCCCCTGCGCCCGGACAACCGGGCCATGGAGACGGCGCTTCTGGCGGGGGACCTGAATAAGATCGCCGACAACCTGTACAACGTATTCGATCCCGTGGTGACGGCGGACCATCTGGAGCTGAACTATATCAAGTCCATCTGCAACAGCTACGGCTCTCTGGGGCAGCAGATGACCGGCTCCGGCAGCGCGGTTTTCGCCCTGATGCCCTCCTTTGAGTACGCCGCGGTGGTCTGCAGCATGCTGAAGGACAATTATCCCCAGCTTTTTATCGCGAAACCCGTATAAACTGAAGAAATGCCGTCCAGACTTTCCATATTCCTGTCTGGACGGTGTTCTTTATGATGAAAAAACTGAAATGTCTGCTGCTGGCGGCGGTGTGCTTTTTCACCGGGAGCTTCACGGCTTACCGGCTGACCCTGAGCCGGGATGTGGTGCGCATCCATGTTGTAGCCAATTCCGACGGCGAGGCGGATCAGCGCCTGAAGCTGCGGGTCCGGGACGCGGTGCTGGCCCAACTGCGGGATGTGCCCCGGGAGGAGCTGGAAGCGGCGCTTCCCGGTTTGCGGGAAACGGCCCGGGCGGTTCTGGAAGAGAACGGGGACGATTCCCGGGCGGCGGTTTCCCTGGGACGGGAGTGGTTCGGAGAAACCACCAGCATCGACGGCGTGTCCCTGCCCGCCGGAAGCTACGAGACCCTGCGGCTGACCATCGGCGACGGGGCGGGCCACAACTGGTGGGGAGTGCTGTTCCCAAAGCTTGGGTATGGGACCCAGAGCTGCCTGAAAACCGACGCCCAGCCCCATCCGCGGTCCTTTTTTCTGGAAAAGCTGGAAAGCGCCCGGCAATGGGTTCAAAAAAGGCTTCCCCTGGGGGAAGCTGTCTCGGCAGAATGCCGAGACTGATGAGGGGCGGCAAGCAGAACCGATGCGGAATTGCCTAGGCGTTTTACTCCGATTTGCTAAGGAAACTCTGAATAAAGGGACTTCTCCTTATTGGTCCTGCGTCCCGCACAAATTACGGTGCGATTGCCACCGGCAATCGTTTATTCAAATTCGCTGCGCGGAGCACCACCCTCATCCGTCAGGGCTGCGCCCTGCCACCTTCCCCCGGGGGAAGGCTTTTGAAGTCAGATAAAATGTCCGCTTTTTTACACATAAAATATGCTATGATCCAGAAAAACAGAAAGGAGTCCCCACAATGCTTCGATTGCTTTTGGGGAAGGATTGGAAGGTCCTTCGCAGACGGATCCTGACGGAGATCGGCGAGAATGTGGTCGCCCGGCGGGAGGGAAACGTGCTCATTGTACCGGAGCTGATCAGCCACGAGATGGAGCGCGCCCTCTGCGTTGCCGCCGGGGATACGGCCAGCAGGTTCGCGGAGGTCCTGCCCTTTTCCCGGCTGTGCCGTGCCGTGGCGGATGAGGTAGGCTGCGCCGGAATGCAGTGCCTGGACAACGGCGGCCGGGTGGTGGCCATGGCGGCGGCGGCCCGGCAGCTTTTCAGCCGGCTGAAAGCCTATGCCGCCCTGGAGAGCAAGCCGGAATTCCTCAAGGAGCTGGTGGACGCGGTGGACGAATTCAAGCGCTGCTGCATCACGCCGGAGGAGCTGAAGCGGGCGGCGGGAGAGACCACCGGCAGTCTGGCCCAGAAGCTGGAGGAGCTGGCCCTGCTTATGGAGAGCTACGACGGTCTCTGCGCCCAGGGCAGGCGGGACCCCAGAGACCAGATGACCTGGCTGCTGGAACGCCTGGAGGACTGCGGCTACGGCGAAAACCACTGCTTCTACATAGACGGCTTTCCGGATTTCACCCGGCAGAATCTGGCCGTTCTGGAGCACCTGATCTGCGTCAGCCCCATGGTGACGGTGGCGGTGAACTGCGACGAGCCGGACAGTACTCTTCTGGCCTTTGAAAAGCCGGGAAGGACCGCCGGGGAGCTGTACCGGATCGCCAAGCGCCGGGGCGTACCGGTGAAGGTCGTCAGGATGCCGGAGCAGGAGGACGCTCTGGCGCTGGCAAGAGAACGGCTTTTCCAGGGGGCGCTGCCCCCCAATGGCGCGAAAGGCATTCTGCACACCTATCAGGCGGACTCCGCCTGGCAGGAGACCATGGCGGCGGCGGAGCAGACGGCGGCGCTGATCCGGTCCGGCTGCCGTTACCGGGATATCACCCTGGTGGTATCGGATATGGGAACCTATTCCGGCCTGGTGGGGCTGATTTTCAAAAGGATGGGCATCCCCGTCTACCAGGCGGGCACCGAGGACATTCTGCGCAAAAGCGTTATCGCCACGGTGCTGGCGGCCCTGGAGGCGGCGGCCTCGGATTTTGAGCCGAGGGCCATGCAGCGATATCTCCGGTCGGCCATGTCCCCGCTGGAACCGGACGACTGCGACGAGCTGGAAAATTATGTATACCTCTGGACCATCCGGGACAAGCAATGGCTGTCCCCCTGGACAAAGCACCCCGGTGGCTTTGCCCGGGAGATGGAAAAGAAAAAGCTGACGCGGGAGCAGAAGGACAGCCTGGACCGGCTGAACGGCATGCGCAAAGCCGTGGCGGAGCCTCTGGAGCGGCTGCGGGGCGGCATCTCCGGCGGCCGGAGCATCGCCGGACAGGTGACGGCGCTGTACCGCTTTCTGGAGGAGATCCGGATGGAGCAGCGCCTTGCCGCCCAGGCGGAAGCGCTGGACGCCCGGGGGGACCACCGGCAGGCCCAGATCCTGAACCAGCTGTGGGAAATCCTGCTGACCGCGCTGGAACAGATGTATGACGTGCTGGGCCAGACCCGGTGGGAGCCGGACCAGTTCCAGCGGCTGCTGCGGCTGCTGCTGAGCCAGTACGACGTGGGCACCATTCCGCCGGTGCTGGACGCGGTGCAGATGGGAAGCGTATCCGCCCTGCGGTGCCACGAGAGCCGGCACCTGATCGTCCTGGGGGCAAAGGAGGGCAGCCTGCCCGGCTATTCCGGCTCCAGGGGCGTCCTGACGGACCAGGAGCGTGTGGCGCTGCGGAAGCTGGATGTGCAGCTTACCGGCGGCGCGGAGGAGGGCATCCAGGAGGAGTTTGCGGAGATCTACGGGGTATTCTGCGGGGCCCGGGAATCCATCCGCGTATTCTGCGGCGGCGACCAGCCCTCCTATCTCTTCCGGCGGCTCTGCGAACTGTCCGGCGGGCCGGAAAACGCGGACGGCGGCCTGGAATTCGCCTCCGGCGGCCCGGAAGAGGCCGGGGCCTGGCTGGCCCAGCGGGGCGAAAAAGCCCAGGCGGAGGCCCTGGGCCTGGAGGACGCCTACGCGAAGATCCTTGCCCGGCGGGATTACGGCCTGGGCAGGGTGGGCCGTCAGGCCCTGGAGGGGCTTTACGGCAGCAGCCTGCGTCTGTCCGCCTCTCAGGTGGACACCCAGGCGGAATGCCGCCTGAAATACTTTTTGCAGTACGGCCTGAAGGCGAAGGAGCGGAAGCCCGCCCAGGTGGACCCGGCGGAATTCGGCACCTTTGTCCACGCGGTCCTGGAGGATACGGTGCGCCGGGTGCGGCAGGAGGGGGGCTTCCAGGCGGTGCCCCTGGAACGGACCCGGCAGATCGCCCGGGAGCTGGCGGATGCCTACCGGCGGGAGCGGTTCAGCGCCCTGGAATCCAGCCGGGTCCAGAGAATCATGGACCGGAATACCCTGGAGCTGGACCTGATCGTGGAGGAGCTGTGGAGAGAGCTTCACAGCGGCCTTTTCCGGCCCGTGGGCGAGGAGGTCAGCTTCGGCGCGGACGGGGCGCTGCCCTGGATCCGGATCCCCGGGGCGGATATGGACGCCGCCTTGCAGGGGAAAATCGACCGGGTGGACGCCTGGCAGGGTCCCGGCAGCCCTTATTTTCGGGTGGTGGACTATAAAACCGGCAAAAAAAGCTTTGATCTGTGCGACATCACCCAGGGCGTAGGTTTGCAGATGCTTATCTATCAGTTTGCCCTGGCCCGGAACGGGGAGGGCTATTTCGGCGAAAAGTGCTTCCCCGCCGGGGTGGAGTATTTCCCGGCCCGGGCGCCCTACCTTTCCTGCAAGGGGGACATGACCCAGGAGGCCGTTGAAAAGGAGCGGCGCAGGCAGTGGCAGCGCAGCGGCATGCTGCTGGAGGACGGGGAGGTCCTGAACGCCATGGAGCCGGAGGACACGGAGAAAAAGGTCCTGACAAAAATCTTCCTGGCGGACCGGGAAAAGCTCAAAAAACTGGAAAATTACGTGTTTGCCCTGCTGAAAAAGGGCGTCAACGACATTGCCTCCGGCAGCGTGTCCCCCAATCCCTATTCCCGGGGCACCAGCTTTGATACCTGCGCGTTTTGCCCCTATGGGGCGGTGTGCCACCCGGACCGGACGGCGGACCGGCGGAATTTTGAAAAAATCGACGAGCAGCGGTTCTGGGAGACCGTGGAAAAGGAGGGCGCGGGCCATGAAAAATGAACTGACTCCGGATCAGCTTCTGGCGGTGGAAAACCGGGGCGGCAAGCTGCTGGTCAGCGCCGCGGCAGGCTCCGGCAAGACGAGGGTCCTGGTGGAGCGGCTCATGGACTACCTGACGGACCCCAGGGACCCGGCCGGTCTGGACGAATTTCTGATCATCACCTACACCCGGGCCGCCGCCTCGGAGCTGCGGACGAAGATCGCCCGGGAGCTTACCGAGCGCATCGCCCGGGAGCCGGAGAACCGCAGCCTGCAAAAGCAGCTCCAGCGGCTGTACTTAACGAAAATATCCACCGTCCACGGCTTCTGCGGGGACCTGCTGCGGGAGTACGCCTACCGGCTGGGGCTGGACGCGGACTTCCGGGTGACGGACGAGAACGGCGCCCGGGAGCTGCGGCAGCAGGCCATGGAGGATATGCTGGAAAACGCCTACGAAAAGCTCCAGGAGGATCCGGATTTCTGCGCCTTCGCGGACAGCCAGAACCTGAGCCGGGGGGATGGCCAGCTGGGGGAGATCATTGAGAAGGTCTACGACAGCGCCCGGTGCCACAAAGACCCGGAGGGCTGGCTGCAAAGCTGCCTGGAATCCGGCGAGGATCTTCCCGAGGACGTGGGCGAAACGGTCTGGGGCAGGGCGCTGATGCAGAGCCTCTTTGCCTGGCTGGACAGCTTTTTGCCCGCCCTGGAAAAATGCGCCCGGGCAGCCGGAGACATGGAGAAGGTCCGGGCAAATCTTACGGACCTTCTGAACCAGGCGCGGCGGCTGCGGCGCAGCGAAACCTGGGACCAGGTATCCAGGAATATTCAGATCAATTTTGGACGCCTGACCTTCCCGAAGAAGGACGTGGACGAGGATGCCAAGGCATTGATCCAGACCACCCGGAAGAGCTTTCAGGAGGAACTGAAAAAGCGCGCCGGCCTGTTCGCCCGAAGCTCCGCGGAGATCGCCGGGGATTTTGCCGGCTGCGCCCAGGCCCAGCGGGGACTTGTGAAGCTGGTGCGGCAGTTCACGGCGGACTATGACCGGCTGAAAAAGCAGAAGCATGTGCTGGACTTCAGCGACCTGGAACACAGGACTCTGGATCTGCTGCTGGGGCCGGACAGGTCCGCGCCTACGGCGGTGGCCATAGAGGTGGGGCGGCGGTTCCGGGAGGTGCTGGTGGACGAGTACCAGGATTCCAACGGCGTCCAGGACGCCATTTTTGACAGTCTGACCCGGGAAAAGCAGAACTGCTTCCTGGTGGGCGACGTGAAGCAGTCCATTTACCAGTTCCGCCAGGCGGACCCCGGCATTTTCCTGGAAAAATACAATGCCTATGAAAGCGCGGAAGAGGCCGGACCCGGCCGGGGCCGGAGGGTGCTGCTGAGCCGGAATTTCCGGTCCGGTCCGGAGATTCTGGATGCGGTGAACTATGTGTTCCGCCGGTGCATGACGAAGGACGTGGGCGGCCTGGACTACGGCGACCGGGAGGCTCTGCGGGAGAGCGCGCCCCGGGGAAAGCTGCCGGACCCCGCCGTAGAGCTGTGGCTTCTGGCAGGCGCCCCGGACAGCAAGACGGCGGAGGCAGCCTTTACGGCGGACAGGATCGCCGGAATGCTGGAGAAAAAAACCCCCGTCCGGGACAAGGCGGGGCTGCGGCCCGTAAGGCCCGGGGATATCGTGATCCTGCTGCGCTCCCCCGGCTCCCGGGGAGAGCTGTTCCGGCAGGCCCTGGAGGCCCGGGGCATCCGCTGCTGCACGGACGCCGGGGCGGATATTCTGCAAAGTCCGGAAATTCAGGTTTTGCAGAGCCTTTTGCAGACCGTTTCCAATCCCAGGCAGGACATTCCTCTGCTTGCCTGCCTGGCAAGTCCCCTCTTCGGCTTTACGGCGGAGGACCTGGCCCGGCTCCGGGCTGGCTCCAGGCGGGAGCGGCTTTTTGACGCCCTGACGGAGTGGGAGAGCGAGAAAGCGGCCTCCTTCCTGGCGCTCCTGGCCCGGCTGCGTTCCGCCGCCCGCATGGGGACCCTGACGGAGCTGCTGGAGCTGATTTTCGCGGAAACCGGCATTGACAATATCTACGCGGTGCTGCCCGGCGGGGAGACGGCCAAGCAGAATCTGCGGCAGTTTTACTGCCTGGCTTCGGACTATGAGCAGGGCCAGCTGTGTACCCTGGAGCGATTCCTGGAGCACCTGGACCGGCTGGCGGAAAGAGGCCTGGCCGGGGCGGCGGCCAAGGACGCGGAAGCCGTGACGATCATGAGCATCCACCAGTCCAAGGGCCTGGAATTCCCGGTGGTGGTGCTGGCCGACCTGTCCCACAAATTCAACATGATCGACGCGGGAGAACAGCTGCTGTGCCATAAGGATCTGGGTCTGGGCGTGCAGATGGCGGACAGCGTCAAGCGCATCCGCTATCCCTCTCTGGGCAAGCTGGCCATTGCGGACCGGATCCGGCAGGAGACCGTCAGTGAGGAAATGCGGGTGCTGTATGTAGCCATGACCCGGCCCAAGGACCGGCTTATTATGACCTATTCCATTCCCAACGCCAACGGCCCCAGATCCATCGACGCGCTGGCGGCGGCGCTGCCCCTGCGGGGCATGGAGGCCCTGTGCCGGGAAGCCCAGTGCATGGGCCATTGGGTGCTGCTGGCGGCCCTGGACCGGCCGGAGGCCGGGCAGCTCCGGGATCTGGCCGGGACCCATGACGTGAATCCCCGGGCGGATTACCCCTGGCTGGTCCGGCTGGTGGATACGTCCGTTCCGGAAAGAGCGGAAAAGGCGGATCCGGCTGCCGCGGAGCGCCCCAAAACCGTAACGCCCGGGCAGCTGGAGCAGCTGCGGCAGGCGCTGGGCTTTGTCTACGCCCACCCCCAGGCGGCGCTGGCCCCCTCCAAGCAGACGGCCACCGCCCGGAAGGGCCGGGACAAGGACCAGGAGGCGGCCCAGGACGCGCCGGAGGAGAAAAAGCCCCAGCGCGTCTGGCGCACGCCGGAATTTATCCGGAAAACCCGGGACGGCCGTGCCTACGGCAGCGCCATGCACCGGGCCATGCAGTACCTCCATTTTGAGGCCTGCGGCGACAAAAAAAGCGTCCGGCAGGAGGTCGAACGGCTGGTTGCCGAGGGATTCCTGACGGAGGAAGAGGGAACGCTTGTAAACTGCGGCCAGATCGCCCGGTTCTTCGACTCGGAGTTGGGCTGGCGGCTGCGGCTGGGCGGAAAGCTGCTGCGGGAATTCAAGTTCTCCATTCTGGACGATGGCCGGCACTACGGCGACGGCCTGGAAGGGGAGCGGGTGCTCCTTCAGGGCGTGGTGGACTGCGCCATTGTGGAGGAGGACGGCATCACCGTGCTGGACTTCAAGACGGACCGGGTCACGCCGGAGACGCTCCCCCAGGCGGTGGACCGCTATCGCCCCCAGGTAGAGACCTATAAGGAAGCCCTGGAGCGCATCTACGAGAAAAAGGTCAAAAGGGCCGTGCTCTATTTCTTCCATCTGGACGCTTTCGCGGAGGTATAAAAGGCTTCCCCGGAGGGCAGCGGCACATAAGACAGGTTTCACATTTTAAGAGAGAAGGGGCTGTCTCAAAATAGCAAAGTGCCCAAAAAGAACAATGTCATTGCGAACCAGTGACCGAGTCACTGGTGTGGCAATCCCCCGGATAGACGTAAAATCCAAGATTTTCTAACGTGAATGTTTGAAAATCGGGGGGATTGCCACACCAGCGTGCGCGCTGGTTCGCAATGACATTTTATATTTTGGCTATTTTGACCCACGGGAGTCCTTAATGAGACAGCCCCTTCTGTGATATAGAAAACCTCTTGACATTTACGGGCAATGTATTATACTATTCTTGAAACATAGAAAACTAAGTAGTTTGGAGGACGGCGATGGTCAAAGACGAACACGCTTCCCGGTATATCGGGATTCTTGCGAACCGTTTGCGAAGAGAGATCGATGCGTTGTCTTTCCGGGGACAATACAGCGGAACAGAGGGAAAGGCGCTGCATTTCATCCTCGCACATGATGACAGCGAACTGTTTCAAAAGGATTTGGAGGACGAATTTGGCTTGCGTCCGCCATCTGCCAGCGCTCTTGTCAAAAAGCTGGAACAGGACGGACTCATCAGCCGTGTTCCCGTATCCTACGATGGGCGTCTGAAAAAAATCGTTCCCAGCGAAAAGGCACGGCAGAACCGGGAAAAGGTCTTGCGCGACGTGCAGGATTTGGAAGATCGACTGCTGCGTGGTATTTCGGAGCAAGACCAGGCACGATGGCTGGAGATCACAAAAAAGATGATTGAAAACCTTTAGCTGTACGCGAAAGGTTTTTAATTTGATCTTATAGTTAGTTTTCTAATTAGTTGTAATATCAGGAGGTAAACATGGAAACGCTTGAACAAAAATATGAACATGAAAAAGTCGGGAAACTTCTGATGATGTTTTCTGTTCCCAGCGTGATCTCACTCGTTCTGAACGCGCTCTATAACATGGTGGATCAGATATTCATCGGAAACGGTGTCGGCTATCTCGGGAACGGCGCGACGAATGTGATTTTTCCGCTGACACAGTTAGCCATTGCCATCGGCTTGCTGATCGGTGACGGCACAGCCAGTTATATGAACTTAAAACTCGGTGAGGGCAAGCGGGAGGAAGCGGAGAAAGGAATGGCCGCGGGGCTTGCCGCGTTGGTGGTATCCGGTGTCACGCTGAGTATTCTCCTGACCGTTTTCTTGGAGCCGCTCTGCCGCCTTTTTGGGGCGACAGACGATATTATGCCGTATGCGCTGGACTACGGGTATATTATCGTCGCGGGAACGATCTTCAACATTTTCCCCTGCGGCGCTATGAGCATCGTCCGTGGAAACGGCGGGCCGAAAACCGCAATGCTCAGTATGCTCACAGGCTTTACGGTCAATATGATCGGTGATCCGCTGACCATTTATGGCTTCCATTGGGGTGTGAAAGGTGCAGCCATCGCTACGGTATTGGGGCAGGCAGCCAGCGCGGTCGTCTGCATCGTCTATCTCGCGAGCCAAAAAGGAACGGTTCAGCTCACGAAAAAATCATTCACCGGCTGCCTTCGGTTTGTCCCGAAAACGGCAAGACTTGGCCTTTCCAGCTTTGTAACGCAGCTTGCGATCGTGGTCGTCCTCTTTTTCCAGAACAATCTTCTCGTCAAGTACGGAGCGCTGAGCAAGTACGGTGCGGAGATCCCCCTGACCGCCTTGGGCGTTACCATGAAGGTGTTTACCATGCTGCAAAACGCCATCACCGGTCTATGTTCCGGCGCACAGCCTATTATCAGCTACAACTACGGGCGGAATCTTCGCAGCCGTGTCAGGCAGATCCTAAAGCTGCTGGTCATCTTTTCTGCGGCACTTATGGGAATTGCAACGATCTGGTTCCAGCTTGCGCCTATGAGCATCGTCCGCATCTTCGGCTCGGCCGATCCTCTCTACAATGAATTTTCGGTGAAGTGTCTGCGGATTTTCCTGATGCTCATTTTCCTCGACAGCTTTCAGATGGTGGGCAGCTCTTTCCTGCAATCTATCGGCAAACCGATCCCCGCAACGGCGCTGGTTCTGTTCCGGCAGATCATTGTTCAGGTTCCCGCGCTGCTGATTTTGGGAGATTTGTTCGGCATCGACGGATTGCTCTATGCCGGGGCGCTGTCCAGCCTGTTGGTGGGCATCCTGTCCATTGTTTTCCTTGTGCGCGAATGGAGAGCGTTGGCGAAAAAGACAATCTGACATAGCACATCAGCGGAAACAGCCTTTTATGCGATCGGTGCGCTTCATGTTATCTGAAACCTGTTTTATGGACAGCTACCCGATGGGAAGGCATTAGAGGTCCTTCCATGCCGCTCCCAACTGGCCGCTTTTTTCGGCCAGGTAGGCGTCCTTGAGCCTTTGCAGATAGGCGAAGGGCTCTTCGGGGGAGATTGGCGCGAAATGGGTTTTCGGGGCGTCGTGGTTGGACACCAGGCGGAAGGACAGCGTCCCTTCCCCCAGCCGCTTCACGGGCCGCCGGGTGTCCAGACCGAAGCCGACCTCCATGGGCACCAGGATGCCCAGGTCCTCCTGCTTTTCGCCGCAGCTTACCAGCAGCCGGAAGGCCGCCTCCCCGGAAAGCCGGCAGCGGCAGCGGAAGAGGTAGTATAGCCCCTGGCGTTCCGCCCTTACCCGGCCCACGGGCCTGTCCCCAAAGGTCAATTCCTGCTCCATAAGCAAATCCCCCCTGCCGCAAGCCTATGCGGCAGGGGGGATATTATGTCTGTGGGCTTGCTCAGCGCAGGGTCGCGCCCAGTTTTTCTTCCAGGGCGGCCAGGACCTTTTTGGTGACGCCCTCGGAGTCGGCGTCGGTCAGGGTCCGGTCGTCGGCCCGCAGCTCCAGGGAGAAGGCCATGCTCTTCTTCCCGGTGGGTACGCCCACGCCCCGGTAGATGTCGAAGAGCTGCACATCCCGCAGCAGCTTTCCGGCGGCCTGGGCGATGACCTGCTCCGCCTGGGCCACGGTGACGGCCTCGTCGCAGACGATGGCCAGGTCACGGCTGACGGCGGGGTACTTGGGCAGGGGTACATAGGTGGGGTCGGGCAGAATGTGGCAGAGCATTTCGGAGAAGTTCAACTCGGCACAGTAGATTTCGCCGTCCATGCCGTAATTCCTGGCAACCAGCGGATGAACCTGGCCCATAACGCCGATGGGCACGCCCTCCACGCTGAGGGCGGCGCAGCGGCCGGGGTGGTAGCTGGGGTTATTCTTCTCGGCGGTATACTCCACCTTCTTCATGCGAAGGCCGGCGAAGATGGCTTCCAGTTCGCCCTTCAGGGTGAAGAAGGTCTCCTTGGTGCCGTAGGTGCCGAACATGAGCATCTTGGGCTCCTGGGGCAGCTTTTCGCCCTCCTGAGGCAGGTAGACCTTGGCGATCTCATAGAGCTTGGCGGCCTTGTTGTGGTAGGCGTTGTTCCGGCTCAGGATATCCAGCATGGAGGGGAGAACGATGGTGCGCATAATGGAGGTGTCCTCGCCCAGGGGGTTCTGGATCTTCATGGCATTGCGCAGGGGGGAGTCCGCGGGAACGCGGATCTGGTCGAATACCGTGGGGGAAACGAAGGAATAGGTGATGATCTCGCTGTAGCCCATGGCCCGGCAGAGGGTACCGGCCTTGGCCTCCTGCTTCATCTCCTGAGAGTAGCCGCCGTGGGTGGCGGTGCGGAACTGGGTCACGGGAATTTCGTTGTAGCCGAAGGAACGGCCCACCTCCTCGGCAATGTCCACCATCCGCACCAGGTCGGGACGGAAGGAGGGGACCAGGATGGTGTCGCCCTCCACGGGGATCTCCAGCCGGTTCAGGTACATGACCATATCCTCTTTGGAGATGTTCGTGCCCAGCAGGCGGTTGATCTTCTCCGGCTCCAGGGGCAGGCGGCGCTCCTGGGGAACATAGTTGATGATATCGATGGTGCCGTCCAGCACGTCGCCGCACTGGAGCATTTCCACCAGCTCGCAGGCCCGCTGTACGGCGGGAATGGTCATCATGGGGTCCAGATTCTTCTCGAATTTGCCGGAGGCCTCGGTGCGCATGCCGAGAGCCAGGGCGGTCTGGCGGATGGAGGTGCCGTTGAAGTTGGCGGACTCAAAGACCACCATGGTGGTGTCGTCCCGGATTTCGGAATTCAGGCCGCCCATGATACCGGCCAGGCCGATGGGCTTGGTTTCGTCGGCGATCACCAGCATGCCGGGCTTCAGGGACCGCTGGGTGCCCTCCAGGGTGGTCATGGACTCGCCGGCCTGGGCCTCCCGGACGATGATCTTGCCGGAGGAGACGTAGCGGTAGTCAAAGGCGTGCATGGGCTGGCCGTACTCCAGCATGACGTAGTTGGTGATATCCACGATGTTGTTGATGGGCCGTACGCCGTTGGCACGCAGCCGCTGGCGCATCCACTTGGGGGAGGGGCCGATCTTTACATTGGCGACCATCCGGGAGGAATAGCGGTTGCACAGCTTCTCGGCGGGGACCTCCACGTCCAGGTGGTCGAAGATGGAACCGGCGTCGGAGCCGTGGACCACGGGCTCGTGATGGCGCATGGGCTTGCCGAAGGCGGCGGCAGTCTCCCGGGCCAGGCCGATGATGGAGTAGCAGTCGGGCCGGTTGTTGGTGATCTCAAAGTCCACCACGGTATCGTCGTTGCCGATGATCTTGTTGATGTCGTCGCCGGGCTTGCCCGCGTCCGGCTCCAGGATCCAGATGCCGTCGGCGAAGACGCCGGGCAGGTCGTTCTGGGTCAGGCCCAGCTCCGCGAAGGAGCAGAGCATGCCGTTGGAGATCTCGCCTCTGAGCTTGCCCTTGGTGATGTGGACGCCGCCGGGCAGGTAAGAGTTATGCAGGGCCGCGGGAACCAGGTCGCCTTCGTGGACGTTCTGGGCGCCGGTGACGATCTGCACCGGCTCCGCCTGGCCCACGTCCACCTGACAGATGAACATGTGGTCGGAGTTGGGGTGGCGGACTATGGACAGCACCTTGCCCACCACAACGTTTTTGATCTCCGCGTCCATGCGCTCCCAGGTCTCCACCTTCTGGCCAAAGACCGTCAGCGTTTCCACAAATTCCTTATCGGACACGTCCGAAAGGTCCACAAAATCCTCATTGATCCATTTTCTGTTCAGCTTCATGTTTCCGCCCTCCTCAGAACTGGTTCAGGAACCGCACGTCGTTGTCGAAAATCAGACGCAGGTCGTTGATCTTCAGCTGGCCCATGGCCATCCGCTCCAGGCCCATGCCGAAAGCGAAGCCGGAGTACTTTTCGGGGTCAATGCCGCAGTTTTCCAGCACCTTGGGATGGACCATACCCGCGCCCAGCACCTCGATCCAGCCCTCGCCGTGGCAGGTGGAGCACACCTGGCCGTCCAGCTCGCCGGTGCCGTGGCACTTGTGGCAGGCCATGTCCATTTCGCAGCTTGGCTCGGTGAAGGGGAAGTGATGGGGGCGGAACCGGGTGGCGGCGCTCTCACCGTAGACCTTTTGCAGAATGCCGATCAGTGCGCCCTTCAGGTCGCCCATGGTGATGTCCTCGGCCACCACCAGACCCTCGATCTGATGGAACATGGGGGAGTGGGTGGCGTCCGCCTCGTCCTTCCGGAACACCCGGCCGGGGGCAAGCATGCAGATGGGGGGCTTGTGGGTCTCCATGTAGCGGATCTGCATGGGGCTGGTCTGGGTCCGCAGCAGCACGGAGTCGTCGTCGGTGAAATAGAAGGTATCGCTGCGGTCCCGGCTGGGGTGGCCCTCCTCGATGTTCAGACGGGTGAAGTTGTAGTCCGCCAGCTCCACCTCGGGAGCCTCGTAGACTTCATAGCCCATGCCCACGAAGGTATCCTTGATCTGCTGGAGCACCTGGTTCATAGGGTGCTGGTGGCCCACGAAGCGGCTTTCGCCGGGGATGGTCACGTCGATGGCCTCGGCGGCAAGCTTTGCCTCCATGGCGGCGGCGTGGATGGTCTCCTTGCGCTGCTCCAGCTTTTCCTCGATGGCAGCCCGGACGGAATTGGCCATCTGGCCCATGACGGGCCGTTCCTCGGCGCTGAGCTTGCCCATTTGCTTCAGGACGGCGGTAAGCTCGCCCTTTTTGCCCAGCAGCTTCACCCGCAGCTCTTCCAGAGCGGCGGGGGTAGACGCATCCTCCAAAGCCTCCATGGCCTTGACGCGGATGCTCTCCAGTTGTTCTTTCATAATGTTTCCTCCTGCGTTAATCAGTTGACAATTGACAGTTGACAATGCGAATCAAGAGTTGAACGTATACCCTGAAAGCGGAAACCCCAAGCCTTCCCCTGGGAGGGGAAGGTGGCCCGCAGGCCGGATGAGGTTGAGGCTGGAGGGATAAAACAGAGACGGTATATAACTCGAAGTCTCGACCTCATCCGCCTCGCTTCGCTCGGCACCTTCCCCTCCCAGGGGAAGGCTTGACTCTCGCCCGTCAGATTTCTTGTTTTTTCAAGACGCATATGGTTTTAGATTTTACATACAGGGGCGGCTGTCAACTCTTGATTCGCATTGACAATTGACAATTAAGGTATTTGCTTCGGAAATGCTTGAGAACAATTTCAAATATCGTCCCAAAGGGACACAACCATTGTTAATTGTCCATTGTCAATTGTCAATGCGAATCAATAGTTGAAATTGAAAAAGCAGTTGAAAAACGATGCAATATAGCCGAGAATGTAAGGTGTGAAACAAACAAATCTCATCATGCTATATT
>CAVLCF010000019.1:0-2262 GCA_963661735.1 bacterium | reverse complement strand
TCAGACCATTACCTTCCTATTCTAACAGCTTAGGCAACGAGATGTCTCGGCTCGTAGCTGGCTGCCACTTTTCCGAGGCAAATATATTGTAACAGGAGGAATTTCTATGTGTCTTTCTACGGTTTACCGCAACACCGTGGCCCCGGAAGAGGTCATTATGAAAAACGTCATGACCATTGAGCAGCGCGACGGCGTCATCATCCTGACCGACCTGATGGAGCGCCAGACCGCCGTGGAGGGTACTCTGGAAAAAGCCAACCTGGTAGACGGGTACGTGGTCATCAAAGAGGCCAAAACCGCCTGAGTCCATTTCCCTGCGGCCAACGCCGCAGGGAATTTTTAATCTGAAATTAACCATTTCCCCGTTGCATCCCAGGATAAGCTATGCTAGAATGTGTAGTCGTAGTTCTATAAGACTTAGAAGAATATGGTGATGCAATGTTTTTGAAATATCTGTCTGTTTTTCTGATCTCCATGGTGCCGCTGATCGAGCTGCGGGCGGCGGTGCCCATTGCCATCGGCATGGGGCTGGATACCCTGCCCTCCATTGCCGTGTGCGCCCTGGGCAATATGGTGCCCGTGCCCATTATTTACCTGTTTGCCCGGAAATTTCTGGTCTGGGGTCTGGACAAGCCCGGGCTCAGCAAAATCTGCCACTTCTTCCACGACAAGGGCGAAGCCGCGGGCAAAAAGCTTTCCTCCAGCCGCTTCGGCAAGTACGGTCTGGTCATTGCTCTGGCCCTCTTCGTTGGCGTTCCCCTTCCCGGCACCGGGGCCTGGACCGGCACTCTGGGCGCCAGCTTCCTGGATCTGGGGTTCAAAAAAACCGTGGTCGCCGTTCTGACCGGCGTTTTCATCGCCGCGGGCATTATGACCACTGTCAGCCTGCTTGGCGTGAATATACTCGGACTTTAATTCTATGGAGGTATCTATATGAACGATTGTCTTTTCTGCCGAATCATTGCCGGTGATATCCCTTCCACCAAGGTCTACGAGGACGAAACCGTCTTCGCTTTCCGGGATATCAATCCTCAGGCCCCCACCCATATTCTGGTAATCCCCAAGGCCCACATCCCCGGCTGCGACGGCGTTACTTCCGAAAACAGCGCCGTGGTCGCCCATATCTTCGAGGTCATTCCCCAGATCGCCAGGGCGGAAAACCTGACGGGCGGCTACCGGGTCGTCTCCAATTGCGGCCCCGACGCCGGGCAGACCGTACCCCATCTGCATTTCCACATCCTGGGCGGCAAACAGCTGGCTCTGGATATGGCTTGACAGAATGAACAAATTGTGTATAATAGTCTCAATCGCATAGTAACGATGTCTTCGGGGTGCCGGTAAACCGGCTGAGATAGGGATGCGGATCCCTGACCCGTCAAACCTGATACGGTTCGTACCGTCGTAGGGAAAGATGCGCCTTGATCGAATTTCTGTCGCATTGCACCCGGACAGGTTGCAATGCGGCAATTTTTTATCAGGAGGTTTGCATTCGTGGCAAACGAAAAAAACCGCTCTGTCCATATTCTGGCAGAGAGCGCAATCATGATCGCCCTGGCCACCGTCCTCAGCCTGGTCAAGGTCTACGAAGCCCCCTACGGCGGCTCCGTCACCCTGCTGAGCATGGCCCCCATCATCATCCTGAGCATGCGCCGGGGTGTAAAGACCGGTCTGGCAGCCGGCTTTGTCCACTCCCTGATCCAGCTGCTGCTGGGTCTGAACAACGTGGCCTGGGTCCCCACTCCCGGCGGAATTGTGCTGTGCGTCCTGTTCGACTACATCCTGCCCTTCACCCTGCTGGGCCTGGGCGGCTGCTTCCGGAATGTGCGTTTCAGCAAGAACGACACCGCCAACCTGTTTATCGCCGCCGTGCTGGGCACCCTGCTGGTAACTGTGCTGCGCTATGTCTGCCACATCGTCTCCGGCGTAGCCGTGTGGTACGCTCTGGATCTTGAATGGTATGCCGATGATCCCGACCACATCGTCAACAAGTACGGCCCCTGGATGTTCTCCGCCATCTACAACGGCACCTTCATGCTGCCCGAGATCATCGAAACCGTCGTCGGCGTCCCCCTGCTGACCAAGGCCCTGAGCAAGGTCGGCGTGGACAAGTAAGTTTTTTTCTTGCCGGAAATACCATTTCAGGGGCGGCTTTGTGCCGCCCCTCAGACTGTCGAGAAACCCCAGTACTGCGTTAAGCAAGACTGGGTTTTCTTCTGTAAAATGGTAAAATAAACGATATAATCCAAGAAAAGCACATGGGGT
>CAVLCF010000018.1:0-26278 GCA_963661735.1 bacterium | reverse complement strand
ATGTCTCGGCTCGTAGCTGGCTGCCACTTTTCCGAGGCAAATATATTGTAACAGAAGGAGAAATTGAACATGGATCACAAGAATTCTCAGTCTGCCAGCTACGCCGCCGCGGGCGTGGACATCACCGCGGGCTATAAGGCCGTGGAGCTCATGAAAAAGCACATTGCCCGGACCAAAAACGAGGGCTGCCTGGATGATGTGGGCGGCTTCGGCGGCTGCTTCGGCCTGCCCGTGGCGGGCATGGAGGAGCCGGTGCTGGTCTCAGGAACCGACGGCGTGGGTACCAAGCTGCGCATTGCCCAGCTCCTGGACAAGCACGATACCATTGGCATCGACTGCGTGGCAATGTGCGTCAACGATGTAATCTGCTGCGGCGCACGGCCCCTGTTCTTCCTGGATTATATTGCCTGCGGCAAGAACGTGCCCGAGCGCATTGCGGAGATTGTGGGCGGCGTGGCCGAGGGCTGCGTCCAGTCCGGTTCCGCCCTGATTGGCGGCGAGACCGCCGAGCATCCCGGTATGATGCCTGTGGACGACTACGATCTGGCGGGTTTCAGCGTGGGCATTGTGGACAAAAAGAAGATCATTGACAATACCCGTATGCGCGCCGGAGATGTGGTTATTGCCCTGGCCTCTACGGGCGTCCATTCCAACGGTTTCAGCCTGGTGCGGAAGGTGTTCGATGTGGAGCACAATGCGCATCTGAGGGAGCCGGTTGAAGCTTTGGGCGGCGCTTCCGTCCTGGAAACCCTGCTGACCCCCACCAGGATCTATGTCAAATCTATCCTGGCGCTGCTGGAGCAGGTGGATGTGAAGGGCATCAGCCATATCACCGGCGGCGGCTTCTATGAGAACATTCCCCGCAGCATTCCCGATGGCCTCTGCGCCAAGATCCGGAAGAGCGATGTCCGGGTGCTGCCCATCTTCAGGCTCATTGCCGAAACCGGCAATATCCCCGAGCGGGATATGTTCAACACCTTCAATATGGGTGTCGGCATGAGCGTTGTAGTGCCTGCGGAACAGGCGCAGACCGCGTTGGACATCCTGAACGGCCACGGCGAGACCGCCTATACGATCGGCGAAATCGTGGAGAATGAGGAAAAGGTGATCCTGGCGTGAAAACCAAAATTGCGGTGCTGGTTTCCGGCGGCGGCACGAATTTACAGGCTCTGATCGATGCCCAAAAGGCGGGTACACTGTGCAGCGGCGAAATTGCTCTGGTGGTGTCCAATAACTCCGGGGCCTACGCGCTGGAGCGGGCAAAAAATGCTGGCATCCCCACGGCGGTTCTGCTGAAAAAGGACCTGGGCGGTCAGACGGGCTTTGAAAAGGCGCTGAGGGAGACCCTGGAAAGCTACGGCATCCAGGTTATCATTCTGGCCGGCTTTATGAGCATTCTTTCCGGGGACTTTACAAAGCGGTATCCCAAGCGCATCCTGAATGTGCACCCATCTCTGATTCCCGCTTTCTGCGGGGAGGGCTTTTATGGACTTCACGTTCATGAGGTAGCCCTCAGCTATGGCGTGAAGGTCACGGGGGCTACGGTGCATTTTGTGAACGAGATTCCGGACGGGGGAGAAATCATTGCCCAGAAAGCGGTGGATGTCCTGCCCGGAGATACCCCCGAGCGCCTGCAGCGTCGGGTCATGGAGCAGGCAGAGTGGGTTTTGCTCCCCAGAGCCGCCGAGCAGGTCTGCGCGGCCATTCAGAATTCGGAGGAACAATGATGAACGTCTATGAAATCGGGTCCATGGAGGAAAAGCTGTCCTCCAACCGCTACCCCGGCCGGGGGATCGTCCTGGGGCTGACCCCGGACGGAAAGCAGTCTGTTGCCGCCTATTTCATCATGGGCCGCAGCGTCAACAGCCGCAACCGCGTTTTTGCCCTGGAGCCTGACGGCATCCGTACGGAAGCCTATGATCCCGGCAAAATGGAGGATCCCAGCCTGATTATTTACCATCCCGTCCGCCAGCTGGGACGGGCGCTGATCGTCACCAACGGCGACCAGACCGACACCATCCGGGATTTTCTGGAAAAAGGCAAGACCATGGAGGAGGCCCTGCGGAGCCGGAAATTCGAACATGACGGTCCCAACTGGACCCCCCGCATCTCCGGCCTGCTGAGCCCGGACGGAAGCTATAAGCTGTCCATTCTGAAAGCCTCGGACCCGGAGGGCAAGGGCTGCAACCGCTATACCTACGACTTTGATCCCATCCCGGGCCTGGGCCACTTCCTGCACACCTATGTATGCGACGGCGATCCTGTGATCCCCACCTTCCAGGGTGAGCCCGAGCGGGTGGCCATCCCCCAGGATATGGATTCCTTTGCGGAGGCCCTGTGGAGCAACCTGAACGAGGACAATAAAATCTCCCTGTTCGTCCGCTATACAGACCTGGCTACCGGGGAATACCGGCAGAAGGTTATCAACCGCTACAAATAAGGAGGCAACCCATGAAAGAATTTGAACTGAAATACGGCTGCAACCCCAACCAGAAGCCTGCCTCCATCTATATGGCGGACGGAAGCGATCTGCCCATTACGGTGCTGAACGGCCGCCCGGGCTATATCAACTTCCTGGATGCCCTGAATTCCTATCAGCTGGTGAAGGAGCTGAAGGCGGCTACGGGTCTGTGCGCCGTGACCTCCTTCAAGCATGTGTCGCCAACCTCCGCGGCCGTGGGCAGGGTGCTGCCCGAGAGCCTGAAAAAGGCCTGCTTTGTGGACGACGTGGAGGGTCTGGACCATAGCCCCCTGGCCTGCGCCTATGCTCGGGCCAGAGGCACGGACCGGATGTGCTCCTTCGGCGACTGGGTGGCTCTGAGCGATATGTGCGACGAACTCACCGCAAAGCTCATTGCCCGGGAGGTCTCCGACGGCGTTATCGCTCCCGGCTACACTCGGGAGGCCCTGGAAATCCTGAAAACCAAGCGCAAGGGCAATTACAACGTGGTTGCCATTGACGAAAACTACGTTCCCGCTCCCCAGGAGACCAAGATGGTCTACGGCGTCACCTTCCGGCAGGGCCGGAATAATTTCAAGATCGATGCCGCGCTGCTGAACAATATTGTTACGGAGCGGAAGGACCTGCCCGAAAACGCCAGGATCGACCTGGTGGTGGCCCTTATCACCCTGAAATACACACAGTCCAATTCCGTGTGCTTTGCCTATGACGGCCAGGCCATCGGCGTGGGCGCGGGGCAGCAGTCCCGGATCCACTGCACCCGTCTGGCAGGCTCCAAGGCGGATACCTGGTTCCTGCGGCAGCACCCCAAGACGCTGAATCTGCCCTTCCGGGAAGATCTGGGCCGTCCGGGCCGGGACAATGTCATTGACGGCTATATCAACGGCAACGAAGAGGATGTGTGCGCCGAGGGCATCTGGCAGAACTACTTTACGGAGCGCCCCGAACCCCTGACGGCAGAGGACAAGCGGGGCTTCCTGGGGGCCATCCGGGGCGTGTCCCTGGGTTCCGATGCTTTCTTCCCCTTTGCGGATAACATCAAGCGGGCCTATGCTTCCGGCGTCAGCTACATCGCCCAGCCCGGCGGTTCTATCCGGGATGACCTGGTGATTGAAGAGTGCAATAAGGACGGCATCGTCATGGCCTTCACTGGCATGCGGCTGTTCCATCATTAAATGATAAAAGCCTTCCCTTGGGGGAAGGTGGCACGGCGAAGCCGTGACGGATGAGGGGCGGCAAAGGCTGATTGTTCTATGCGGCCTTTGCGGATGCCCGAATTCCGCAAAAACCGATTCCCTGTGGGAGTTGTTCCTTATTTTACCTGATACCGCCCCTCATCTGCCGCTGCGGCGGCACCTTCCCCCAGGGGAAGGCAGGGATTATAGAAAGGTTGATGTTTATGAAAATTCTGGTCGTCGGCGGCGGCGGGCGGGAGCACGCCATTATTAAGAAGCTGAAAGAGAATAAGTCGGTGGAAACGATCTATGCCCTGCCCGGCAACGGCGGCATTGCCAAGGACGCGGTCTGCGTGCCCATCGGGGCGACGGACATTGCCAAAATCACGGAATTCGCTGTGGAGAACGAGATCGACTATGCCGTGGTGGCCCCGGACGATCCTCTGGTGCTGGGCGCTGTGGATGCCCTGGAAGCCAAGGGCATTCCCTGTTTCGGTCCCCGGGCCAACGCCGCCATTATCGAGGGCAGCAAGGTCTTTGCCAAGAATCTGATGAAGAAGTACGGCATTCCCACGGCGGAATATGAAGTGTTTGACGACATGGATTCGGCCCTTAAGTACCTGGAAACGGCCCCCATCCCCACAGTCATCAAGGCGGACGGTCTGGCCCTGGGAAAGGGCGTCATCATCGCGCAGACCCGGCAGGAGGCTGTGGACGCCGTGAGATCCATGATGGCGGACAAAGTATTCGGCAAGAGCGGCGAGCATATCGTCATTGAGGAGTTTCTCACGGGTCCGGAGGTCAGCGTGCTGTCCTTCACGGACGGAAACGTGGTTAAACCCATGGTGTCCTCCATGGACCACAAGCGGGCAGGGGACCAGGACACCGGCCTGAATACCGGCGGCATGGGTACCGTTGCCCCCAACCCCTATTACACTCCGGAAATCGCGGAGCAGTGTATGCGGGAGATTTTCCTGCCCACCATAAAGGCCATGAACGCCGAGGGCCGAAGCTTTAAGGGCTGCCTGTACTTTGGCCTGATGCTGACCCCCAAGGGTCCCAAGGTCATTGAGTACAACTGCCGCTTTGGCGACCCGGAGACCCAGGTAGTGTTGCCCCTGTTGGAAAGCGACCTTCTGACCGTTATGCGCTCTACCACCAACGGCACGCTGGCGCAGACGGAGGTAAAATTCTCGGAGAAGTATGCCTGCTGCGTCGTCAAGGCCTCTGAGGGATATCCTGTTTCCTACAAAAAGGGCTTCCCCCTGACCATGACGGAGGAAGCGGAGAAGCACACCTATGTGGCCGGGGCCAAGCTGGACGAAAATGGAACCCTGGTGACATCCGGCGGCCGGGTCACGGGCACCACCGCCGTGGCGGACACTTTGGAAAACGCCATCCGGGAGGCATATCGACTCTCCGATGGGGTGCAGTTTGAAAATGCCTACCGCAGAAGCGATATTGGACAGCGGGCTTTGCGGGCCCTGAAATAACGATACGAAGGAGCTGCCGTATGGTTTATCGAGTGTATGTAGAAAAGAAAGCGGGCCAGACCCATGAGGCCAATGCCCTGCTGCGGGAAATTTGGGACTTCCTGGGTATCCGCAGCCTGACGGGTCTGCGGGTGGTGAACCGTTATGACGCGGAGAATATGGACAAGGACCTATTTGCCTCTGCGGTGAATACAGTTTTCTCCGAACCTCAGGTGGATAACGTTTTCTATGACGTTCCCCAGGGGGACGTGGTTTTTGCCGTAGAACCCCTGCCCGGTCAGTACGACCAGCGGGCGGACTCTGCCGCCCAGTGCATCCAGATCATCTCCCAGGGCAACCGCCCCACCATCCGCACCGCCAAGGTTTATGTACTCTCCGGCACGCCGAGCGAGGCGGACGTAGTAGCCATCAAGAAATACGTCATCAACGCCGTGGAGAGCCGGGAGGCTTCTCTGGAGCTGCCCGAAACGCTGGCGATCGACTATGCCATCCCCGAGACGGTGGCGACCGTTACGGGCTTTATCACCATGGACGGGGCGGAATTGTCCGCTCTGCTGGAAAGATTGGGCCTTGCCATGGACCTGGACGATCTGAAATTCCTCCAGGCCTATTTCCGGGACCAGGAGCAGCGGGACCCCACCATTACGGAAATCCGGGTGGTGGACACCTATTGGTCCGACCACTGCCGCCATACCACCTTCTCTACCCATCTGGACAATATTGTCATTCATGATCCCGCCGTACAGGCCGCCTACGAGGAATATCTGGCCGCCCGTGTGGCGGTCTACGGCGAGGAGAAGGCCGCAGCCCGGCCCCAGACCCTGATGGACATTGCCACCATCGGCGCGAAATACCTGAAAAAGCAGGGCAAGCTGCCGGAGCTGGACGAGAGCGAGGAGATCAACGCCTGCTCCATTCATGTGACGGCCACCGTCAACGGGGAGAACCAGGACTGGCTGCTGATGTTCAAGAACGAGACCCACAACCACCCCACGGAGATCGAGCCTTTCGGCGGCGCGGCCACCTGTATCGGCGGCTGTATCCGGGACCCCCTGTCCGGCCGTGCCTATGTGCATCAGGCCATGCGTGTCACCGGGGCGGGAGACCCCCGGACGTCCCTGAAGGACACCCTGCCCGGCAAGCTGCCCCAGCGGAAGCTCTGCCAGACGGCTGCTGCGGGCTACTCCTCCTACGGCAACCAGATCGGCCTGGCTACCGGCCATGTGGCGGAGCTCTACCATGAGGGCTTTGTGGCCAAGCGCCTGGAGTGCGGCGCGGTGGTGGCCGCCGCACCGGCGGAGAACGTCCGCCGGGAGCGTCCCGCCCCTGGCGATGTAGTGATCCTGCTGGGCGGCCGCACGGGACGGGACGGCATCGGCGGCGCAACCGGCTCCTCCAAGAGCCACAATATGAAATCTCTGACCACCATGGCCTCCGAGGTCCAGAAGGGCAACGCCCCCGAGGAGCGGAAAATTCAGCGCTTGTTCCGGGACGGCAATGTGACCCGGCTGATCAAGCGCTGCAATGACTTTGGCGCGGGCGGCGTATCCGTGGCCATCGGCGAGCTGGCCGACGGCCTGCGCATCGACCTGGATGCTGTGCGGAAAAAGTATGACGGTTTGGACGGCACGGAGCTGGCCATTTCCGAATCCCAGGAGCGTATGGCGGTCGTGGTTGCCCCCGAGGACACGGATGCCTTCATTGCTGCCGCGGAGAGGGAGAATCTGGAGGCCTATCGGGTGGCTGTTGTCACCGAGGAGGCCCGGATGGTCATGTCCTGGAAGGGTCACGAAATTGCCAATCTGAGCCGGGATTTCCTGAATACCAATGGCGCGGTGAAGCACGCCGCGGTGGAGGTGACGGAACCCGCGCCTCTGGATATTCCCGATGCTACTCTGCGGGAAATGGCTTCTCAGCTGCGCTTTGCCTCTCAGCGGGGCCTGGTGGAGCGGTTCGACTCCACCATCGGCGCGGGCAGCCTGCTGATGCCCTTCGGCGGCAAGAACCAGGCGACCCCGGCCCAGGCTATGGCGGCCAGACTGCCGGTGCTGCCCGGGCAGGAGACGGACACCGCCAGCGTGATGGCCTGGGGCTGTGACCCGGAGCTGCTGAGCGCGGACCCCTTTGTGGGCGCCCAAATGAGCGTAATCTCCTCCATGGCGAAAATCGTGGCAGCCGGTGCGGACTATAAAAAGGCATATCTGACGCTCCAGGAATTCTTTGAGAAGCTTCGGGACGACCCCCAGCGCTGGGGCAAGCCCTTTGAGGCGCTACTGGGCGCGCTGACGGCCCAGCTGGGCCTGGATGCCGCGGCTATCGGCGGCAAGGACTCTATGTCCGGCACCTTCCTGGACAAGGATGTGCCTCCCACGCTGATTTCCTTCGCCATTGCCCCGGTAAAGGCGGGAGAAGTTCTCTCCAATGAATTCAAGGAGGCGGGGCATCCCGTTTACTGCTTCGGCTCTGACGGCACCTATGCGGGCCTGAAGGACACCTGGGAGAAATTCCATGCGCTGTGCCAGGCCGGAAAGGTCAAAGCCGCCTGGGCGGTGGATGCCGGCGGCGTGTCTGAGGCCGTTATGAAGATGTCCTTCGGCAACGCCATTGGCTTCAAGGGCGAGGACATTGACTGCGGCTGCGGCGACATTATCGCTGAGCTGACCGAGGATTGCGATTTCGGCACGAAGATCGGCGTCACCACTGCCGAGCCGGAAATTTCTCTGGATGATGAGACCGTGTCCATTGCGGAGCTGTATGACCTGAATACCGCCGTCCTGGAAAAGATCTATCCCACCAAGACGGAAGAGACCCAGGAAACAATTCCTGCCTTTGATTATCACGTCGCTTCCTACCCCGCGCCTGCTGTGAAATGTGCCAGACCCAAGGTTCTGATCCCCGTATTCCCCGGCACCAACTGCGAATATGATTCCGCCCGGGCCGTTCTGGCTGCCGGGGCGGAGGCGGATATCGCCGTGATCCGGAATCTGACGGCCGAGGACGTGGCCCGTTCCGTGGAGGACGTGGCGAAGCGGATCGCGGACAGCCAGATGATTTTCATCCCCGGCGGCTTCTCCGGCGGCGACGAGCCGGACGGCTCCGCCAAATTCATTACTGCCTTTTTCCGCAATCCCGCCATCCGGGAGCAGGTGACAAAGCTCCTGGAGGACCGGGACGGTCTGATGTGCGGCATCTGCAACGGCTTCCAGGCACTCATCAAGCTGGGCCTGGTGCCCTATGGCAAGATCATCGAGACCGATGCTTCTTGCCCCACACTGACCTTCAATACCATTGCCCGGCACCAGAGCCGCATTGTCCGCACCCGGGTAGCCTCCAATAAGTCCCCCTGGCTGGCGCTGACCAACGTGGGCGACATCTACAGCGTCCCCATTTCCCACGGCGAGGGCAAGTTCCTGGCCGGCGAGGCGCTGGTGAAGCAGCTGGCGGCCAACGGTCAGATCGCTACTCAGTATGTGGACCTGACGGGAGTGCCTACCATGAACGCTGCCTTTAACCCCAACGGCTCTCTGTACGCCATCGAGGGCATTACCTCTCCGGACGGCCGTGTCTTCGGCAAGATGGGCCACAGCGAACGCGTTGGCAAAGACCTCTACCGCAATGTTCCCGGCGAGTACGACATCCGCATGTTCGAGGCTGCCGTAAAGTATTTCAAGTAAATAGCACAAGGCCCGCCGCGATGCACATCGCGGCGGGCCGACCTTATCCACAGGCCAGGAATATGTAATCGTAGGGATTTAAGTGGGCCTTCTCCAGGGCCTTGACCCGCTTTTCCGGGGCCATGCGCCGCAGGGCCCGCTCGCTTAGCCCCGCCTGGGCCAGCTTTTCCCGAAGGGGCCGGTACTCCGCCGTGAGCGCCGGGTCCTCTTTCCGTGTCCAAAATCCAATTTTCATGGGATACCCCTCCTTGATGGTTTCTTGTTGTTTTCTGGCTCTATGATACCACGGGAAATGTCCAATAAATTGGAGTATTTTGGAAAGTGCGTGTAAAAATTTTTCGAGCCGCCGGGGAAAACATCCTTTTGTAAGGTGTGTGGCCGGACAGGGCTGAATACAGAAAGGGCCGCTGCGGTTTCGCAGCGGCCAAAAAAGGTTATGTCTGGCTTACAGCTTGCAGTAAGCGGCAGCGGTCTTGGCGGTCAGCGCGGCGTTATTGTACACCAGCTGAATGTTGGAGGCCAGGCTGTCGCCGCCGGTCAGCTCGGCCACGCGGGCCAGCAGGAAGGGCGTGGTCTCCTTGCCCTTGATGCCCTGCTCCTTGGACTCCCGGATGGCCTGGTCAATGGCGGCGTCGATCACGGCCTTGTCCATGGCGTACTCCTCGGGGATGGGGTTCGTCACCAGGAAGCCGCCCAGCTGCAGGTCGTTCTGGGCCTTGAAAGCGGCGGCCAGATCCTCGGGGGTGTCGATGCGGTAGTCCACGCCGAAGCCGGACTTGCGGGTGTAGAAAGCGGGCAGCTCGTCGGTGCCGTAGCCGATGACGGGAACGCCCTTGGTCTCCAGGTACTCCAAGGTCAGACCCAGGTCCAGAATGGACTTGGCGCCGGCGCAGCAGACCATCACGGGGGTGCGGCCCAGCTCTTCCAGGTCGGCGGAGATGTCCATGGTGGTTTCCGCGCCGCGATGCACGCCGCCGATGCCGCCGGTGGCGAAGAAGCGGATGCCGGCCATGTGGGCGATAATCATGGTGGTAGTAACGGTGGTAGCGCCGTCCTCGCCCCGGGCGCACAGCACGGCCAGGTCACGGCGGGAGGCCTTGTGGATGGCGCGGCCCTTCTTGCCGAAGTATTCGATCTCCTCAGCGGTCAGACCGGCCTTCAGGCGGCCGCCGATGATGGCGATGGTAGCGGGCACAGCGCCGTTGTCCCGGATGATCTTTTCAACGTTCAGAGCGGTTTCCACGTTCTGGGGGTAGGGCATGCCGTGGGAGATAATGGTGGATTCCAGAGCCACAACGGGCTTGCCGTTGGCAAGGGCCTCGGCAACTTCGGGATTGACGTCCAGATACTTGTTCATGTTCATAGCTGTACATTCCTTTCTTTTGAAAAAGCCCTGTTACCGCTGCATCCGGCTGCGAAGACCGGCGGCGGACATGGCAGGATTGATGGTTTCAGAGGATTCCATGGCGATGGAACCGGCGGCAAGACCGGCCAGAGCGGTGTCCCGCAGGGTCATGCCCTCCAGGTAGGCCCAGACCAAGGCGGCCATAAAGGCATCGCCGCAGCCCGTGGTGTTCACCATGCTGCCCGGGATGTTGGGCAGGGTAATGCGTTCATTGCCCATGGCACCGTAAACGCCGTCAGGCCCAAGGGAAACAAAGACCCGGTGTACGCCTTTGTCAAGAAGCACGTCCACAGCTTTCGCCACATCCGCCGTGCTGTGAATGGGCACGCCGGAGAGCAGCTCGGCTTCCAGCCGGTTAGGCTTCAGGGTGTGGATCCTGGAGAGAATGGGCCGCAGCTTTTCGGCCTTTACTGTAGATACGGGGTCCACGAACAGCGGCGCGGTGCAGTTTTCCACCAGAAATTCCAGGGATTCCTGGGGCAGGTTGGTGTCGGCCACGACTACCTGGGCGTTTTGCAGCAGGGGCAGCTGGCTGGAAAGATAGGCGGGGGTGATTTTTTTACAGATCTCCATATCGGAGACCGCCAGGGCCATTTCCCCGTGGTCGTCTGCCAGATACAGGTAAGTAGAGGTGGCAGCGCCGGGAACGCGCAGGGCGTGGCTCAGATCAATGCCCAGCTCGGAGCAGGAAGCGGCCACACGCTCGCCGTGGAGATCGTCTCCGTAGGCGGTGAGCAGACGTACATCGGTGCCCATGAGGCTCAGGTTGTGGGCAATGTTCCGGCCCACGCCGCCCAGGCTCAGGGAGACCCTGCCGGGGTTGGAATCGGAGGCGACCAAGGGCGCGAAGCTTCGGCCGCCGATATCCACATTCACGCCGCCGACCACTACCGCGTAGGTGCCCGCGTGGAGGACGTATCCCCGGCCGGCAATGCAGCCTTTTTTGGTCAGATTGGAGATGTGTACCGCAACACTGGAGCGGGTAATGCCCAGCTTCACGGCAATGTCCTGTTGAGAAATAAGAGGATCGGCTTCAATGAGCTGAAGCACCTGACGTTCCCGCTGGGTCATGGGATTGCCTCCTAAGCATTCTGTATTTTTCTAAGCACATGCTTATTATATGCACATGCGATGGAATTGTCAATGGGAATTTGCAATAAAAATGGAAGAAGCAATTTGTCGGATCTGCCAAAAAATCGGACGGCAGAATGCCGTCCGAAATGTGGGCTTTAATTCTGGGCGTCAAACCTCCGGAACTGGTCCGGGCAGTCCTGAACGCCGGAGGTCCGGCTTGGGACCGACGGGGCAGGGGAGGTGCAGGTCCTGGCAACCTTGGCCAGGGTGCGGCTGGTCAGGGGGTGGGCGCGCTCAAAGATAAAGAGGGTGTCTTCCGGCATGGACAGAACGTTCTCCGGTGAAAGCTCCCGGATGGTATCCGCGATCTCCTTCCGGGCGCAGATCCGCACGGAGGTCCCGGCCTCCAGGTCGTAAACCGTGAAGATCAGCTTGCCGGTCTTATAATATAGTAGATGCTTGGTGCCCGCGGTGCAGTGCAGCCCGATCTGGATGGCGTCAACGCAGCAGCCGTCAAATTCCGTCACGCAGACCAGCCGCCCGTGGGCGGGGTCCTCCAGGCTGAGCTTTTCCAGGGCGGTCCCGCATACCCGAACGCCCAGAGCCAGCAGCGGGCAGCCGTGCCCATGGAAGCGGACGCAGTCTGTATAGAGCTGTTCGAGTCTGTCGTTGTGTAAATTGAACATTGGGAAACTGTCCTTTCGATCTTTTTTTATTTATTATATGGGGAGGAGAGAAAAATGTCAATGTGTTTTCCGCTTTTGTGTTAGCGAATGCTTACAGACGGACGCGGCAAATATCCGTAAAGGGCGCAAAACAAATAAAATGGCAAAGAAATAATGGAATTATACACAATTCACAAAATGAAAATGTAAAATTTATACAATAATTCATATTGAAAATAGATAATTATTGTGATACTATACAAATGCAAGGAAGAGATGCCCGAAGGGTCCAAAGAAAAACCGTGCATTCGGACTTTGGAAAGAAACAATGAAGAAAAGGGCATCCGCCGATGGGCCTGTATCCAGCCGGGCCAAGGGCAGAGCCTCCTGCTTCGCTCCGTTTCAAATAGAGTTTATTGCCGGCTTTATTAAAGTATGCTGTATCGCGGAGACAGCAATGGCAGGAAGCGGCCCCGAAAATTCGTAGAAAGCGAGGTTAACCACGGATGTTAGATACCAAGAGTGAACAGAAGTGACCCCTGACGAAGAAGCGAAAGCAATTCGCCAGGGGTCATTTCTGTTTGCGCTGGGCGAAACGGCTTCCCCTGGGGCGGTGCGTCGCGCAGCGAATCTAGTGGAACATAGCTGCCGGTGGCAGCTCAGACTGTCAAAGAACTATTTCATTGCGAGGCAGTGCGCACACCAATGCCATTAAGTTAAGAATTTCAAAACCGGTACTAGGAAGTTCCAAGTACCGGTCATTTTTTAGAAAAAGTTAAAATAGTGCTTGACAAAGTTGAAAAATTCGGCAAGCGGAGCCTTGAAATGAAGTTATTTTTGAGGAGGCTCTCGCTATGAAAACCGTTAAGTACTATGTTTCTGATTTGCGCCGCTTGATTTCCCAGATGTCCAAATCTCCTGAACGATATTGTAAAAATCCTGGGCGAGATTATACGCGCAATCGGAAAATAACGATGAAAGATGTTTTTACCTCTATAATTTGTTTTGCTGGGAAAAGTATGTCCAATGAGTTACTGCAATATTTTTCGTGTAGGCCCAATTTTCCTACAACATCTGCTTTTTCTCAACAACGTGACAAACTATCCGCAAATGCTTTCCCGGAATTGTTCCAACGGTTTTCCAGAAAGAATATTCCGAATCGCCAGATCAACGGCTACAGGCTCCTTGCGGTGGATGGCTCTACACTTTGTACCCCTGCCAATCCGAATGAAAAAGATTCATACTTTCCCTCCAAAAACAAAGCAAGACATTTTAATTTGCTGCATATTCACGCCATGTATGATCTGCTTAGCAATACCTATGTGGATGCCATTGTTGAAGGCGGCCAGGTTTTTAACGAACGCACCGCTTTTAACCGTATGGTTGACCGCTCCTACATTCCGAAAGCGATTGTCATAGCTGACAGAGGATATGAGGCCTTTAATACCGCGGCACACTGTGTTGAAAAAGGCTGGATGTTTCTCTTCCGGGTAAAAGACGGCAGCTCCGCCTCGGTTACAAAATGCCTATCTTTGCCTGAGGGTGAGTTTGATTTATCATTCAGACGTGTTCTGGGGCGTTCCCGCACCAAAGAGGCCAGGGCCATTCCTGACTACAAGCCCCTTGCTTCCAACACCACTTTTGATTTCCTTCCAACTTCCTCCCGGAACTCTTCGACTATTGATACATACCAATTGCATTTCCGGGTTATTCGCTTCCAGCTGTCCAATTCCTCATTTGAGACGCTCATTACAAATCTTCCAAGTGAGTATTTCTCTACAAATAATGTTATTCAACTCTACTCCATGCGTTGGGGCATTGAAACTTCTTTCCGCTACCTTAAAAAGAATATTGGGCTTGACTTTCTGCATTCGAAAAAAGTGGAGAGTATCTCCCAGGAAATTTTCGCCAGACTAATTGCTTATAACTTTACCGCATTGGTTGCATATCATACCACATGCTGCAAAATGGCCTTAGCTTCCCAGGCAAAACCATCTTTTTCCAACGCTGCACTTATCTGCCGTAAACTTATTCTGAAAGATATCTCTCCACAAGATGCGGAAGCCTGCATTGCGCGCTGCTTGACTTCGGTCATACCAAACCGTTCAGCACCACGCGGCTCGTCCTGCAAACGACCTACAAGCTTCAATAATAGATTAGCATGATTTTTTGATTTTGTATATCTTTTTTTCGCGGGCAACCCTTGGCCGCGCTTTTTCCATGCCATTTTATTTTTGCTTACTGTTACCCCACATACTATTACAGCTGGGCTGCTACTTAACTTAATGGCATTGGTGCGCACACTGCCGTGGCAATCCCCCGGATTTTCAAATATTTTGGCTCCTAAACCAGTAGTTTTTACGTTCAACCGGGGGATTCCCACACCAGTCTGAGGACTGGTTCGGAATGACATTCTATCCTTTGGACTTTTTTGACACGCTGACCTTCCCCGGAGGGGAAGGCTTTTATTTAAGTTCAACAGTAAAATCCCCGCTCTGCGAACGGACGTTTTGGGCATATGGACGAATGTAAAATGAAAAAAGAAACAAATATTTGAAAAAGTGAAGGAAAAAAAGAACAAGTTGCAAAGTGTACGCAAATTAAGCACAAATGTATTGGCGAGGTGGTTAAAGAAAAAGAAAAGGCCGAAATACTACATGAAAACTTCATAAAATGTCAGCATGAGCAGAACGTATGTGCGCCGGTTGCGGAAAAACGGCGCTTGTGAACTTTACAAAAACGGAAAATCTACAGGGACAATGTTTGTGCATTCGGTAGAAATGCTGCTGAAAAAGGGTTTTTACGCAAATTTCCTATTGATTTTACCGGCGCAACGTGGTATCATGCTAGAAAGTCGCTTGGAACCAAGCGATTTATGCAGGAATCCGAAAAGAGAAATTCAGATTCCGGCAAAATCAAAAAGGAGGAAGAACAATGAAAAAAATTCTGGCCCTGCTGCTTGCGCTGACCATGGTCCTGTCTATGGCTGCCTGCGGCAGCAGCAACACCACCGCCACCACGGCTGCGACGACGGCTCCCGCTGAGACTTCCGCGCCCGCTGAGACCGAGGCGGCAGCAGACGTCTATACCGGTCCTGACTGGGCCGCCATCGACGCCATGGATTACGATGAGGCTTCCGATACGCTGTATGATTGGAACCTGGGCGAATTCAATACGCTCTATCAGGATGCCAAGGCTGAGGTCGTCGACCTGGATGTGCGTATGGCCAAGATGGCCCTCGCCGAGGCCAAGCTGATGGAGTCCGGCGTGATCGTTCCTGTTACCAGCAGAGGCGGCTCTTTCGCTATGAACCGCGCCGTTCCCCGTACTGTCACCACCACTCCCTGGGGCGGCGACGAGGACAGATGGTACACCATGCTGGTTGCCAATGAACTCATCACCAGCGAGGATCGTACCGCTTTGGTTGCCCTGTGGAACGAGAGCGAGGACGCCGCTTCCTGGCTCGAGGGTGCCAAGGCATACCTGGAGGAGCATGGCTACACCCTGAACGACACCTGGAACTACGCCAACAACTACGAGTTGGCTACCTGGGACGGCATTGCTACCAGCTATGCCTCCGACTCTTACTTTATTGCCGCTACCTGGTCTCCCCTGCTGGAGTACGACGCCAAGAATGTGCAGCAGCCCGCTTTGGCTGAGAGCTATGACGTTTCCGACGATGGCACCGTCTATACCTTCCATCTGCGTCAGGGCGTGAAGTGGGTCGATCAGCAGGGCCGTGAGCTGGCCGAAGTTACCGCTGACGACTGGGTCGCTTCCATGGAGCACCTGATCGACAACAACGACGCTCTGGGCTACCTGATGACCAGCGCCGAGGGCTGCGGCATCAAGAACTATGACGCTTACATCAGCGGCGAAGTCACCGATTTCTCCGAAGTCGGCGTCAAGGCCATTGACGACTACACTCTGGAGTACACTCTGGAAGCTCCCTTCCCCGCTTTCCCGTCCATGATGGGCTACGGCTGCTTCGCGCCCCTGAACCGCGCTTTCTATAAGTCCCAGGGCGGCACCTTCTCCACCGAAGGCGACGAGTACACCTCCGGCAAGTACGGCACCACTCCTGCCACCATCGCTTACTGCGGCGCTTACCTGATCAAGAACTTCACCGAGAAGAACGTGACCAGCTACGTCGCCAATCCCACCTACTGGAACGCTGATGCAGTCCAGACCCACAACGTCAACATCTACTACACCGATGGCACCGATCCTCTGCGCACCTACAACGAGGCGAAGGACGGCACTCTGGCCGGCTGCGCTTTCAATTCTTCCGCTCTGGTTCTGGCCAAGGAAGAGAAGCCCGAGGGCTCCGACAAGACCTACTTCGATCTGTACAACTACACTACCTCCAACGAAGGCACTACCTACAGCGGCTGGATCAACCTGAACCGTGCTTCCTGGGCGAACTTCAACGACAATACCGTTGGCGTTTCCGCCCAGACCGACGAGCAGAAGGCCGACGTCCGCGCCGCTATGAACAACCAGAATTTCCGCGTTGCTTTGGCGCTGGCCTTTGACCGGGGCGCGTACAACTCCACCAGCGTGGGCGAAGAGCTGAAGTACGCCGCTCTGAGAAACTCCTATGTCCCCGGCGACTTCCAGAAGACCACCGGCGAGGTAACGGTTGAGATCAACGGCGAGGCTACCACCTTCCCCGCGGGCACCTATTACGGTGAGATTGAGCAGGCTCAGCTGGATGCCGACAACTATCCCATCAAGGTTTGGGATCCCGCCGGCAACGACGGCGCCGGCTCCGGCGACGGCTTCGACGGCTGGTACAATCCCGACGCCGCCAAGGAGTTCCTGGCCAAGGCTGTTGAAGAGCTGGCTCAGGTGGGCGTGGAGATCTCCAAGGAGAACCCCATCCACATCGATGTTCCTTACGGCGCTTACAGCGAAATCTCCACCAACCGTATGCAGGCTTATAAGCAGTCCATTGAGAATGCCACGGACGGCCTGGTTGTGGTTGATCTGATCGGCTTCGCTGACCAGACTGCTTATACTTATGCTTACTACCGTACCAGCAAGGGTTCCGAGTCCAACTACGACACCACTCCGGGTTCCTCCGGCTGGAGCTGTGACTACGGCGATGCCCAGACCTATCTGGACACCATGCAGCCCTACGGCTACATGACCAAGAACATCGGTCTGTACTAAGTCTTTCAATATCATTTAAGCGGATTTTGTGTGGGGGAGGTTTCTCCCCCACACTTTCCGCTACTTACACAGAGGGAACTCTGAATCAATTGGCAGCACGTCTGCCGCTTGATTCAGAGCTTCCTGCAAAACGAAATGAAAAAAGGTGATACCGTGGCAAAATATACATTAATCAGGATCCTGAAGGGAATTGTGTCTGCGGTTTGCGTTGTGGTTTTGATCATGGTGTTGGTGTATTCTCTGATGGACCGTACCACCATTTTTGCCGGCGACCCGAACTATTCCAAAATGCAGAGCAATGCCCGTATTACCTATGAGCAGAGCCGCTACAAAGCGTTCGGCTACGTTGACTATGCAACCTATTCCGACTACATCAAGGGCCTTTTCAGCAGCGGAGAGATCGACGACGCGACCCGGGCGGACGCCCTGAAGATCGGCGTCACCGCGGAAAAAGCTTCCGATACCGCCAACGAGTACATTGAGAAGTTTACCCAGGAGTATACGTCCCAGGGCTATTCCGTTATCCGTTTGGACGCGGACAAAAAGAGGAACGGACAGGTGAAGGACGGCGGTCAGGCCGTGATCTATGCCACCCGTGACCGTCCGCTGATCAAGCGTGTGGTTTCCTACTTCACGGATATGATCTTCTTCGACAACATTCACTATGTGGACGAGAATACGGACATCGGACCGCGTACCCTGACGTTTACCCTGTATGATCCCGTTTACGGCGGCGAGAAGTTTTCGCCTGCCATTATCGGCAACGGTACCATGCACAAGTATCTGCTTTACTTCGACAAATCCTTCCCCTTTATCCACCAGAATTTCGCCACGCTGCACCTGGGCGAATCCTACACGGTGAACCGGGGAATTGACGTGTTCGAGACCATGACCACTTCCCAGGGCGCGTACATTCTGAAAACGGTGGAATTCCCCACCGGCCATGTGGAGCAGAGCGCCGACGATCTGCATACGGCGACCTATGTTGCCGGCTCCCGTGACCAGAACGCCATGTACGCCGACCGGTTCGTGGATGACTACACCAATACCATTACCCATAAGAACAACATGTCCAAGATGGGCTTCTCCTTTGTCATCGGCGTCATTGCTACCATCCTGAGCTATGTCCTGGGCCTGCCTCTGGGCCTGCTGATGGCCCGCTACAAGGACGGTCTGCTGGATAAGATCGGTACGTTCTACATCATGTTCATCATTGCCGTGCCCAGCCTTGCCTATATTTTCCTGTTCAAGGCCATCGGCGGCAGCGTCTTCAAGCTGCCTACCTCCTTTGATATGGATACGAACAGTAAGGCCATGTATGTGCTGCCCATCATCTCTCTGGCGCTGCCCAGCATTGCCAGCCTGATGAAGTGGATGCGCCGCTATATGATCGACCAGATGAACAGCGACTATGTAAAGTTCGCCCGTTCCGGCGGCCTCAGCGAAAATGAGATCTTTACCAAGCATATCTGGAAGAACGCCGCCATTCCCATTGTTCACGGCATTCCCGGCAGCCTGCTGTTTGCTATGACCGGCGCCATCATCACCGAGCGTATTTACTCCGTCCCCGGCGCTGGTAATCTGCTGACCCAGGCCATCAACAAATATGACAACGGCGTGATCGTGGGCGTGACGCTGTTCTACGCGGTGCTGACCGTGATCTCCAATATCCTGGGCGATATTCTGATTTCCCTGGTCGATCCCAGAATTTCCTTTACTTCCAAGGGTAGGTGATAGAAAATGCATGAAGATTTGAAGCAGTATACCGATGCGGAGCTGTTTGCCCCTGTATCGCACTCCGACGCGGAATCCGAGAAGATCGCCGCGCCCCGGTATTCCTATTGGAAGTCTGTGTTCCGGGTATTCTTCCGGAAGAAGATCAATATTATTGCGCTGGCACTTCTGCTGTTCGTGATTTTGTTTGCGTATATCTATCCCGCGGTGACGACCTACGACCCCTACGCCAACCTGCTGGATCCCAACTCCAAGCATTTGGGTCCCTCCCAGGCGCTGAGCTACTTCGGCCACGAGCTGCGCTGGATCCTGGGCTCCGGCGCTTCCGGCGAGTCCACCTTTGACGCCGTATGGAACGGCGCCGGCATCTCCATCTCCCTCGCTTTCATCTGCGCCGCCATCAACATGACCATCGGCGTTATGCTGGGCGCTGTGTGGGGCTTCTCCAAGAAGGTTGATATGGTCATGATGGAGGTCTATACCATCATCGGCAACGTGCCCATGATTCTGATTATCTCCGTTCTGTCCATGCTGTTTTCCCCCACCTTCTGGACCATGGTGTTCGCGCTGACCATTGTGGGCTGGCTGAGCATTGCCTACTTCATCCGTACCCAGGTACTGATTATCCGGGACCGGGAATACAATCTGGCCTCCCGCTGCCTGGGCACCTCCATTTTCAAAATCGCGACCAAGAATATCCTGCCCTTTATGACCTCCGTCATCGTGACGCTGCTGGCGACGGAGCTGCCCAGCTACATCTCCTATGAGGTATTCCTGTCCTATATCGGCATGGGCATGAGCGAAATGTCCTTGGGCCGTCTGATCTACGCCGCCGAGGCCGCCATGGTCACGCCCGGCTGGCAGATGGAGTTCTGGAGCCCCGTTGCCATCGCTTCCATCATTACCGTCGTGCTGTACGTGGTGGGCCAGAATCTGGGCGACGCGTCCGACCCCAGGACCCATATGTAAGGAGGGCGGAACATGGAAGAGAAAAAAGTTTTGCTGTCCGTGCAGGACCTGGTTGTTAAATTCAAGGTCCGCGGACGCTCCCTGACCGCCATCCGCGGCATCAGCCTGGACATCTATGAGGGCGAGTCCATCGCCATCGTGGGCGAGTCCGGCTCCGGCAAGTCCGTCTTCACCAAGACCTTTGCCAACATGCTGGATTCCAACGGCTATGTGGACAGCGGCAAGATCATTTTCAACGACCCCGACTTCGCGGAAACCAGCCTGGACGTGGGCCGCAAGGAGGATGTACGGATGACCTCCATCCGTACCAAGCTGGATATTTATTCCATGCTGGAAAACGGCGCGGAGACCTACAGAGCCATGAAGGCGCTGGAGGCGGAAAAGAAGGCCCGGGCCACCATCTCCGACGAGGAGGATACCGTATACCAGGAAAAGCTGGCTGACCTGCGCTTTGAGCGGGCGGAGACCTTTAACCACAAGCAGACTCTGGATTCCCACGAAAAGGCCCAGGTGAAGGAAGCCGCCGCGAAGATCGCCGATCTGGACAAGCAGATCGAGGCGCTGGAAGCGGACCGCAAAAAGCAGCAGCAGGCCAGGGCCAAGGCCGCCGCGGCGGACACCGCCTACAATGCGGAATTCGCGGGAAAAATGGCCAAGCTGCGGGAGCAATACCACAAGGAGATTGCCAAACCCATTACTCTGGAGCAGCATACCCGCAATGTTAACCTGGCGAAAGAGATTTATCTGTCTGTGGGACGTTATGATTTCGTTTCCCGGAACCGGATGATCCGGAAGCTCCTGAAAGCCTGCAAGGAGGCCATGCGGCAGGGCCTGGATATGGACTCTGACGAGGTCCGCAATGATGTATTCGGTACTGTGACTTTCCGGGTCAAGCTGATCGATGAGGCGGAGAACCGCCTGTTCGGCCGCTGTGTGCTGGACCTGGCGAACATCAAGTACAGCAAGGACCTGACGCAGATCCGAGGCAAGAAGATCGCCACGGTCTTCCAGGATCCCATGACCTCTCTGAACCCCATTATTACCATTGGCCAGCAGATCACCAGCATCATTCTGAAGCATCAGCACTGCTCTGAGGCCGAGGCCCGGATCCGCGCTATGGAGCTGATGCGGAAGGTAGGCATTCCCAATGCCGAAAACCGGTTTGACGACTATCCCTTCCAGTATTCCGGCGGCATGCGCCAGAGAATTGTTATCGCCATTGCCCTGTCCTGCCAGCCCAAGATCCTGATCTGCGACGAGCCTACCACCGCTCTGGACGTGACCATTCAGGCCCAGATCCTGAAGCTTATCAAGGATCTACAGAAGGAATTTGGCTATACCATCGTCTTCATTACCCATGACCTGGGCGTTGTCGCCAACGTGGCTGACCGCGTGGCGGTCCTGTACGCCGGTCAGATCGTGGAGCTGGGCACCGTGGAGGATGTGTTCTACGATCCCCGCCATCCCTATACCTGGGCCATGCTCTCCAGCCTGCCCCAGCTGGCCCAGCGGAATACGGAGCTGTATTCCATTACCGGTACGCCTCCGTCCCTGTACAATAAGATCGTAGGCGACCCCTTTGCGCCCCGGAATCCCTACTGCCTGAAGATCGATACGCTTCAGGACGCGCCTATGTTCAAGGTATCCGATACCCATTACGCAAAGACCTGGCTGCTGGACCCCAGAGCGCCGAAGATCGAGAAGCCCGAAGCCATCCGCAACCTTCATGAGAAGCTTGTGGAAGCGTTCAATATTTGAAAGGAGGTCATGCCGCTGTGAGCAACGAGAAAACAAAGCTGGAAGCTACTTCCAGACATATCCCCGAGCATGGCCCCATTGACGAGAAAACCGGCAAGGAGATCCTGCTGTCCGTCAGAAATATGGACATTGTTTTCGGCAAGGGAGACAGGGCCTTTAAGGCTGTAAAGAATGCCTCCTTCGATATCTACAAGGGCGAGACCTTCTCCCTGGTGGGCGAGTCCGGTTCCGGCAAGACCACCATCGGCCGTGCCGTCATCCGGGTCAACCCCTGCGCCGCCGGTGAGATCCTCTATAAGGGCGTTCGTATTTCCGGCAAGATCCCCCATTCCCTGGACCGGGAGGTCATCCGGAACATTCAGATGGTCTTCCAGGATCCCGCGGCATCCCTGAACGAGCGCGCCACGGTGGACTACATCGTCTCCGAGGGCCTGTACAACTTCCATCTGTACAAGGATGAGGCGGACCGTGTGGCCAAGGTGGAGAAGATGATCAATGAGGTGGGTCTGCTGCCTGAGCACCTGACCCGCTACCCCCATGAGTTCTCCGGCGGCCAGCGCCAGAGGATCGGCCTGGCCCGTGCCATGATTATGGAGCCGGAGCTGGTTGTGGCCGACGAACCCATTTCCGCTCTGGATGTTTCTATCCGTGCCCAGGTGCTGAACCTGCTGAAGAAGTTCCAGAGGGAGCAGGGGACGACCTATCTGTTCATCGCCCACGACCTGTCTATCGTGCGTTTCATTTCCGACCGCATCGGCGTGATCTATAAGGGCGATATTGTGGAGGTCGCCGAGGCGGAGGAGCTGTTCAACTACCCCATGCATCCCTATACCCGCAGCTTGATTTCCGCTATCCCCATTCCTGACCCCAAGCTGGAAAAGAACAAGGAGCTGTTCACCTACGACCCCTCTGTTCATGACTACAGCGTGGAGAAGCCGGAAATGGTAGACATCGGCAACAATCACTTTGTCTACGGCAACAAGAAGGAGATCGAGGAATATAAGGCTCTGCGGGCCAAGAATGTGCCCATCAAGAGCATTACCATCCGGGACGAGAACGAGCCTGCCCACGCACAGCCTGTCAAGGAGATATCCCCCGAGGACATTCAGATGCCCCCCGCCCGGGATACCGGAAGCTATTGGTATAATTTCCTGGGCTTCCTGCTGCCCCTGCTGAGCCTGCTGGGCGCCCATATCTTCCGCAAGCACAATTATATCCGCAACTTCAAGGCTTTGAAGAAGGGGGCCATTGTGGGCCTGATCTTCCGTGCCGTGGTCATCGGGTTGTTTGCGCTGCTGCTGGTATTGGCAGTACTGTAGTTTCCCATAACACGAAAGGGTCGCTGCAAAAAATGCAGCGGCCCTTATCTGTAGAGCATTCCTTGCTTTTTGGGGCAAGCTGTAGTAAAATAAGTCAAAAACAAACCCGGAAAGGAAACGCCTATGTCCAGATATACCCGGGGCAGAGAGCCCTATGCGCCGAAAGTTGATCGAATCGAGCTGCCTGAGGGGCATGTGAAGCTCCGGGCTATTTTGTTTGGAGCGGCGATCCTGCTGGCTGTTATCGCCTTTGGCGTGGGACTGAACAGTCTCCTGACGCCCCAGACCGGCTGGCAGACAATAGAGGCCGCGGAACGTACCCCCGCGGCCCAGGAGATCAGCCTGCAATACCGGCTGGGCGAGGGAGAGAAAGGGACCGCGGCGGAGCGGAAACTGGTTTCGCAGGTCTATACCAGCACCCTTTTCCAGGCGGACGCGCAGCTCAGCGCCCAGGCAGGCGATACGGTGAACCTCTATACCCTCAGCACCCATCCCAACGAAACGGTGACAGTGGGGGACGTGCTGTATCGGGCGCTGGAGGACTATCTGGCTACGGACAGCCGCGCCATTTACTTTGGACCGCTGTACAGCTACTACTACGCGTTCTTTGCCGCCCAGAATGACGAGGATGCGGCTATGTACGACCCGGCCCGCAGCCCGGAGGCGGCGGACTTCGTGTCGGAGGTTACGGCTTTTGCCGCTGACCCTGCCCAGATCTCCTTGGAGCTGCTGGGAGAGGATCAGGTCCGGCTGAACGTCAGCGAAAGCTATCTTGCCTACGCCCGGGAAAATGAGCTGGAAGCGCTGCTGGACTTTGGCTTTGTGAAAAACGCCTTTCTGATAGACGCCGTTGCCGGCGCACTGGAAGAGGCCGGCCTGACGGGCGCTCTGCTCACCAGCACGGACGGCTTTTCCCGCAGCCTCTGTGAAGGGACCTTCGGCGTAAATCTGCTGGAGCGGACGGACAGCGCCTATCGTCAGGCCGCGGCGGCCAGCTACGAGGGTCCCGCTTCTGTGGCCGCTCTGCGTGCCTTTCCGGTGGAGGATGGGGAGCGCTTCTATGTCTATGAGGACGGAACGGTCTGCGCCCCGGTCCTGGACGAAACCACGGGGCTGCTGACAGCGCGGAATGACAACCTGATCCTCTTTGGCCAGGGCAGCGCGGGGAAGTTGGCCCTTCAGGCCATGCGGGCGCTCTCCACCTGGGACCTGGAGGGACGTGCCTGTCTCTACAGCCGGGAAAATACGGTATATTGTACCGATCCCGGCGTGACAGTCTCCGGCCTTTTTGAGAACGTCCGGCTTGAGAGAACATAAAAGTACGCCCCGGTGCCTGTTTTCGCGCCGGGGCGCTCCGTTACATTTGGAAAATATTTCCCAGCACCGCACCGTTCTGCTTTTCCTCCTTGGGCTTCAGCCGGTTATAGGCCAAGGCGTACGTGACCTCCATAGGATTGCGCAGAAAGTACAGCTGGGCAAAGGTGGCGGCTACGGAGAGCAGGTAGAAGAGAAGGTAACTGACCGTTTCATCCAAAGGCAGGGAGACGCCTGCCAGAGAGAGCAGCACATCTCCGTAGGCCAGGACTGCGGCCAGCACGGTGATAAGATAGTACCACCAGAAGCTCAGGTCCAGCCGGAACAGCTGCCAGCGGCTGCCCTGCATCATCTTTCGGCTTTCCCGCAGGGCATACATAGCGCCCACCTCCGGGTGGTCGTAGAGCACATAGTCCGCCATCCGGAACCGATAGAGCATGGGCACTACAAAGGCCAGGATCAGTGCCAGGAAAATAACAATCAGGGGGCCGGAGGCGGCGGTGACGGCGTCCAGCGCGGTCTCATCCAGCGTAATGGTCCCGCCGGTCAGGAGACTGCCGCCGCTGACAGCCGGGGCTATAGCATCCAAAAAGGAATCGGAAAAGGGCGAGAGCATGAAAATCAGGGAAGCCAGGTAGCTTGCGCCGATGCCCAGACCCAGCAGCATGGCCCCCAGCAGCAGCTTCAGCCGCAGCAGAGGCCAGAAGCGCTCGAATCCGGTCTTCAGGGCATTGCGGGAGGCGTACTGCCCCCGGCTGATCCGCAGCATGCCGCCCATATAGCCGAAGCCCAGGCACATGGTCAGCAGAGACGAGACAAGAGGCAGAAAATTTGACAAAGCGGAGAGCATATTCCGGCTGTTCATGCCGGAAAGGCCACCGGTGTGAGATATCTTTTGATTCAGCGTAAGCTGGAGCAGAAGAATGACAAGCCCCAGCCCCAGGGTAATGGCGGCGTAAAGAAGGATGATCTCCTTCTGATTTTTGGCATTTTGCAGTTTCTCATGGGCCGTATTTTTGAGATCGCGGCTGGATAAGGTCATAGCGCGGTTTCCTCCAAATTTCACATCATAGCAATAGTTATAAACCATTTGCGCGAAAATAGCAAATGAATTTTTTGAAACGGTGGATTTTCTCGGAGAATTTTGCTATAATGAACCCAAAGAGGGGGTGGAGCCATGGAGATGGGGCAGCTGCTGCGGCAGGCGCGGCAGGAGGCGGGCCTGAGCCAGCGGGCGCTGTGCGGGGACCGGATCACCCGCAATATGCTTTCGCGGATCGAAAACGGCGCGGCCCGGCCCTCTATGGCGACGCTGCAATATCTGGCGGATGCTCTGGGAAAGCCTGTAAGCTACTTCCTGGGCGAAACGGTGCTGACGGACAATCAGCGCGTTATGGCATCGGCCCGGGGGGCTTTTGCGAAAAAATGCTTCCGGCAGACGCTGGACATTCTGGAGGACTACGCAGCTCCGGACGAAACGCTGGATTGGGAACAGGGGCTGCTGGGGTATCTCAGCTGCCTGGAGCTGGCTGAGGAAGCGGCCCGAGAGGGACGCAGGCCGCTGGCGGCAAAGCTGCTCAGCCAGAGCGTACGCTTTGAAAGCCCCTATATTACGCCGGAGCTTCGGGAACGCCGGGACGGCCTGGGGCAGCAGCTGGGCCAGCGCCGGAGGGGCGAGGCTTTGCCGAGCCTGGACAGTCAGCTTTTGCTGCGGGCAGAGCGGCAGATAGAGGCGGGAAATCCGGATCGGGCCCTGGCGCTGCTGGGGGCCGTGGAGACGCCGACGGCTGAGACGGAATACATTACCGGTCTGGCTTGTCTGCGCAGAAAAGACTATACTCATGCGCTTGCCGCGTTCTTAAAGGCTGAGGACGGCGGCAAGCCGTGCGGCCGTCAGCTGGAAGAATGCTATCGGGAGCTGGGCGACTTTGAAAACGCCTACCGAATCGCCTGCAAAAATCGGGACGAGAAAAACAAAGTCTAATGGTGTGATGTCAATAGAGAAATGAAGAATAAATTGTATTATTTGGGGGATCAAACCAGCCAATAGTTGCAAAAAAGC
>CAVLCF010000017.1:0-28510 GCA_963661735.1 bacterium | reverse complement strand
AGTGCTCCGAGCGCAAAAATGAGGCTGCTGCAAAAACGAATTTTGCAACAGCCCCATTTGAGTGGGTTCGAGTCCCACGTTGAATTGGAAAAGGGGCACCCCGGCCGGGGTGCCCTACCTGGTGCGGGCATGGGGACTCGAACCCCAACGCATAGCACGAGAACCTAAATCTCGCATGTCTACCAATTCCATCATGCCCGCAAAAAGCTCCCTGTTTTTACACGGCGGGAGAACCGAGGCAGAGCATACTGCTTGACCTGCGGATTTATCCTAGCATAAACGGAAACGTTTGTCAATCAAATGGTCGGACTTTCTCGAAGCGGGAAATGTTTTGCCGGGAAAGACAATGGAGAAATGCCCCTATCTCTTGACTTTTTTATCTGTTTGTGAGAAAATAGCGGCGTCAAATTCAGAAACAAGAGAGGCTTTTTTATGAAGCAATCCAGAACGAATACCTGCGGCGAGCTGCGGCTCGGGGATGTGGGTAAGAACGTGACCATTGTCGGCTGGCTGGAAAATGTCCGGGAAGTAGGCTCCAATTTTGCTTTCCTGGTGCTGCGGGATTATTACGGCACCACCCAGGTGGTTGTTGAGACCGAGAACATGATGAAGCTGGTCAAGACCATCAATAAGGAATCTACCATCTCCGTTACCGGTACCGTCCGGGAGCGGGAGAGCAAGAATGCCAAGCTGCCCACCGGTGACATTGAGGTCGTGCCCGAAAAGATCGAGGTGCTGGGAAAGTGCTTCCACAACCAGCTGCCCTTTGAGATCAACAAGAGCCGGGACGCTGACGAGAACACCCGCCTGAAATACCGGTTTCTGGACCTGCGGAACCCTGCCGTCAAGTCCAACATCGTCCTGCGCTGCCAGGTGGTGGCGGAGCTGCGCAAACGGATGACCGACCTGGGCTTCCTGGAGATCACCACCCCCATTCTGACCTCCTCCAGCCCCGAGGGTGCGAGAGACTACCTGGTCCCCGCCCGGAACCATCCCGGCAAGTTTTACGCCTTGCCCCAGGCTCCCCAGCAGTTCAAGCAGCTGCTGATGACCTCCGGCTTCGATAAATATTTCCAGATCGCCCCCTGCTTCCGGGATGAGGATGCCCGGGCAGACCGTACCCCCGGCGAATTCTACCAGCTGGATATGGAAATGGCCTTTGCCTCTCAGGAGGATGTGCTTGAGACGCTGGAAACCGTCCTGCAGCCCGTTTACGAGAAGTTCGGCAAGTTCAAGCGGGTGGCCCAGGCTCCCTGGCGGCACATTGCCTACAACGATGCCATGGAGCGCTACGGCTCCGATAAGCCCGACCTGCGGATCGATCTGGAGATCCAGGACATTTCCGCCATCGTTCAGGGCTGCGGCTTCGGCCCCTTCGAGGGCGCGACCGTGAAAGCCGTGGCCGTGGACAATTTCACCCAGGCCCGGAAATGGATCGACAAGCTGCTGGCCGATGTGGAGGTCCAGATCGGCAATAAGGCCTGCTGGTTCAAGGTAGACGAGAACGGCTCCCTTACCGGCGGCATCTCCAAGTTCCTGGGCGACTGCGGCGAGGCGCTGAAAGAAAAGCTGGATCTGAAGCCCGGCTCCTTCGTCTGCATGGCCGCCGGCAAGAAGGCTGCCGCCCAGAAGACCGCAGGCGTGATTCGCACCCTGCTGGGCAGACGCGTTCCCGGCCACTTTGACGAGGAGCAGTACGCCCTGTGCTGGATCGTGGACTTCCCCATGTATGAGATCGGCGAGGAGTCCGGCCAGCTGGAATTCTGCCACAATCCCTTCTCCATGCCCCAGGGCGGCCTGAAAGCCCTAGAGGATGCCGAGGGCGATACCGAGAAGCTGCTGGCCATCAACGCGAACCAGTATGACCTGGTGTGCAACGGCTACGAGTGCGCTTCCGGCGCTGTCCGGAACCACGATCCTGAAATCATGGTCAAGGCATTTGAAATGGTGGGCCTGGGCGAGGACGATGTCAAGGCCAAGTTCCCCGCCATGTACAACGCTTTCACCTACGGCGCGCCTCCCCATGCCGGCGCGGCCCCCGGTGTGGACCGCCTGATTATGATGCTCACCGGCGAGGAGAGCATCCGGGAGGTCATCACCTTCCCCATGAACAAGAACGCCCAGGACCTGATGATGGGCGCGCCCAGCACCGTGGACCAGAAACAGCTGGACGATGTACACATTGCCCTGGTAAAAGAGTAACACCCGACTTCTCCGGGCGCCTCCGCACCCGGAGAGATTTTTGCGTTTTTCCCTCTTTACAAACGGCAGATTATCTGCTATAATACTCGAGCACTTAAGGTGTATGCGCCAGTGGCTCAATGGATAGAGCATCGGATTCCGGTTCCGAGGGTTGGGGGTTCGAGTCCCTTCTGGCGTACCAAAAAGCGGGTCATCCGAACGGATGGCCCGTTTTTTGGTACATCTGAAGGGACTCGAAAGGGCGGCGGGCGCGCAGCGGCCGTAAAAAACATGCCGGTGGCATGTTTTTTAGCCCGTGGGAGAGTCCCGGGATTTTTAGGCGCACCCCGTAGGGGTGTGGATAAAAATCCTGCCCCCGCATTGCGCAGCCGTCCGGTGGACTGTCGCCAAACGCCGGCTTGACGGCGTTTGCTCCGTAGTGTCCCGAGTCCCTTCTGGCGTACCGCTCAGATGCGAAACAGCCCCAATTAAACGGACTCGAAAGGGCGGCGGTCCGGTGTCCGGCCGTCAAACGTCGGCTTATGCGGCATTTGCGCCTGGGGGACATTGCGTGATCGCGGCAATATGTGAATTTTGCCTGTTTTCATTGCATAAACTTAGGCGAAAACTGGAAAATATGTCTTGACTTTTTTGCCAATCGGTCTTATTATATCAATTGAAAAGACACGAGCAGAGGCGCTGCGTTCGTACGGCGATTTCGCCAGGCGCAGGGCTTAACAAGGGAATGGGGAAAAGCCCCGCATGGATCAATACCGTGTGCGTTTAGAGATTTGTCCGTTGGCGAAAGCCGGTCATTGGGGAAACCTGAGAAGGCAGGGCAGATTTTCGGTGAGGCGCGAGTCGGGAGACCTACTGTTCGTCAGAATGTTGCTTAGAATGGTCATGGCGATGTTCACCCCTCTCTGGGGGAACGCGCGATGGCCATTTTTCGCGCGTCTTCCCGGCAAACAATTCCATTTCTGTTTCCGTGGCCGGGCGGCGCGTGTAAGCGCGTCCGGCTGAACAAGAGAACGGGGTGCGAGTCCCCACGCTGCCGGCACTGTAAGTGTCGAGACGGCCTGCCGTTGGCGAAAGCCGGTCATTGGGCGAAGCCCGAGAAGGCAGGCAGGCCGCCGCTCGAGACACAAGTCAGGAGACCTACGGAAACCAATAGCGGCCGCCTTGCCTCGAGATTCTGGGCGAGAACGGTCGATTTGCGGCGCAGAAAAACGGCTGCTGTTAAAAACCATGTCATTGCGAGGCAGTGTGTACACTGCCGTGGCAATCCCCCCGTCAGGCGTAAAAAGCCTGAATCTTCTGAAGATCCGGGGGATTCCCACACCAGCGTGTGCGCTGGTTCGGAATGACGATGGCTTTTTAACAGCGGCTTTTTTGTTAGCCGGTCATGGGAAAAATGGGAGTTTCCGTCACACGGCGGTTAAATAAGGGGCCGGTTTGATTGCGGCACGCGCGGGGACCTCGGCGCCGGGGAGCCTGATGCGCCGGAAGACGGACCGGAATAAACTCCGCTTTGCGCCTGAGGGCGTCGCAACAGCATATTTTATAAGAGGAGGTTTTCTTATGAAGAGAAGACTACTGGCATTCCTGCTGGCATTGTCCATGATGTTCAGCCTGGTGCCGGTAAACGCCTTTGCGGTCGGTACCGCTGAGGCGGGAAACACCGCGCCGGGTGAGGTCGTTGGGACCGAAGCGGCGGAACCGGCCGCACCGATTGAGGTGCCCGAAACCGGGAAGGCAGAACCGGCCGCACAGATGGAAGCAGGGGTGTCCGACGTGGAAGAAGCCCCGGCTGCGGCGGATACAGAGCAGGAGAATATCCTCTCCAGCATCGGCTTTGCGCGGGCAGAGGGCAGCGCGGAAAAGGTGTCCATGGATGTGGACTATTTTGCCGCTAGCTGGACCTTCAGCGTAAGCCGCGATGCCGAGACGCAGTCCTTCTGGGCTACATTCCGGTACAACCCCACTACGACGGAGTTCTACTATATCGCGGACCCCGGCCTGGGAGTGGATGACGATACGGAGAATGGAATCCTGCGTATCGGTGGCGATAACGGATCGATTTATGCCGCAGACTATACCTTCGAGCTCGCCTTCCGGCCCAAAGCGGTCGGCGATGCGACGGTAACTCTGGAAGCCTTTGAGGTTGACGGCAAGAACGTTCTGGAGAAGCCCCTTTCTGTCACCAGAACCATTGGCTATAAGGTTAGCTGGACTGAGGACGCCGCTTACACCGTTACCGGCGAAAAGTACGCGGACGTCAACGGTACATATACCTTTACCGTGGCTGCCAACGAGGGCTACGATGCCTCCAACGCGGTCGTTAAGGTCAACGGCGAGACCGTAACCGCGGTTGACGGTAAGTACACCGTTGAGCACGTTGCTTCCGACCTGACCATTACCGTCGAGGGCATCACCGAGGCGGCCAAGCAGTCCGGCCTGTCCGTGCTGAAGTTCGGTGACACAAGCACCGAAGCCAAGGCGCAGATGTTCCAGCTGATCCCGGCTTTTGATCCGGCGGTCAAGGAATACACCGTGCTCGTGCCGGACAACGCTAATATGTTCTACGCATGGGCAACCCAGGCGGCTGACAGAAGCAGCAGCACCACCATCACGGCCAAGTGGGTAAACCTGAACATTGATACCGAGAAGACGCAGAAGCTGACCTCCGGCAAGGCGTCGGGTCAGAATCTGGCTGGCTTCGCGCCCACCGGCACGAAGGTCAACACCATGACCATCGAGGTCGTGGACGGCGACTTCAAGGACGAGTACAAGCTCACCTCCGTCCGCGTGGCCCCGAGCCTGACTGCCCTGTCTCTGGACGGCATCCGGCTCGCGGAGAGCTTCTCCGCCACCAAGACGGCTTACACCGCGACTACCGCTGCTGAGAGCGTTACCGTCGCGGCCACACCCCGGGACGAAAGCTACACCGTTACCATCAACGGCGGCAGCGAAATCACTGTTCCGCTGAACCTTGGTGAGAATGAGATCAAGATCGTTGTCACCAACCCCGGCGGTTATACCAATACCTATACCATTACCGTCACCAGATTGGCGTCCGTTGAGGTCGTCTTCAACGTTGATCCCGCCGACGCCAATGTAACGGTATGGGATTCCAACAAGGACAAGGTTGCTCCCACGGACGGCAAGTACTCTGTTATGTCCGGCGCCGAGTACACCTACCTGGTGCAGAGGGACGGCTATGTCAGCCAGAAGAGCACCTTCACATTCACCGAGAACAGCACAATCGTTACCACCCTGCTCCAGGCTACCGAGAACCCCAACCTCGACAGAAGTATCGTTGCCGAGTGGGGCAACTTCCGCAAGGGCGACGACAACCTGGGCATTACCGACGCCAAGACCCCCTACGCCCCTGAGGACGCGGAGCTTCTGTGGGCCGTGAAGTACGGCACCGGCTGGGCCGCAGCCCCCGGTTCTCCCATTATGGTGGACGGCGACATCTACACCTACTCCGGCAGCACCGTTCGCCGTCTCAACAGCATGACCGGCGAGGTCGTGGCCGAGGGTACCATGGTCGCCTCCTCCAGCTACTCCATCGTTCCCATGACCTACGCCGACGGCATGGTCTTCGTTGGCCTGTCCGGCGGACGGATCCAGGCGTTCAACGCCAAGACCCTGGAATCCCTGTGGGTCTATACCGACGAGCTGGGCGGACAGCCCAACTGCCCCATCACCTATAAGGACGGCTACATCTACGCGGGCTTCTGGAACAGCGAGGACAGAAACGCCAACTTCGCCTGCATCGATACCATCGACGAGGATCACGCCTCCGGCACCGAGGCCAAGTACGCCTCCTGGACCTATACCAGACAGGGCGGCTTCTACTGGGCCGGCGCTTACGTCACCGATAAGCTGGCCATCGTCGGCACCGACGACGGGGCGAGCGGCTACGACACCAACGGCGCGGCCTTGCTGGTCTTCGACCGCTACACCGGCGCGCTGATCGATTCCCACGAGGGCATCCGCGGCGACCTGCGCTCCAACATTTCCCATGACCCCGAATCCGACCGGGTGTTCTTCACCACCAAGGGCGGCATTCTGGGCAATGCTCAGATCGACTGGGATACCGGTAAGATCCTGGACTACAAGGAAGCCGTTATCAAGGACGCCCAGGGCAATGCCAACGCCATGTCCACCTGTACGCCTTCCGTGTACAACGGCAGAATCTACATCGGCGTCGCCGGTACCAGCCAGTTCGGCGCCAACAGCGGCCATGGCATCGCGGTCTATAGCCTGAATAGCGACGGTTCCATGACCCAGGCCTATGTTTACGCCATCATCGGCTATCCCCAGACCTCTGCCATGGTCTCCACGGCTTACTCCGCCGAGGATGGCTATGTGTACATCTACCTGCCCTACAACTACAAGCCTGGCGGTATTTCCGTCCTGAAGGACCGGCCCGGCCAGACCGCGCCCATTACCACCACCGGCAGCGGCTACAGCGAGGTCTTCACGCCGGTGGCCCCACTGGCCGAGTACTGCATCTGCTCCACCATCGCGGATCAGTACGGCACCATTTACTATAAAAACGACTCCTGCTACATGATGGCCATCACCTCCAAGATCGAGTCCTTGGAGATCACCCAGAATCCCACCATCACCGAGAACGAGGACGGCACCCTGACGATTGACGGCCTGAAGGCTGTTACCAAGCTGAAAAACGGCATGGAGCGGGATGTGTCCGACTATGTCTCCGTTACCAAGAACGAGGAGACCGGCGGCTACACCGTGTCCTACACCTACGGCTTCGACAACGACAGCTACGGCTTGAAGACCGTGACTGCCGAGATCGTCAACGACCACACCGTCACCATCCCCGAAGCCGAGGACGGCAGCTACACCGTCACCGGCGAGAAGACCGTCAAGGACGGCGAGGACTACACCTTCACCGTGACCGTGGCCGAGGGCTACGACGGCACCAACATGGTCGTCAAGGTCAACGATACCGAAGTCACCGCAGTTGACGGCGTTTACACCGTTGAAAAGGTTTCCTCCGACCTGACCATCACCGTCGAGGGCGTGAAGAAGATCGTTACCGGCTTGTCCGCTCTGCGCTTCGGCAGCACCGGCACCAACAGCAGCGCGAAGATATTTACCCTGTCTCCGGCCTTTGACCCGGCTGTTAAGGAGTACACCCTGCTCGTACCGGACACCACCAATGCCGTTTACGCCTGGGCGACCCGGGGCGCGGACCTGACCACCAAGGCAACCATCAAGGCTACCTGGACCAGCATGAGCACCGGCAAGGCTTCCAGCACGACGCTCACCTCCGGTACCTCCACTGGCAAGAACCTGACCGGCTTCAACATTGCCAGCGCCGAGTCCAACACCCTTACCATCACCGTGACCGAGGGTGATGTCACGGACGTGTATACCGTCAAGACTGTTCGCATTGACCCGTCTCTGACGAAGCTGGCTCTGGATGGCGTGAAGCTCAATGAGACCTTCTCCGCCACCAAGCAGGAGTACACCGCCGTCACTACCAAGGACAGCGTTACCGTTCTGGCAACGCCTCGGGCTGAGAGCTACACCGTGACCTACAACGGCGAAGCCAGCAATACCATTGCGCTGTCCGCGGGCGAAAACAAAATTGAGATCGTCGTCACCAACAAGGACGGCTACACCAATTCCTATACCCTCACCGTCACAAAGGCCGACCATTCCGTCACCATTCCCACCGATGAGAGCTGCATTTTCACCGGCCAGGAAGCCATTATGGACGGCGCGGACTACACCTTCAAGCTGGAGGTCGACTACCGCTACGAGGCGGGCGAGGACTTCGCCGTGAAGGTCAACGGCGAGACCGTCACCGCTGAGGATGGCGTTTACACCGTCAAGAATGTCAAGACTGACTTGGTCATCACCGTCGAGGGTGTTACCAAGAAGGTTCTGAAGCCTGTAACGGTCTACTTCTCCTTCTCTCACGACGATAAGTTCGAGTCCTGCAGCCAATCCGGCCAGGTCGTGGCCTTGAAGGAAGTTACCGTCCCGTACTTTGATCTGGCGCTGTATGGCCTGGAGGACTTCTATTTCGCCTCTGAGGACTACGGCCCCGCCAGCGGCGATCCCACCGGCGGCCCCGGCAGCGCGCTGGATCCCGGTACCAAGGAATTCGCCTACGGCAAGGTCACCATGTTCCACCTGTTCATCTATGCCACCGAGGTTTACTATCTGGGCATCGATCCCGCGGAAGCGGGCAAGGGGTATCTGAAGGACAACGGCCTGGGCACCCCGATCTTCAACGTCACCGGTTCCACCGGCTCCACCTTCCTCCAGGAAATCTGGAACTATGACCTGAACCTGAACTACTATCTGAACAACGAGTATCCTCTGGCCTCCGCGGGCTGGGGCGCCACCTCCGATCAGATCCTGCTCCACGACGGCGACGTCGTCACCCTGGGCCACTTCACCGACTGGAGCTTCTACAGCGATTCCGGCGCTGTGTTCAACCACATTGAGGTCGATAACGCCGATCCTGTTCAGGGCGACAAGATCACAATGAAGATCTACCGCGACGGCGCGGACATGATGGGCACTTACAACACCGCCCATACCCTGCGCACCAACTGCCCGGACGTCTACTGCACGCTTGCAAACAACGTCACCACCGGTGACGTGACACAGTGGACGAGGGTGGGTACTGCGGCTGAGGACGGCACGCTGGTGGTGGACACCAGCACTCTGGCCCCCGGCGAGTACATCTTCTCCATCCCCGGCCAGTACGGCAACGATAACCCCGATGTCATCGTCGGCGCTCCCGGCGGCATCCGTATGACCATCCATGAGAAGCCCGTTGTAAAGGGCGACATGAACGGTGACGGTGTGATCGACACGACCGACGTGATGGCCCTGTACAACGCAATCAACTCCGAAGAGGAATTTGACGCCGCGGTTGCGGATTTCAACGGCGACGGCGTGATCGATGTTCGCGATGTGATGGCTCTGTACAACTCTATCCAGAGCGGCGACTAAGGCATGAAACGGTTTGCCGGTCAGTTTTGACCGGCAAACCGGAAGATCCGAATGCAAAAACAACTTCTGACAGGAGGATGTTATGAAACTTTTTAAGAAATCCATGAGCCTGCTCCTGGCGGTAATCATGGTGTTCGGCCTGGCTGTAACAGCCTTCGCCGAGGAAACCACGGCTGTCCTGAGCGTAACGGCCAGTAAGACCAACCCGACCGTCGGCGAGGAGTTCAGCGTTTACTTGAATTCCAGCGACGACATCAGCGCCATCGGCGCGTTCCAGATGGACCTGTACTACGACCAGGATCTGTTCGAGTATGTGGGCGCGGATACCGCCTTTACCCCCAACCACAATACCAATAAGACCACCGGCGCGCGGTATATCCGTCTGACCTGGCTGGACCTGACCAGCCAGACTGTGATTTCCAAGGGCCAGTTCTGCGCCCTGAAGTTCAAGGTCCTGAAGGCCGGCGAATATCACTTTCAGCTGACCAAGATCGTTATTTCGGACTATAAGGGCGGCGCGATCATGAACGTTGCCACCGCTCCCGGCGCCGTGGACGTCACCGCCGTGGAAGCGCCTCAGTTCGAGGGCTGGGCCGTCTCCGCCTCTGAGGACAAGACCGTCACCGTGGGCGAGAGCGCCGAGGTCAAGATCAATGTCTCCAACAGCGACAGCAATGTTGCCGCCTACAATGCCTATGACCTGACCCTGACCTACGATACCGACAAGCTGACCTACAATTCCTGCACCGCCGCTGACGAGAGCGCGGTCGTGAAGGAAGAGACCCCCGGCACCATCCGCATCATCGGCTTCGGCGAGGACAAGACCCTGGACGCCGCTGTCGCGACCCTGAGATTCACCGCCAAGGGCGCAGGCGACGCGGAAGTGAAGATCACTGCCGCCAAGGTTGATACCGGCGACCATGCCATCGGAGATGACGCCCCCGCCGCCACGATCCTGGATGACACCACCGTGATCTCCGTCACCGGCTACACCGTCACCCTGGGCGAGGGCCTGTCCGGCGCGTCCACCGTCGCTCCCGGCGCGGACTACACCTTCACCGCTACCGACGCGGACAACTACGATTACGTTATCTCCGCTACCATGGGCGGCGAGACCGTTACCCCCACCGACAACGGCGACGGCACCTACACCATCCCGGGTGTCACCGGCAACCTGGTGATCAACGCCGCCATGACGCCCAAGAGCTACAACGTCACCGTTGAGGGCACCGGCGCGGCCGACGTCACCGCGGCCGGCAAGGCGACCTACAACACCGATTACACCTTCACTGTGGCGAAAGACGATAACTACACCTACACCACCACCGTGACCGTGGGCGGCAAGGACTACGCTCTGGGTACCCCCGACGAGAACGGGACCTACACCATCTCCGGCACCGCCATCACCGGCGATATCGTGATCACCGTCACCAAGACCGCAAAGCCCTCCACCGTGGTCAACGTCACCAAGCCCGATTACGTAAAGGGCAATGATACCGCCAACAAGGGCCAGGATTACAACTTCACCATCGACAAGAAAGAGGGCTACGACTACTCCGAGCCTACCGTCAAGGTCGGCGGACAGGACGTGACCGACAAGGTGGTCAAGAACGACGACGGCAGCTACACCATCCCCGGCTCCGCCATCACCGGCGACATCACCATTGAAGTCACCAAGACCGCGGCCATCACCGTGGACGTCAGTGAATACATCACCCTGGACGGCAAGAAGATGTACCTGGTGACAGCCTCCGGCGCCTTCGCCGAGGGTAAGGCTGCCAAGTATGACGGTGCGAGCATGTTCTGGTCCGAGAAGTACAACGCCTACGCCTATCTGGTGGTCTCCGCCGACAGTCTGGAGGCTGTGAAAGCGGATGCCGCGACCAAGGTAGCGGTTGCTGACGGCGCTGCTGCCGGAACCGTGGACTACAGCGGCGACGTCAACGGCACCGGCCTGACCGACGTCAACGATGCCCAGCTGGCCTACGACATGTACAACGCCAAGTACGACAGCTTTGACGTGGTATCCATGTTGAAGTTCCTGAACGCCGATGTGAACGGCGACAAGACCGTCAGCACCCAGGATGCTATCGCGATCGTCGCGCTGATTCAGTAATTCCCTGAATTACCGGGCCAGCTGACCCAAATCAAAAACGCCTCCCCCGCCATTTTTGGCGGGGGAGGCAAAGCCGCAAAATTCGGAACTTCACAGGTGTTCCCAAAAGGGTTGGAAACAGCTGTGAATTTCCGACAAATCCGCCGGAGGATGTGATTATTATGAAAAAAAGAATTTTGGCTTGCCTGCTTTCCCTGGCATTGCTCCTGTCCGCGCTTCCCGTGGGGGGCTATGCCGCGGGCCGCTATACGGTAACGGCCTCGCAGGACGTGACCGCCAGCGTGGGAAAAACCGTCAGCATGACCGTATCCGTTTCCGCGGGCGGCAGCTGGAATGCCTATGATCTGACGCTGACCTATGACACCGGTCTGCTGACCTTCCTGTCCTGTCAGGCGGCGGACAGGGGCGCTTCCGTCACCGAGAAGAACGGTACTATCCGGATCATCGGCTACGGCCCGGATAAGGCCGCCTCCACGGCCCTGGCCACATTGCAATTCAAAACAAAAGCGGTTGGCACCGCGAAGGTGACGATCTCTTCGGCCAGAATCGACGCCAGCGCCAACGCGGGGGCGCAGAACGCGCCGCTCGCCGGGATCGGCAAGGGCACGACCCAATTTACCGTCCAGGCGCGCTACGCCGTGACCCTGGAGGAGGGCCTTGCCGCCGACAGCCTGACCGCCGCGGCGGGAGAGGACTATGTTTTCCGGGCCACGGACCCCCTGCACTACGACTACAAGCCCGCGGCGAAAACCGGCGGCAAGAGCCTTACGGTGAAGGACAACGGCGACGGAACCTATACCATCCCCGGCGGCGAGATCAACGGCGACATCACCGTCAAAGCAAACCGGACCCCCAAGCGCTATAAAGTAACGCTGAAGGGCGAGGACCTTTCCGGCGAAAGCTCCGCCGAATACAACACGCCCTACCACTTCAAGCTGAACCGGAAGGCCGGATACAGCTATGTCCTGCGCGTCACCGTGGGCGGCAAGTCCTACACCCGCTATCAGGCGGAGGACGGCGGCTATGTGATCCCCGGCGCGGATATCACCGGCGATATTGTGGTCACGGCCCTGAAGAACAAGATCAATTCCGGCGGCAATAACAGCGGCGGCAATAACGGCGGCGGCAGCGGCGGCGCTTCCCGCAATGTGTCGGTCAGCTTCATCGGTTCCGGCGCGGAGGACGCCTCGGGCAGCGGAACTACCCGCCGGGGCGCGGAATATACCTTCCGCATTGACCGGAAAGAGGGCTGCGCCTACGATGTCTCCGCAAGAGTCAACGGCAAGCTCGTTTCGTGCACCTACGACAGCAAGAAGGACGTCTACCGGATCCCGGGCAGCGCGGTAACGGGCGACATTACCGTCACCATCACGAAGGGGGTAGCGGTGGAGGTCAATACCTACATCACCCTGGACAGGCAGAATATGTACCTGGTGGTCTACAACGGCGGCGCGGAAGAGGGCCAGGTCCCCATGTACGCGGGACAGAACATGTACTGGTCCGAGGCCTACGGCGCGTACGCGTGGCTGGTGATCTCCTCCGACAGCGAGGAGACGTTCACCCAGACCGCCCGGAACAGCATCACCCTGGGAGAGGGAAAGGCCGCCGCCTCCATTGGCTGCACCGGCGACGTTGACCTCAGCGCCCGGACAGACCTGGACGACGCCCGTCTGGCTCACGCCATGTACAACGCGAAATATACGCTGACAGATATGGAAATGCACAAATTCCTCCGGTCAGACGTCAATAAGGACCGGAAGGTGGATGTGCGGGACGCGGTGTGGATCGTCGCCCGCGTCCTTCGGGAACAGGAAGGAGCGTGACCTATGAAGAAGATCATCAGCGTCATTCTGGCCGCCGCGCTGGTATTTGCCCTGGCCGTGACGGCTATGGCGGCGGAGATGGCGGCGTGTACGGTGTCCGCCGATTCTGTGCAGTCGGCGGCGGGGAAAACCGTGACGGTGCCCATCCGTATTTCCGGGAACCGGGGCTTTACCAACTTCGGCATCGCCCTGGACTATGACCGGGAGAAGCTGGAGCTTGTGAGCATCCAGACGGCGGGAGAAGCGCCCTATCTCTGCGGCACGGCAGCCGCCGCGAATCCCCAGTGGACCAGCCCGGAGGAAGGGACCTACGGCTACGTCACCGCCGCCTTGGAGGAAGCCGCTACAGAGGACGGCATTCTCTTCACGGCCACGTTCCGGCTCAGCGAGGATTTTTCCGGCACGGCCACGGTCCGGCCGGTGGTGCGGTACATGCGCAGCAACCAGAGGCTGCTGTCCGTGTTTGACGAGATCTCCGTTACGGTCGAGACCGGCACCGTTTCCACGGTTTTGGTCGGAGACTATGACCAGAACGGAATAGTCACCGTGCTTGACGTCATGGGACTCTACAGCGCGGTGACAGAGGATACGGATTTCTCGGAAGCCGATCTGGCCCGTCTGGATGTCAATCAGGACGGCGTGGTCAATATGCTTGACGTAATGGCCATCTATGCCATCATAACAGAGGGCTGATAATGCCCAACCCTACAAAAAGGAGCGAAATATGATGAAAAAATTGCTGGCTTGTTTCCTCGCGGTGATGCTTTTCCTGTCCTGCGTCCCCACGGCTCTGGCAGTGGATAACTCCCGGGATTTCTTCTTTGAGCTGTCCGTGGACGGCGGCGACAAGAAGGAGGTCCAGCCCGGGGACATTATCCAGGTGGATTTTACCCTGAAACGGACCGACGCCGCGGACGGCTATACCATGTACGGTATGCAGAACGAGATCCGCTACGACAGCAATTTCTTTGAGCTGGTGGACGGCAGCGCCCTGCTGAGCAATGGAATTTCCACCACGGATATCGGTTTGCGGGACAATTACCGGGAATTTTACATGAACTTTGTATCCCTGTCCGGCGGGGAGGAATGGGAGGCCCAGCGGCTGGTAGGCTCCTTCAAACTGAAGGTAATCGCCGCCTCCGGCGTGACCAAGATCACAAACCAGGACTATCTGGTCTCCACCCAGGACGGGACCGACCAGTACCAGGCGTCCTGCCAGGATGTGACCATCGTTATTTCCACCGCCTGCACGGTGAAATTCGAGCCAAACGGCGGCACGGAGGTCCCCAGCCAGACCGTTCAGTACGGCGAAACCGTAGAGCGGCCCGAGGATCCCACCCGGGAGGGCTACCACCTGGAGGGCTGGTATTCCGATATCGATCTACAGTCTCCCTGGGATTTTGAGAAGGATACCGTACAGGGCAATATGACCCTGTACGCCAAGTGGGAGAAGGGCAACGCGCCCGCGGACAGCACGGGCGGCGGCCTGTGGTGGCTGCTGGGCCTGGGCCTGCTGGGTCTGCTGCTGCTCCTGCTGCTGCTTCTGCTGCTGGGCAGAAAGACGGTCCGGTTCGATACGGGCTGCGAGGCGAAGATCAAGGATCAGAAGGTGAAGAAGGGCGATTTCGTCAAGCGCCCCGAGGACCCTGTCCGCCCGGGCAGAGCTTTCGCCGGATGGTACACTGATGAGGCCTACACCAGGCGCTGGGATTTTGACAACGAAAAGGTTGAAAACAATATGACGCTCTTTGCAAAGTGGATCTAAAACATGCGTCCCCACCCGGATTTTCCGGGTGGGGCACACGTGCATTCAGCGGCTGTGTCTGAATGCCGAAAGATTCCGAAAGCAGAGGGAAAAGCAATATGAATCAGAATACTTTTTTTCAGAGCAAATATCTGCGGGGCGGCGCGTGCATAGCGCTGATCGCCGCGATTTTGCTGACGCTGCTGCTTCCGGGAATGAAGCTGACGGAGGCACAGCCGGAAAGCCCCCTGACAGGGGACAGCGTCCGGGACATTACGGTCCTGCATCTGGGGGAAAGCACCCAGCAATCGGATGCTTCCCTGGTCCCCAGCGGCGGCCGGAGGGAGACACCGGAGCAGGATCAGGACAACAGCGAAACCCAGCCCCAGCAGAGGCCGGAGACGACGCAGCCGGATCCTTCCACAGAGGACGGCAGCGACGGCCAGGAGGACGACAACCAGGGCGCTGACGGCGGCGAGCTTTCGCCCGCCGAGCTGTCCATGGTTCTCAGCTGGTATCCGGACGGCGCCAATGCCAGAAGCGTCTCCTGCGCCCCGGACAAGACCCAGCAGCTTTCCGTGAACAGCTATGAGCTGACAGACGGCCTGTTCCGGTTTTCCGTAAGCCTGACCGGCACCCTGGCCCGGGACGGGGAGATCACCGAGGGCCATTGCGTGGCGGAGTCCGATCAGACGGAAAGAGAGCTTCGCTGGCCCAACGGCACCCTGCTCCTGAATCCGGCGGCGGGAAGAGACGAGGAAACCTACAACCTGTCCTTTACCGTCCGGACCGGGGACCGGAATGTGTACTTCCGGTACAGGATCGTATACCGGGTGCTTCCGGACGTACAGCTTACTTTCGCATGGCTGGAGGGCAGAGTTCAGCACGAATTGCAGCCCTGCAAGCCCGAGGGAAGCGTCTCGGCAAAGATCAAAAACAACCAGCTCTCCGGCGGTTCTCTGCCCTATGAGCTGAAGCTGATGGGCAGGGACGCCGCCAACGCGAGGATCTGGAGCGTCAGCTATACCTCAGCGGCATCCGGCGGCAGCCTGACCGCCCCCAAGGGCTCTCTCCCCATGGAAACGCCGCCCGGCGAAACTTCCAATACGTATACCATCGCGGTGGGCGTGATCGCCAACAGCCAGAGCTACCATTACGAGATCGTTCTGCACTTCGGAAACGATGTGACGCTGCAAATGCGCTATACCCTCAGCGACGGCGGCCAGAGAACGGTTTTCTGCGAGAACAAGCGGGCAAAAACCGCGGACACGGTATATGACGACCAGCTTGTAAACGGCCTGCTGGACTATGAACTGTCCATCGTCGGCGAGGATGCCGGAAGCGTTACGATTACCTCCGTAAAATGCCGGCGTTCCGGCGACGGCAACAAGACAATAACCATCGATGAATCGGGACAGATCGCCCTGCTGCTGAATGAGGGAAAGACCGGACAGAACGAATTTACGGTTGAGGCGGAGGACAGCTCCGGCAACGGATATACCTTCTCGATCAACATTCCCTACAAGCACAGAGGAACCGAAAGCGTAGAGATCATCGTAGACCCGGATGAAACCCATGAGCTTATCAACGACACGAAGAACAATCTGACGGTCACGGCCTGGAGCGACTATACGGGGCAGCGGGAGTATATCCGGGCCACCGGCACGGATACCATTCTGCGTGTGGTGTTCGACGGCGCGGAGATCACCTACACCAGTACCTCCGGCAATTCCTCCGAATACGATCTGAATCCCGACAACCCGGAAACCGGGGATACAAATACCCACACCCTCTACATTTACGCCGAGGACGCCTACGGAAACTACGGCGAAAAGACGCTGGTGTACACCGGGCGGCGCAGAGAGTCCGGCCAGAAGATCGGAGAAGCCGATATCTATGTGGATATGACGGTGCTGGGCGCGGGCGTTGTCGGCCCCGTCCATTACGACGTTCTGGCGGACGAGCCGGTTTCCTACGTGATCGCCAAGGCAATTATGGGCATGGACACCGGCGACCCCTATGGAGCGGCGGGCGAAACTCTGCACTGGCGGGGCTATAACGCCGGAACACTGGACACGGGCTTTTATTTGCAGCGGCTGGATACCGACCGTTCCGCGGACGCCCTGGAGGGCGGTGCCTGGCCGGGAAGCACGGAGGAAGAGGTCCTGGCGGCTATTGATGCCCGGTTCGGCAAGGGAACCGGCCTGGCGTCCCTGTGGCGCTGCCTGTACCGCAACGGCCTGAACAAGAGCACCGGCTCCGGCAGCAGCTTCGGCGAGTTCGACTATACCAGCGGCTCCGGTTGGATGTACGCCCTGAACGGGGCCTATTACCCCGGCCAGTCCATGTCCGCGGTCCATCTGAAGGACGGAGACGTACTGACCCTGCGCTACACCCTGGCCTATGGCTGGGACGTGGGCGGCGGCAGCGATAACTACGGCAATATCGTAGGCTACTGCGCCAAGGCGGTGAACGGCTATATTGAGGTCAGCCACCAGATGGAAACGGTGGAGGGGCAGGACGGCTCTATTCACTACGTATGCCATTGCTGCGGCCTGATTGAGGACTGCACCCACGAGCATACGACCTATAAGGACCTGGAGGACGGGACCCACATCCTGTTCTGCGAGGACTGCAAAACGGCCGTCGGGGCCCCCCAGTCCCACAACTGGACTTACGCCGCCGAAAATACGGAGGATAACCACGTATGCGCGGAATGCGGCGCGGTCGAAAACCATTTCTGGAGGGAAACGGATGGCTCCAATACGGCCACCTGCACCGAGCCGGGGGTCAGGAAGGTCGTATGCAGCGTCTGCGGCATGGAAAAGGAAGAGGAAGCCCCGGCGAAAGGCCATACCCTGGACAACCGCTGGAACTACACGGCCTTGGACCACTATCAGAAATGCTCTACCTGCGGCGAGGAGCTGAACCGCGGGTCCCATGAATACGAGGCGGACTTCGGTGACTATGCCTGCCATATCTGCAACGCGATCCACGAAGAGGAATGCGGCGGGGAACCGGTGCTCCGGGAGGCCACATGCCAGAGGAAGGTCTATCACTGCGACAGCTGCGGGTACGATCTGACCGAGTACGGCGTTTTCGAGGAATACCACGACTACGTAGAGGGCTTCTGCCGGTACTGCGGCGCCCAGGACCCGGACTATGTGCCCCATACCCACGATTACCGGGAGACGGGAAGGGTCGAACCCACCTGCACGGAGAACGGCTATATCGACTATGCCTGCGACTGCGGGGATACTTATCAAGAGACCCTTCCGGCCCCGGGCCACACCTGGGGCGAATGGACGCCCACAGAGGACGGGCGGCAGGTCCGCTACTGCCAAGTTTGCGGCGCGGAGGAATGGGCGGAAATCCAGATGTCCTTCCTGACCCGCCTCTTCCGATGGAAATTCTGATACGAAAATAGGGGGAAGCAATATGAATGAGAAAATTCCTGAGATCCTGCGGCAGATCGAAACGGTCGTTGTGGGCAAAAACGAAATAGTGGAAAAGATCCTGATGGCGATCCTGGCGGGGGGCCATGTGCTGATGGAGGACGTTCCCGGCGTGGGCAAGACCACGACAGCCATGACCTTCGCCAAGGTCCTGGGCCTGGACACGAAGCGGGTCCAGTTCACCTCCGATACCGTCCCTTCCGACATTATCGGCTACTCGGTCTACGATAAGGAAAGCGGCAGCTTTGTCTATAAGCCCGGCGCGGTCATGACCAATCTGCTCCTGGCGGACGAGATCAACCGTACCTCCAGCAAGACCCAGTCCGCTCTGCTGGAAGCCATGGAAGAGCTGCATGTGACCGTGGACGGGAAAACCTACGATCTGCCGAAGCCCTTTGTGGTGCTGGCTACCCAGAACCCCGTGGGCTCTGCGGGTACGCAGATGCTGCCGCCCTCCCAGATGGACCGGTTTATGATCAAAATCAGCATGGGCTATCCCGATTTTGAGAGCCAGATCAGCATTCTGCGGGACCGGCACACGGAAAATCCGCTGAACCGGGTAAGCCTGGTGATCGATCGGGACCAGCTGGGCCAGCTTATCCAGGAGGCGGCCAGGGCAGAGGTCCGGGACGACGTATACCGCTACGTCACCAGCCTGACCCAGGCCAGCCGGGAGCATCCTATGGTGCAGCTGGGCGTCAGCCCCCGGGGCGCGCTGGCGGTTTGCCGTATGGCAAAGGCTTACGCCTTCCTCAAGGGCCGGGATTTCGTCATCCCGGAGGATGTGGCCGCCGTATTCCCGGACGTCTGCTGCCACCGCCTGGTGCTGACAACCAAGGCGAGAATGATGGAGGAACGGCCGGAAACGGTTATCGCCGCCATCCTGGAATCCGTGAAGATGCCGGTTATCAGACAATAAACGGGAAGCAGGTACTGCTTATGATCGCAATGAAATTGGGTTGGGCGGTGCTGGAGGGCATTTGTGTTTGGTCGTTCCTGTATTACGGCAGCGGCGGCGCCCTGGCGCTGGCAATTATGCTGCTGCTCCTGCCCCTGGGCAGTCTGCCGGTCCATCTCTGGCTGCGGAAGCGGCTTCGGGTCCGGGTGGAAGCGCCGGTGAGCGCGCGGAAGGGCGACGAAGCCGGCTTCACCGTCTTTCTGGAAAACCCGACGTATCTGCCCGCCGCCCGGGTCTGCTGCCGGGTGACAACGGAAAATCAGCTGAATGGGGAACGCAGTACCCGGAAAGTCATGACCTGGGCGTTTCCCAAAAGGGAAGGGCGCGCGTCCCTTCGGGTGGGAAGCGAATACTGCGGGCGCGTCCGGATCTCCGCGGAGCGCGTCACGCTCTTCGACTGCTTCGGCCTTATGGGTGTCCGCTGCGGCTGCGCCGCCGAAGCCTATGTGACGGTGCAGCCGGATACCTTCCCCATCCGGACGGAGCTGCTGCCCACGCCGGATAGCCCGGAGGACAGCGACAGCTATTCCCAGGAACGCCCCGGCGGGGACCTGACGGAGACCTACCAGATCCGGGAATACGTCCCCGGGGACAGCATGCGGCAGATCCACTGGAAGCTCAGCGGCAAATTTGACCGGCTGATCGTGCGGGACCCGGCGCTGCCCATTACCCGCAATGTGCTGGTATTCTGGGAGAGAACGGGCCAGTCCGGCAGCGCCAAGCGCACGGACGCCCAGGCGGAAGCGGTGGTTTCCCTGTGCCGGAGCCTGGTGGACGAGGGCGTCCAGTTTAACCTGGGCTGGAACGATACGCGGAGCAGCACATGCGTCCTGCATGAGATCCGCGATATGGAAGATCTGATCGGCGTCATTCCCCGGCTGCTGTGTGCCGCCGGGAAAAAAGACGGCGTGGCCGGGGCGACGCTGCTGGTGCAGACCCGGCCGGATGCCCTGTGCGGGCATATGGCGTACATCGGAGAGGAACCCTGCGGCGATGTGCTGCGGATGCGGCGGCTGGGGCATGTTACGGCCCTGCTCTGTGGGGAATCGCCTTTGGAGGACTGTATCCCCTTTGACGCGGGACGTTACAGGGAACAGCTGAGAGAAATTGCTATGTAAGGGAGGCGAAAGCCTTGACCCAAGGAATCAAACAGGGGATGCACCTGCGGCCATATGCGGATTCCCCGGACGGTTCGTGGATCGTCCAAACGCTGGCGGCTTCGCTGTCCTGTGGGGCGCTGCTTTTCGCGCTTACGGCGGTAACGGGGTCCGGGGCGGAGAATGTGCTGCCGGTCATGCTGGCGGCGGGCGTGTATGTGTGCGTCGCCTACGGCCTGACGGTCCGGTTTGAAAAACGGCAGTGGTTTTTCCCCGCTGCGCTGGCTGTCCTGTTCCTGCTGGTCTTTTTTTTCAGGCAGCAGGTACTGGAGGGCTTCTGTCTGTTCTGGAACCGGATGCGCGATACCTATACGTCCGGCACCGGCTGGGTGCTGCCCAGGTGGGAGACCCGGCTTCCCGCGGAGAAAAGCGGGCTGTGCCTGACGCTGTTCGCGGCATCGGCCGCAAGCGTCGCCGCCCTGCTGTGCTGCTGGCTGAGCGCCCGGGCACCGGCCACCCTGGCGGCGCTGCTGCCTGCCGCCGCCCTGGCGGCAATGGCGGCTTTTCGGACGGAGGAAATACGCCCGCTGCTGCCTGCTGCGTTGGCCGCTGCCCTGCTCCTGGCCTATAGCGGTTGGCAGAACCGAAGGGGCGCGTTCCCGGTGGCCCTTGGCTGGGTGCTCTGCGGGCTTGGCGCGGGATCGCTGCTGCTGGGCGCGGCTGCCCCCGGCGTGGAGGGCTGGGCGCGGAAGATCGGCGAGGAAAGCCGAAATCGGCTCCACGCCTACCGGTACGAGACGGAATACACCGTGCTGCCGGAAGGAGATTTTACGGCCTATCGGAAGCCGGAGGCCGGTCAGCCCGGGCTGGAAGTGACCATGTCGGAGCCGGAGGCCATGTATCTGCGGGGCTTTACCGGCTGCACCCTGGAGGGTGATACCTGGAGCGGGGTGGATACGGCCCTTCTGGCGGAGAACCAGGAGCTGCTGTATTGGCTGAACGAAAAGGCATTTCATCCTGCGGCGCAGTACGCGGCGGCAGCCGCCGGAACGGGCGGAGACACCGTCAGCGTTCAGATCCGGAATATTGGCGCCTGCGGCGCTTACCAATATGTGCCCTTCTCCCTGCTGGATACGGGGAACCTGCGTCCGGAGGATCTGAAAGAGGACAGCTTATTTTCCAACGGGGAGCGAACCTACCGGTATCAGGTGGTAAGCGGCGGCAGCGCGGAGATCGAACAGACCCTGTCCCGCCTGCAAACGGCTGACGACCCTCAGACTCTGGAATACCGGCGGGCGGAAAGCGCCTACCGCGGCTTTGTGTACCGCAATTATCTTCAGGTTCCTGAGGATATCACGGGGCTGCTGGGGCAATATTGGGACGACGCCGCGGCGAGTTATAACGCACGGGAAAACCTGACCCTGCCCCAGGCACAGGCAAGCACGCTGGCCTTTTTGAACCGGTGCTTCCCGGGGGGCGGGACGCCGGAGGATATGGAGCTGCCCCTGTCGGTTGTGAAGGGGACCAGCTTTCAGTACGCGACCGTGGCGGTAATGACCCTGCGCCATTTCGGCATCCCGGCGCGCTACGCGGAAGGGTATGTGATCTCGGAGGAAATGGCCGCCGCCGCCCAGGCGGGAGAGCCAATGAGCATTGACAGCAGCTGCGCCCGGGCATGGGCGGAGGTTTACCAGGACGGCATCGGCTGGATCCCCATGGACCTGACCCCCGGACTGGCAGAGACGCCGGAGCAGAAGCCGGATGAAAGCCTGAACGATGGGGAAAGTGAGACAGACGACACCGAGCCGGAGACCCAGCCCGAGGATGAGACGGCTCCCACGGAGGAGGCGTCCCAGGATCCCCAGCCGGAGGGCGGTACCGTAACGAAAATCGGCAGAGCCGTGCTGACGGGACTGCTGTGGGCGGCTCTGGCCATCCTGCTGCTGTTCCTGACCCTGCTGGTCAGAAGAAAGCTGCTTCGCAAACGCAGGGAGCGGAAATACCGGCTAGCGGATGTGAACGAGGCCGTTTCCTGGATCTTTGCGGATACGGCGGCGCTGCTGGAAAAGCTGGGGCTGCAAAGAGCAAACGGCTCCATGCGGCGGCTCTGTGAACCGGCAAGGCAGCGCTTTGGGGACGCTTACGCGTCGGCGCTGGAGGCGGCCATCCGCTTAAACGACCGCGCCCTGTTCAGCAGCCGGGTCCTTACCCAGGCCGACAGAGAAGCGGCGCTGAAATCCTACGAAGAGACATGGCAATGCCTGAAAAAGAACGTCAAATGGTATCGCCGGGTATGGATCAAATGGGTCCAATGCCTGTATTAGGAGGATAGAACATATGAAGAACCTGAGAAAGCGCCTTGCATGCATCTTGCTTTCCGTGCTGCTGCTCATCGGCTGCCTGCCGGTGATGACCTTCGCGGCGGGAAACGCGTTCGTTCTCGTGGTGGAGGCCGGCGGAAGGCTGGTCATCGCGCCGGAGTACGTTTCCTATACGGCGGGGCAGACCATTGCCCAGGCGCTGCTTGCCAGCGGGCATACCTTTACGGGGCTGGAAACCGGCATGACCTCCGCCATCGACGGCGTGGCGGGTAACTTTACCCGCAGCGACGAGAACGGAAACTATGATCTGTCCATCAGCGCGGCGTCCATTGGCTATTTCCGTTTCAGCGAGAACATGGACAGCAAGCCCAGCGAGGGCCTGCGGCAGCTGATGACTGCTATGGCGGACTACCGAAAAAAGGACAGCGACGTCCAGGCGGCCGCCAAAAAGGAATACAACGCCGCCCGGGAGCTGTTTGTGGGGATCAACAGCGATTCCGCCAAGACTCTCGCGGCGAATCTGAAGGAAGCCGTCGCCAATTATGAAAATACCCTTACCGGCACGCATTACGCGGTCCGGTTCACAGACGGTTCAGCGGCATATTCCGACGCCAACTACCCCGGCGTTTCCATTACGGCGGTAAACGCCTACGGGAAGCAGTGGACGGACGACGGCGACGGCGTTCTGGAGCTGCCCAAGGGCGACTACACCTTTCAGGTCGAGCAGGCGGGACTGCGGTTTGCAGGCAGCCTTGCGGTCAGCGCCGCCGCCACGGTGTCGGCAGAGCTGCCCCAGTCGGAGTGGCTCATAACCGACAGCTTCCGCCTTTCCGGAAGCTACGGCGAGGAAACCAACAAAGACAACAAATTTACGGATGAAGAATGGCAGCCGGGCGAATGGTCCGACAGGGAAGTGACGGTTCCGGTGCCGGATACCTTCACCGGCGCGGTCTACGCTTACGCGGAGTATGATACCGGTCTGCTGTCCGAGGTGCCGGGCCTGACCGCCATCTATACGCTGGTGAGCACCGGCGAGCGGATGGAAAAGACGCTTGCCTTTGGATCCTTGACCAGCGGCGCTTACAGCGTGCTGGCCCGGGGCGCGGCGGGCAATACCGTGATCTACCGGCTCAGCAGCCAGGGGGAGGACGGCTATATCTATTCCCAGGATTACACGGTAAACTTCGCCCGGGTCCCCACGCTGGCTTCCATCCGGGTCGAGGACCAGAGCGGCGTAGACCAGGCGGCTTCGATCCCCTTCGCGCCGGATACCACGGCGTATACCTATAAGGTCCTGGATACGGTGACGGCGGTGACGGTCACGGCCCAGCCCCTGGAGCCGGGTTATACCGTAACGGTCAACGGCCAGAACGCTGCAAACGGCGTAACGGTGAATATTTCCGGCGAGACGGTTATCCCGGTGACGGTTTCCGCCAACGGCTATTCCAGCACCTATACCCTGACGATCCAGCCGGGCGAGGGCAAAAGCCTGTCCTTCCTGTCGGAGCGTTCCGTGACCGTTGAGGTGGTGAACAGCAACGGCGTTGTGATGCCCTATACCACCTTCCGGGAGTCCGCGACCCAGAATCGCTACAGATATACCCTGGTCCCCGGAGAGACCTACCGTTATGTTGCGACCCAGAATACCTACTACCACATTACGGACGATTTCTCTCTGGAGGAAGTAGCCAACAGCACCATTACCGTGGACTTCAGCGCCATGGGCGACTGGCTGACGGAGATGGCCTACGGAACAAACGCCGCCGCGGCCTCCAGAAATTCTCTGAAAACCGATTCCGCCTTTGCCCCGGAGAATCACAGCTACACGGTCTCCTATGAGGACACGGAGCTTGCCGTCTATGCCTGGGCCGCGAGCGGTGAGAAAAACGTCAGCATTCAGGCGATTTACCAACAGCTTTTCGCCAGCAGCCTGTACCACGGGAAGGAAAGAACCATCGACCTGACCTCCGGCATGTCCTCCGGTACCTATCTGAATCGTCTGCTGATGAAGGAAAACCCCATCGCGAATACGGTGACAATCCGCTTGACAAAGACGGAAAATGGCGTTACCCTTTACCAGGACTATGTAACGCGCTTCAACCGGACACTGACGCTGAAGGGCATGATTGCCCAGTGCGACGGCGCTGCCGCGACGCTGGAGCGGGAGGATGGGACTGTGGGCTTTGCCCCCGGCGTGAAAACCTATTCCGTGACGGTCTCCATGGCGGCGCGGAATCTGGAGCTGTTCTTATCCCGCTATGAAAGCAACACCTGCTACGGCGAAGAGGACGTGGGCTACCGCGTCAAGGTGGACGGTACGGACGTCACCGCCGAGGGCGGCGCGGTCATTCCGCTGGACGGCACCATCAACACCCAGACCGTAACGGTCACGGTGGAGAATGCCAAGGCCCCGGAGGGCGCCGGCATCTATACCCTGCGCATTCTGAAATCTCCCCCGGTGGAAGTGACCTTTACCACGGAGCCGTTGGATGCGCTGCTGCATGTGCGGGACGTCCTGACCGGGGAACAGCAGCTGCCGGACGATGGGGGGCACTATCTGCTCTGCGAGGGCAGAAGCTACAGCTACGCCCTGACGAAATACGGCTATCAGGCCGTGTCCGGCACACTGACCGTGACCCGGGACGATACCGGGGCGCTGGTGCTCTCCAACGGTACGGAAGTTTATCCCGTCTCCGGAGACGGGGTAGGGGGCACGGCGGAAATCGTCTGGTCCCTGAAGCCGGCGGCGGCCAATCCCGCCATTGATCCGGCCATCCCGGCGCTATGGCCGGACTTCCGTGGATCCGATACCAACAACGGCGTCACCGACGCGCCGATCCCCACGGCGGCCCAGGACGGCACCCTGTATTGGGCAAACCAGCTGGGCGTGGGCTATGACTCGGACGCTGTGGGCAGCCCGATCCTGGTAGGTGGAGATATTATCACCTACGCGGGCGACAAGCTCTACCGGGTGGATACCGTGAGCGGCGAAGTCAAGGCAAGGGCAACCATGGACCACAAGTCCAGCTTCTCCATTACCCCGCCCGTTTACGCCGACGGCATGGTCTTTGTGGCGCTGTCCGGCGGAACGGTCCAGGCGTTCAACGCGGAAACACTGGAATCCCTCTGGATCTATACGGACGTGCTGGGCGGACAGCCCAACTGCCCGCTGACGGTGCGAAACGGCTATCTCTACACCGGCTTCTGGAACAGCGAGGTCGCTGAGGCCAACTTTGTCTGCCTGTCCATTACCGATGAGGACCCGGCGCAGTCCAGGGAGAGCAAGTGCGCCTCCTGGTACTATACCAGCAAGGGCGGCTTCTATTGGGCCGGCGCTTATGTGGCTGACGACTTCCTGCTGGTGGGAACGGACGATGGGGCAGCGGGCTATACCAGCCAGACTTCCCGTCTGCTGCTTCTGGACCCCGCTACGGGCGAGGTGCTGGACAGCTGGGAGGGCCTGAACGCGGATATCCGCAGTACGGTGGTTTATGACACCCAGACGGACGCCTACTATTTCACCTCCAAGGGCGGCAGTTTCTACTCCGTCCAGGTATCCGGCGGCCGGACACTGACGAACAAATGGGGCCTGAATCTGGCCAACGGCGTGGGCGGCGTGCCCATGAGCACCTCGACCCCGGTGGTCTACAACGGCAGAGCCTATATCGGCGTTTCCGGCGCGGGGCAGTTTACCCCGTATTCCGGTCACAATATTACGGTGATCGACGTAAACGCCAGGAATATCGCCTACCGCGTGGAGACCCAGGGCTATCCCCAGACCAGCGGCTTGCTGACAACGGCCTATGAGCAGGACACCGGCAGCGTGTACGTCTATTTCTTCGACAACATGACTCCGGGCAAGCTGCGCGTTCTGCGGGACAGCGCCGGGCAGACAGCCCCGGACTACGTCACCGCGGAGGGAAGCCTTACAACGGCCTACGCGCTGTTTACGCCCACCGGCGATCAGGCCCAGTATGCCATTTGCAGCCCAATTACCGACGAGTACGGTACGATCTATTTCAAGAACGACTCGGCCCGCCTGATGGCCTTCGGCAGCGCAATCGAGCGGCTGGAGATCACCGCGCAGCCCGCAAAGACGGTATACGCGGAAGGGGAGACCTTTGACCCCGCCGGAATGGTTGTCACCGCGGTCTATGCCAACGGAAAGACAAGAGACGTTACGGCCTATGTGACCTACAAGGAGGGGCCGCTGAGCGCGGAGGACGGGAAATTCACCGTTTCCTTCCCCTATGTCATGTACCACAACGAGGAAAACGGAACGGAAATGACAGCTGGTGTCGAGACCATGATCCCCGCCGCCACTCTGGAGCTGACCGTGGGCGAGGGGCTTCTTGGCGACGTCAACGGAGACGGCAAGATCGATCAGGCGGACGCCCAGAGAATTCTGGACTTTGAAGCAAAGCGGACGGACGGCGAGCTTTCTCTGAAGATCGCGGACGTCAGCGGCGACGGCGTGATTGACAGCAACGACGCGGTACTGATCCTCCAGTATGCCGCGGGGAAGCTTAAAGAGTTCCCGGCGGCCGCCGCGAAGGAGTCCCAGGCCGCGGAAAGCGCGGACTGAACCAAATCAGAAATTTCCCGAGAATAGGAGTATACGATGAAGCAAACCAAAAAATGGATTGCCCTGCTGCTGGCCCTTGTTCTGGCCCTGTCGCTTACCGGCTGCGCCGGAGACAAGCCGCAGACGGCACAGACGGAAACCACCGCGTCCACGGAAAGCCAGGCAGCCGCCGGGCAGAGTGCGGAAACGGACGAAGGACTGACCCAGACCGCCCAATGGCTGATGGAGCAGATTCCGGACCCGGCCTATGGCTCCGTAGGGGGCGAATGGGCAGTGTTCGGGCTGGCCCGTTCCGATGTGGCGGTGCCGAAGGAATATTTTGAAAAATACGGCGAAAATGTGGCGGCCTATACGGCGGAACACGGCGGCGTGCTCCACGCGAAAAAGTACACGGAGTATTCCCGGGTGATCCTAGCCTGGACGGCGATGGGAAGAGACGCCGCGGATGTGGGCGGTTTCAACCTGCTGGTGCCGCTGGCGGATTTTGACCAGACGGTGTTCCAGGGGATCAACGGTCCGACTTTCGCCCTGCTGGCCCTGGACAGCGGCGCGTATGAGATCCCGGAAAACACCGCGGACACCACCCAGGCTACGAGAGACGGGTATGTGGACTATATTCTGAGCGCCGAGCTTCCGGACGGCGGCTGGTCCCTTTCGGGCGGCGACGCGGATACGGACATCACGGCCATGGCTTTGCAGGCGCTTGCCAAATACCGGGACCGGCAGGACGTGGCGGAGGCGGTAGAACGGGGCCTGACCGTTCTGTCCCGGCAGCAGGAGGAAAACGGCGGCTTTGCGGCCTACGGCGCGGAGAGCAGCGAATCGGTCGCCCAGGTGATCGTGGCGCTGACGGAACTGGGCGTCAGCCTGACCGATTCCCGGTTCGTCAAGAGCGGAAATACCCTGGTAAACAGACTGCTGGAATTCCGGACGTCGGACGGCGCGTTCCGGCACATCCTGGACGGCGAGGAGGACGTAATGGCGACGGAACAGGCGTTCTACGCGCTTGTGGCCGTAAGCCGGGCAGAGCAGGGAAAACCGTCCCTGTACACCATGTCAGGGACGTAAAAAGAGACACCGCTTCCCTCGGCACCTGTGCCGAGGGAAGCGGTGAATGGCTGCTAGGCAACAGGGCTGCCGCAAAATTTTGCGGCGGCCCTGTTGTTTTTGTGCGCCCGGTGAGCGCACGTTCTGTAGGGTGAAAGTCCCGAAGTCGCCC
>CAVLCF010000016.1:0-31860 GCA_963661735.1 bacterium | reverse complement strand
CACGCCGACAGCCGATTGAATCTTTCTTTCAGTGGATGAATTCCAGGTTTCACATTCAAACGGCTTCTTTTGTGCGTTCCGGCGCTGGCCTTTTATTCCATGTGTTCGCTGCCATTGCCACAGCTATGTTTTTCAAACTTTTTAACTCTTGATTCGCATTAAGGATTACGGAATTAGTACAGGCCAACTTGACCGGTTGCGGAAAAATGAAAATATAAACACATATACACTCAATCAACTCTGCAATATATTATCTTGCGAACTCGAAGAGATCGCCGAGTTCAGAAAAGACTTGGATAAATAATTATGAAAAAACTCGTGGTCTAAGCCTCACCACGAGTTTTTCTATAGGTTACAAAAATGTGATATATCTTTGCAGGCCCTTCTTCTGCCGCTCCGCTTCCGCTTGGGCGGCCTCTATAGGGTCGGTATCTTCAGTCTGCCGCCAGGCCTGTGTCACCATGGCACCGGCGCAATAAACAGCTCCCCTGCCCAGCTTGTCAAAGGCGTAGGAGACGGCTTTCAGGTTGGCGCTTGGGTAATCCAGCCCATCCGCCAGCAGGAAGAGATTGGTATATTTCGCCCGAAGATTTTTCAGACTCTCCGGGGCACCCGCGGAGGCGGCAATACCCGCTCGGGCATAGCCGAATTTCCCCGTCAAACCACCGGCATAGCGGCTGACCCGGTCCGCCGCGGCCATATGCACCAGGCGGGTGCCGTTCAGGAGGTCCTGCAGCTCCGGGGCGCTGCGGTTAGGCGTCCGGGCCGTAGCAAACACGTCCTTCCGGGCCGCTTCACAGTATGGCAGGAAGGGCTCCAGCACGTCGCTTCCGGCATAAAAGGGAATCTGCACGCCATCGCAGCAATACACGCTCTCCGGCCCCAGAAGGGACGCGGCAGCAGCCTCAGCCAGCTCCCGGCTGTTCAGCTCCGGCGCTTCCAGCAGAACATAAAATCCTGATTCGGATGCCTGCTTCGTCAGCTCCGGCAGAATTTCCAAAGTCTGCGCGCCCAGCAGCGCAAAGGCGCTGAGCCGGAAGCGGACCGCGGGGATCTGCCCCTTCAGGCCCTTCAGCAAATCCAGCGCGTACCGGCCGTACCCTTCCGGAAAGCTCTCCCCCGCATAACGCTCCGGCAGCTGGCCGGGCAGCAGCGTAAAATCTGCCATCAGCGCTGATTTTCGTTTCCTGATTTTCTCCTGTAACCCATCTACCGACATCGAACAGCCTCCCCCATCACTTTTTTATCAGTATAGCATAGTTTTTGCCGGAATGAAAGAGGAGAAAAAGCTTCCAGTGTGTTTTTTCCCTTCCCGGGCATACTAAGGTCATCCCATAAGAAGGAGGAACCGACTATGAACGCGAAAGGCTGGGCAATTTCCGCGGGACTGGGCGCTGCCGCCGGGATGGTGGCCGTGCTGATGATGCCCCGAAACAATCCCACCCGCAAGCTGGCCGCAAAAGCCGCCAACAAAATGGAGGATGTGGCCTGGAAGCTTTCCGACACGTTGTCCGATAAATTTGACGATCTATAACACAGCAATGGCGGCACCGCCTTTCGGTCGGTGCCGCCGCGATTTCTTATGCCTCCTGCACATCCAGCTTGATCGCGCCATTCTCCATCCGGGCGGAGATCCCGGAAATGGGTTTCTCAAAGCTGTCAATGACCGCCTCACTGATGGGGTCCTCCAGCTCCTTCTGGATGGTCCGGCGCAGATTTCTCGCGCCGTATTCTACGGAATAGGCCTTGTCCACCAGGTGCCGCCGGACTTCATCCGTCCAGGCAAAGGTGAGGCCCCGGTTTTGCAGGCTCTGCCGCAGCTCTTCCAGCATAATATCCGCAATACCCAGGAAGTTCTCCTTTGTCAGGTGGTTAAAGGTGATAACTTCGTCTACCCGGTTCAGGAACTCCGGCCGCAGAAAGCCCCGCAAAGCTCTCATGGTCTTTTCCTTCACCTGGTCCGCGTCCGTGCGGCCAAAGCCGATGCCGCCGACCCCGCCCTCGGAACCGGCGTTGGTGGTCATGACGATGATTGCATTCTCAAAATTCACGGTCCTGCCCTGGGAGTCCGTGATCCGGCCGTCGTCCAGCACCTGCAGCAGGATATTCATCACATCCGGGTGGGCTTTTTCAATCTCATCGAAGAGCACCACACTGTAGGGTCTCCGGCGGATGGTCTCCGTCAGCTGACCGGCCTCGTCATAGCCCACATAGCCGGGAGGGGAACCGATCAGCTTGGAGACCGTGTGTTTCTCCATATATTCGGACATATCCAGCCGGATCAGAGCATCCGTGCTGTCGAACATATCGTTTGCCAGACACTTCACCAGCTCTGTCTTGCCCACGCCGGTGGGGCCGGCAAAGATAAAGGACACAGGGCGGCGCTTGGTAGAAATGCCTATTCTGTTCCGGCGGATGGCCCGGGCCACCGCCTCAACGGCATGGTCCTGGCCCACAATATGGGCTTTCAGCCGTTCATCCAGGCCCTTGAGCTGCTTGTACTCCTGGGCCTTGATCTTGGAGGCTGGGATCTTTGTCCACAGCTCAATAATGCGGGCCAGATTGTCTATGGTCACAGCGGGGGCAGGAACCTTTTCCAGCTCTTCAATGTCCCCCGCAATCTGGCACAGCTTGCTGCGAATGGTTGCCAGACGCTCAAAATCCGTGTTTTCCGTATCCTCATTGAGCATGCGGAGCTCCAGCTCGTAGTCGTCCCGCTCCTTTTTCAGCTCTGCAAGCTTCGCAATTTCTTTACTGCGGAGATTTACATCTGAACAGGCCTCGTCCAGCAGATCGATGGCCTTGTCCGGCAGAAAACGGTCCGTAATATAACGCTCGGAGAGGACCACGCACTGCCGGGCGATCTCCGGAGAGATGGAAACGCCGTGAAATTCCGCATAGGTCTTGGAAATGCCCTGCAAAATCTGACAGGCTTCCTCGACGGTAGGCTCCGCCACGGAAACAGGCTGGAACCGGCGCTCCAGGGCCGCGTCTTTTTCAATATACTTTCGGTACTCGTTGAAGGTCGTAGCGCCGATGACCTGAATTTCACCCCGGGACAGCGGGGGCTTCAGGATATTGGCGGCGTTCATGCTGCCCTCAGCGTCTCCCGCGCCTACCAGATTGTGGACCTCGTCAATGACCAGAATGATGTTTCCGCAGGCTTTGATTTCCGTAATCAGGCTCTTCATACGGCTCTCAAACTGGCCCCGGAACTGGGTGCCCGCCACCAAAGCGGTCAGATCCAGCAGGAATACCTCCTTGTCCCGCAGCTTGTATGGCACATCCCCGGCCACGATCCGCTGGGCCAGGCCCTCGGCAATGGCGGTCTTGCCCACACCGGGTTCGCCCACCAGGCAGGGGTTGTTCTTCTGACGGCGGTTCAGGATCTGAATGACCCGCTCCGTCTCCACGTCCCGGCCAATAACCTTGTCCAATTTACCTTCCCTGGCCCGGGCGGTCAGATCCATACAGTAGCTATCCAGGAACTTATGCTTGCTTTTCTTTTCCTTCTTGGGTTCCTTCTCCTTAGTCTCAGCGTTTTCCGGCTGTTTGGCGGGCCTGGGCATGCCGCCGAACAGCTGGTTCATCAAAGGAAATGTAGCGGTCTGGCTGTCTACCTCGTCGCTGTCGCCCTCACTGTCGTCCTTCTGTCCGAACATACTGCTCATCTCGTCGGAGATCATATCCAGGTCCTCATCGGAAATGCCCATCTGCTTCACCGCCTGGTCGATCTGGGGGATTCCCAGCGTCCGGGCGCACTTGATACAATAACCCTCGTTCAGGGTAACGCCGTTCTCCACCTTGGTAATGAAGATCACGGCCACATTCTTTTTGCATTTGCAACACATCTTCGGCTGCATCGTCTGTTCACTCCTTTTGCGGGTTGCCCCGCCGCATACAGCCCCAACGGGCCTCTGCGCATTCTTTCCATGGTACTATACCACACATCTCCGAAAAAAGGGAAAACAAATTATTAAGAAAACGTCCCGGCAGCATTTGCCAGGACGTTATACTCCTCACTCCGACTGAAACGTATCCGCGCAACCGCACTCGAATCTGTCAACGCCGTCGTCATACCACAGATGGGTCATGTACAGTCCACCCGGGGGCACTGTGGGACCGGCGGCGGTGCGGTTGCCGGAATCCAGGATGGCGCCGATCTCAGAGGGCCTGATCTTCCCTTCCGCGGCATAGACCACGGTCCCCGCCATGGCCCGGGCCATGTTGTACAGGAAACCGTTGGCGCAGACCTTCAGGACCACCAGATTGCCCCGGCGCTCCACGTTATAGTAGTAAACCGTCCGTACGGTGGATTTCACATCCGTGCCTACGGAGCGGACCGCCGCAAAATCATGGGTGCCCACAAACTGATCCGCCGCCGCCTGCATGACTGCTTCATCCAGATGCCTGGGGTAAAACCAGGCCCGGTCCACATAGAAGGGGTCCTTCAGTCTGGAATTGTAGATCTGGTAGGTATACTCCTTGCGGACACAGGAGCCAATGGCATTGAAGTTTTCGTTCACCTCAAAGGCCCTTGTCACAACGATATCGCAGGGCAGATGGGTATTGAGGGCATAGGGCAGCCGCTCCACGGGGATCGTGGATTCCGTTCGGAAATTGGCCACATAGCACCGCGCATGGACCCCGGCATCGGTACGACCGCAGCCGGTCACATGGACGCTGTGGCCCACCACCTGGGCGGCAGCCTTTTCCAGAGTCTCCGCCACCGTGGGCAGATTCTTCTGGACCTGCCAGCCGTGGTAACGGGTGCCGAGATAGGTCAGAAACAGGGCGATATTGCGCATCTCATCCTCACAGTCCGAAGCCCGCCAGTACGGCGACCACCGCGATCAGGGCCGCCAAGCCGCCGAAAGCGAAAAAGTCGTTGCGGCCATAGCGCAGCAGCTTCATTTTTGTGCGGCCCTCACCGCCCTGGTAGCAGCGGCACTCCATAGCCGTCGCCAGCTCGTCCGCCCGGCGGAACGCGCTGATAAACAGGGGCACCAGCACAGGGATCAGGGCCTTGGCCCGGTCGATGATGCTGCCGTTCTCAAAATCCGCGCCCCTGGCCTTCTGGGCGTTCATGATCTTGTCGGTCTCTTCAATAAGGGTAGGGATAAAACGCAGGGCAATGCACATCATCATGGAAAGCTCGTGAACCGGCACATGGAGCTTCTTCAGCGGCCCCAAAAGGCTTTCCAGGCCATCCGTCAGAGCGATGGGCGATGTGGTATAGGTCAGCAGGAAGGTGCCGGAGATCAGCATCAGGATACGGCCGGTCATAAAAATGGCCCGAGTCAGGCCCTCGGAGGTAATGGTCAGCTTCCAGAGCTTCACCAGCACCACACCGCCGTCGGAATAGAAGAGATTCAGTACGCCTGTAAACACAAGAATGATTACCAGAGGCTTCATGCCGGAGACAATGGATTTGGGCGGGATCTTCGACACAGAGACGGCGAAAATCAGGAAAAGGAGAACCACGCCGTAGGAAATCCAGCTCTTTGCCAGAAACAGGGCCACAATGTAGAGGATCACGCCCAGCAGTTTGGTCCGGGGGTCCAGCCGGTGGATCAGCGATGTTCCGGGGAAATACTGGCCCAGGGTAATGTCCTTAAGCATGGCCCTTCCCCTCCTTCAGCCGCAGCAGCTCAGAAACCGCCTGCTCGATGGTATAGACGTTCTTCACGTCCGCGCCCAGCGCGCGCAGCCGCAGAAATACCTGCGTCACCTGGGGGATGCTCAGGCCCATGTCCAGCAGCTCCTGGACGTGCTCAAAGACCTGACTAGGAGCGGCGTCCATGACAAGTCTGGAGCCGTTCATAACTAGCAGCCGGTCCGTCAGTCTCGCCACATCCTCCATGGAGTGGCTGACCATCAGGATGGCGGCGTTCTTTGCCCGCCGGTATGCCTGGATGTTGCCCAGGATCTCTGCCCGGCCAATGGGGTCCAGGCCGGCCGTGGGCTCGTCCAGAATGAGTACCTCCGGCTCCATGGCGATGACGCCCGCAATGGCTACCCGGCGCTTCTGGCCGCCGGACAGATCAAAGGGCGAAACCTCCAGCTGCTGCTCCGTCAGCCCCACAAAGCCCGCGGCCTCCCGGACCCGACGGTCGATCTCCTCTCTGGAAAGGCCCATATTGGTAGGCCCAAAGGCAATGTCCTTGTAGACTGTCTCCTCGAAGAGCTGATACTCCGGATACTGAAATACAAGCCCCACCCGGAACCGGGCAGTCCTGGTGAATTTCTTATCGGACCAGATATCCTGACCGTCCAGCAGCACCCGGCCGGAGGTAGGCTTCAGAAGGCCGTTGAGCTGCTGCATCAGCGTGGATTTTCCGGAGCCGGTGTGGCCGATGATGCCCACAAATTCGCCGGGGTTTATGGAAAAGGAAACCTGATCCAGAGCCTTATGCTCAAAGGGTGTGCCGATGCTGTAAACAAAGGTCAGGTCTTCCGCCTGCAAAATTGGTTTCAATGTCGATTCCTCCCACACGTCAGGCCTTCAGCCAATCGTAAAGTGCCTGCGCGCATTCTTCGGGGGTCAGAGCGTTCAGAGGCAGATCAAAGCCCTTCTGCCTCAGGGCCCAGCACAGCTCCACGCTGTCCGGGGCCGCGAGGCCCAGTTTATGGAGCATCTCCACCTGGGCAAATACCTGCTTGGGCGTGCCGTCCGCCGCCACAGTGCCTTTGTCCAGAACGATCACTCTCTGAGCCTGGGCCGCTTCGTCCATATGGTGGGTAATGAGTACCACAGTGATCCCCTTTTCCCGGTTCAGCTTTTCCACTGTTTCCATCACATCCCGGCGGCCTCTGGGGTCCAGCATGGCTGTGGGTTCATCCAGGACGATGCATTTGGGTTCCAGGGCGATAACGCCCGCAATGGCGATGCGCTGCTTCTGGCCGCCGGAAAGCAGATGGGGGGCATGCTCCCGGTATTCGTACATACCTACCTGCTTCAGTGCCTTATCCACCCGGCGGCGGATCTCCGGGGCAGCCACGCCGATGTTCTCCGGGCCAAAGGCTACATCCTCCTCCACCACGTTGGCGACGATCTGGTTGTCCGGGTTCTGGAACACCATGCCCACGCAGCGGCGGACGGCCATAATGCGGTTCAGGTCGGAAGTGTCAATGCCGTCAACATACACCTTTCCGCCGGACGGCAGCAATATGGAATTGAAATGCTTTGCCAGAGTGGATTTTCCGCAGCCGTTGGTGCCCAGGATGGCCACAAAGCTGCCGCTCTCAATGGTAAGATTTAAGTTTTCGAAGACCTGGGTTCCCTTTTGCCCGTCTAAGTCGGGATAGGCATAGGCCAGGTGCTCCACAGATATAATATCTTCCAAAAATGAATCCTCTTTTCTAGGTTCTTTGAAGTATTCAGGGCATCCATCTGCCGGTAGCGCCGCAGGGCAGCACCAGTCCGGATTCCTTCACAGGAAGTCCCAGTTCTCCCGCCTCCGTCCTGCCGCCGTGCTCCGGGCCAAAGACCACATCGGAGGCATAGCTCACCGCGGAGGGAGCCAGGCCCGTGGTATAGGAATTGATGATGACGAACAGCGGATCGTCCGTCAAAAGCTTGGCTGTTTGCTGTAAGAAGGGGAAAAAGCTGGTTTCCATCTTCCATATCTCACCGCTGGGGCCCCGGCCATAGCTGGGCGGGTCCATGATGATACCATCGTATCTGCGTCCCCGGCGCAGCTCCCGCTGAATGAACTTGCCGCAGTCGTCCACGATCCAGTGAACGGGCCGATCCGCCAGCCCAGAGGCCACGGCGTTTTCCTTGGCCCAGGCCACCATGCCTTTGGAGGCGTCCACATGGAATACCTCCGCGCCGCCTGCGGCGGCCGCCAGGGTCGCGCCGCCGGAGTAGGCAAACAGGTTCAGCACCCGGACAGGGCGGCCCGCGGAGGCCACCTTATCCCGGATAAAATCCCAGTTTGCCGCCTGCTCCGGGAAAACACCGGTATGCTTGAAGTTCATGGGCTTGACGTTGAAGGTCAGATAGTCCTTGTATCTGATCTGCCAGCGCTCCGGCAGATGATGGTCCGACCAGTGTCCACCGCCGGTGGAGGAGCGGATATACCGGGCGTCCTGCTTTTTCCACATGGGATTGCTGTGGGGTGTGCTCCAGATGACCTGAGGGTCCGGGCGCACCAGAATATATTTTCCCCAGCGCTCCAGCCGCTCCCCATCAGAGGCGTCCAGGACCTCATAATCCTTCCATTGATCCGAAATCCAAAGCATGATTTCTCTCCTTTATTCTCTCTCACCAGATGGGATCGTACGAACCGTCGTCCTGGCCCCAGCCGCCGTTATCGCCGCTGTCGCCATTGTCTCCGCCCCAGCCATTATCGCCGTTGTCTCCGCTGTTATTGCCGTTGTCCTGGCCGCCGAAGTCCTCGTAGGCCTGCTGGTTGTGGACCGGGCAGACGATATAGGGCGTATCCGCGCCGCTGTTGGCGTTGCCCCGGAAGCCGCTCCAGGCAATGCCGTTGCCGTCGGCGTCCACCAGATAAACATAGCTGTCCTGGTAGTATTCCGCTTTCAGTCCGGCGTTCATGGCCGCTTTGATCTCATTGACCTCCTCCTGGGTCATTTTCACCAGGGACCGGGTCTCAATGACCGCGTCCGGGAACAGGCTGCAGAAGGGCGTCGCCACGCCTCCGCCGGTAACGCAGTAATCCATTGTTACATGCTTGTCGCAGTACTCCGTCGGCGCGTCCTCGGGATAGCAGTTTACGGTAGCGACCCGAGTGACGCCCCGGATATCCGCGGAGCAGGCTGCCGTGGCCAGCTTGCCGGAATCCAGGCAGACGGTCACGCTCTGGAAGCCCGCGCCGCTGTACAGGGATTTTGCGGGCAGGCCCTCGTGAATGGGCTGCATGACCATTTTCCACAGGCGGGCAGCGGGGTTGCCGTAGTTGCCGGTCAGGTTGATCTGCTCCGGCTGGTTATAGCCGCACCAGACAGCGGCGGTGTAGTAGCCCGTGTAGCCACAGAACCACCGGTCCCGGTTGCTGGAGGTGGTGCCGGTCTTACCGGCGATATTCTGGCCCGCGAAGATGGCCGCGCCGCCGGTGCCGTAGTTGGCGGCATTGTACAGGCAGTAGTTCATATATTCCACGGTCTTTTCCCGCAGGATCTGGCGGCTGTCCTGGGTATTGTCCAGGATCAGCTGGCCGTCGGAGTTATAGACTTTGGTATAGGTTCTTGCTTCCCGGTAGACGCCGTTGTTGGCGAAGGTGGCGTAGGCCGCGCTCATCTCCCGCACCGTGGAGCCCACGGTCAGCGCGCCCAGAGCCAGAGGGGCAACGCCCACATCGGACAAGCTCTGGCCGTTGCTCAGGGAATAGCTGCTGGTCAGGGAATTCTGGCCGAAGTTGTATTTGGCGAAGCTGTAGCCATAGTCCGTGCCGATGGCCGTAAGGGTATTGGCGGAAACGGCGTTGACGGAGGATATAATGCCGGAGAAAATGGTCCTGGAATAGTCATACGTCCGGCTGTCGTTTCTGGGGAAAGGCGTCCCGTCGTTGTACATCAGCGGCATGTCCTTGATGACCGTAGCCGGGCTGAAGCCGCCCTTTTCAAAGGCAGGGGCATAGACGGAGATCGGCTTCTGGGAGGAACCGGTCTGTAGCTTGGCCTGGGTAGCCTTATTATAGGCGAAGAAATCCGTTTTCTCCCCTACGCCGCCGGACAGGGCCACCACGTCGCCGGTCCGGTTGTCAATAACCACGATAGCCGACTGGAGCTGCTGGGTACTGCGGGTGGTGGGAATCTTGGAAAGGTCCGTATAAACGGCGTCCACCTGGTTCTGTACATCCATATCCAGGGTGGTATAAATATGGTAGCCGCCCTTCTGGATTCGCTCCAGATAATAATTGCGGGTCTTTTCTCCGGCGGTTTCCCAGTCCACGCCGTCCTGGGCTGCCAGATCGGAAGCCACATCCAGAATGGCCGCGTCCACGAACCAGGAATATACCGTCTGAGAGGCATCCTGGTTTACGGAGACCAGGCTATTGCATTCCGGGCAGTAATAGCGGCCCTCCTCGCTGTGGAAGGTGGAAACCGTGCCGGAATAGCCGCAGTTATCACAGGTGGCCCACCGGTCCTCGGCGGCAATCCCCTCCTTAAAGACCATTTCCTGACTGACGGCCGCCTCATACTGCTCCTGGGTCAGGTAGCCCTGATCCCGCATTTCCGCAAGGACGTTCAGCTGGCGGTAACGGTTCCGTCCGGCGCCGTCCCGCATTTCGCCCTTGTACTTAAAGACATTTTCGGAATAGGGGTTAAACAGAGAGGGGTTATTGGTGATACTGATAAGGCTGGCGCACTCGGCGGTGGTCAGGCTTTGCAGCTCCTTGCCGAAGTAGGCCGCGGCGGCGCTCTTGACGCCGTAGCAGCCCTTGCCCAGGTAAATACGGTTCAGGTACTCATACATGATAAGGTCCTTATCGTATTGCTTTTCAAACATCTGGGCCCGGAAAATCTCCATGACCTTCCGCTGCACCGTAATACTGTTTTCCTGGCTGACGTTTTTGATTAGCTGCTGAGTGATGGTGGAGCCGCCGAACTGGCTGTCTCCGCCGAAGAACATATTCATGCAGGCCTTGACGGTGGTGATCCAGTCCACGCCCTGGTGCTCATAGAACCGCTTGTCCTCAATGGCCACGGTAGCGTTTATCAGATCCTGGGGAATCTCGTCCAGGGTGGCGATCTGCCGGTCCGTGGTGGTATAAATCTGCTGCAGCTGCTGAATATTTCCGCCGCTGTCCACATAGTAAAGAAAGGAGGTTTTTTCCAGGTCGTAGTCGTCAATGGACCAGTCCGAGGCTTCCGTCAGAATATCGTTCTGCAGATAGTCTCCCAGGGTGCCCACAAACACCACACCGCAGACCAGCAGAATCAGCACCACGGTCAGCGCGGCGCCCAGGGCGATCTTCAGCAGAGACAGAACCGTGCCTCCCAACGTATACACCGTTTTCAGCGTCCAGTGGGGATTCCAGTCCTGACGGACCTTCTTGGTTCTCCTTTTCTTTTCGTTTGCCATGCGTATAACCTCCAATGCCGCGGCATATCCGCGGATTGTGCCTTTCTTGAAAATAGGGTTGAGACATAACTCTCCGTCATATCATCCGTAAATTATACCATATTTCCCCCGAAAACGAAAGACCCAATTTCTTAATAAACCATAAATTCCGCTTTTTCTGTTCCGGTTCCACAAAAATCCGCCCGGAAGCGTAAAAAAGTATAGCATCCTGTTTCTGTAGTATTCCCGGAAAACAGCAGTGATTTTCCGCTTTTTTCTGGGCATAATATCCGTAAGTTCCGAACCTGGGCGAAGACGCCGGAAGCGTAACGAGATTTTCCTCTTGATTTTTGAACCGTCCGGTTGTAGAATACAGACAAAGAAACCCCGGAATCAAAGGAGCATTCTATGGAAGATCAATATGGATCCGACTTTATCACCATTGTGGATGAGGACGGGAAGGAATACGAGCTGGAGGTTCTTTCCACACTGGAATACAACGGCGAGACCTATATGGCCGTGATTCCCGCCGATGCCGGCGAGGAGGATGCGGAGCTTTCTCTGGAAGTCAGCATTCTAAAATCCACGGAGGAAGACGGAGAGCCGCTTCTGACCGCCATTGAGGACGAGGAAGAGCTGAGGGCCGTGTACGATCTCATTATGGAAGATCTGTACGCGGAGGATGATACGGAAGAAGAGGACGAATAATCCTTTCTTTCCCTGCTTGGTGCGTAGGCGTGTCCTTTTGGACCCACATTTTTGAATTGGGAAGTTAGACTTCCCGGCCGGATTGCAGACCTCCCGCCCACGCGCGGACGTGTGGTGGACGCTGGGAGCAGAGAACGCCGGGAGCGGCAACCCACCTGCCGTTTCGTGCAGGTCATAATTGGATGCGTTACGGCTGAAGCGGGGTGCCCGGAGAACTGCGGTTCTCCGGGTTTTTCACGTTTATTTGTAAATTCCCTGTTTTTCCTCTTGAAACAGGGAGGATTATCCGTTATAATAGCTGGGTCTATCTGCAAAATGCCTTTTGCAGGATCGTCAGACCTATGAAAACGAGAGGAAATGATACCATGAGTGCATCCAGCAAGAAGAAGCTTCATGCTGAAGAAAACAATGCCAAACTGACTGAAAAGCAGCTGGCGCAGCAGAAGGAAGATAGAAAGGTCAGGGCCTATACCATCGCCTTTGCCGCTGTCCTGATCGTTCTGGTTGTAGTCGCTGCCGTTTTCGGCATCCAGCGCAGTGTGGCCAACAGCGGTTCCCGTGAGAAAAAGACCGTAGCCCTGACTCTGGGCGACACCACCCTGAGCAACGCAGAGCTGAGCTACTATTTTATCGACACCGTCAACAATTTCTACTCCCAGAACGGCACCTACGCCGCCCTGTACGGCCTGGATACCAGCAAGGCTCTGGATCAGCAGACCTTTGACGCCGACGCCGGAACAACCTGGGCAGACTACTTCCTGTCCTCCGCCGAGCAGAGCGCTCGGGCCATCCACGCCGTTTACAACGAAGCTGTGGCCAACGGCTACGAACTCAGCGAAACCGAACAGTCTCAGCTGGATTCCCTGGAGTCCACCATGTCCCTGTACGCCTCTGTCTACGGCTACTCCAAGCCTGAGGATTACCTGAAGGCCATGTACGGCAACGGCGCTACCATGGATTCCTACAAGGAATACTACCGGATAAATCTGATGGCCAGCGGCTACCAGACCGAGTACCGGGACGGCCTGACCTATACCGATGAGCAGGTAAAGGCCAAGGACGATGAGGATCCCGCAGTCTACAACTCCTACAGCTACAACCAGTACTACCTGAGCGCCAGCCGCTACCTGGATGACGAGGCCTCCAACGCCGATAAGGCCGCAGCCGCCGAGGCAGATGCCGAAACCCTGGTGGGAGACGACATCGACTCCGTGGAAGCCCTGGATGCAGCCATTGCCGCTCTGGAAGTCAACGCGGACACCACCGCCTCCAGCTCCGCCATGGACGATACCCGCTATACCTCCGTCAACTCTGTCATTGCCGAGTGGATCAGCGACAGCAGCCGCCAGGAGGGCGACAAGACCTATATCGCCAATACCTCCACCACTACCGATGATGAGGGCAACGAGGTTGAGAATATCTCCGGCTACTATGTGGTCTACTACCGCTCCAGCAGCGACAACCGCACACCCCTGGTGAACGTACGCCACATTCTGGCAGGCTTCGAGGGCGGCACCACCGAAAACGGCACCACCACCTATTCTGACGAGGAGAAGGCAGCCGCCAAGGAAAAGGCGGAGGAATGGCTGCAGACCTGGGAAGACGGCGACGCCACCGAGGACAGCTTCGCCGCTCTGGCCACCGAGAACACCACCGACACCGGCTCCAAGGACAACGGCGGTCTGTACGAGGATGTGTACCCCGGCCAGATGGTCAGCGCTTTCAACAACTGGTGCTTCGACGAGAACCGCAAGCCCGGCGATACCGGCATTGTGGAGACTTCTTACGGCTACCACGTCATGTACTTTGTGGGGCAGGCCAAGGAAACCTATCGGGAGTACCTCATTAAGAATGATCTGACCAGCGAGGATTACACCAACTGGTACAACGCTCTGGTGGACAGTCTGGATATGACCGTGGGCAATACCTCCTATATCCGCACCAACCTGGTTCTGAAATCCAACTAACTGAATGAATCGCGCCTCCTCCGGGAATGCTTTCCGGAGGAGGTGTTTTTTATGTGGAATTACATTCTGGCCGGTGGTTCCGCCGGGATCATCGCGGGGCTGTTCGGCGCTGGGGGCGGACTAGTGCTGGTGCCTCTGCTGCGGCGGTGTCAGGACCTCCCCGCGGATTCCGTTTTTCCCGCCTCCGTGGCAACCATTCTGCCCATTTGTATTGTCACCATTTTGGCCACAGCCAGTCAGGGGCAGCTTCCGGTCAAGGAAGCGCTTCCCTATCTGATCGGCAGCGGAGCAGGCGGAATTCTGGCTGGGATCTTCGGCAAAAAAATTCCGGTGCTGTGGCTGCACCGGATTTTGGGGCTGTTCATTCTCTGGGGAGGCATTCGGAATCTATGCAGAGCGTAGTGCTTTCGATCATCGTCAGCACCGTCCTGGGCTTTCTCTCCGGCCTGGGCGTAGGCGGCGGAAGCCTGCTGATCCTGTGGCTCACCGGCCCCCTCGGCTGGCCTCAGGACCAGGCCAGAGGGGTAAATCTGCTGTTTTTTCTCCCGGGGGCTGCCATTGCGACCTTTCTGCGCAGGAAGAAAATTCCCTGGAAAAAGCTGCTGCCCGCCATTGCCGCCGGATGCCTGTGCGCCTGGGGCGCTTCCCTGCTCCAGGGCCGCTTCCCGGAGGAATGGCTGCGAAAAGCCTTTGGGGTACTTCTGATTTTTACAGGGGTGCGGGAGCTGGGGTATAAAGACAGAAACAGTTAAAGCGAATCCCGAGAAATAGCAAAAGCCTTCCCCTGGGGCGGTGCGTCGCGCAGCGAATCTAATTGGTATAGCTGCCAGTGGCAGCTATACCATAAAAGTGATGGTGCTGAGCGAAGCGAGGCGGATGAGGGGCGCGACGCAGAACCGATACAGAGAGATCTTCGCAGTTACGTCCTTGAAAACAGCACGTTTCTTCCTGGGCATTCGCGCATTTTACGTTGTACCGCCCCTCATCAGTCTCGGCGTTCCGCCGAGCCAGCTTCCCCCAGGGGAAGCCTTTTTAGCGCTTCTTGAACGCCAGGTAGCCCTCCAGGATCAGGGAGGCGGCCACGGCGTCTACGGTATTCTTCCGCTTCTGCCCATGGTAATTGTGGGCGGAGAGGATATTGTGGGCCTCCACAGTGGTCCGGCGCTCGTCCCACATGGCGACGGGCAGGCCGGATGCCTCTTCCAGCTCTCTGGCAAAGGACCGGCAAAGCTCAGCCCTGGGGCCTTCGGTCCCGTCCATATTCTTGGGAAGTCCCACGACGATCTCCCCCACCTCGTTTTCCTTCGCCAGGCGCACAATATCCGCCATAGCCTTTTCGTGGTTCCGGCTGGGCACCACGGTGGTAGAGCCAACGATGGAACACAGCAGATCGGAGATCGCCACTCCCGTGCGGGCGTCTCCGTAATCAATTCCCATAACGCGCATTGTCTTTTCCTTCCTTTACGGGAGGCAGTCTCCCGATTTTTCTCCTATATTCTACCCGAATCAGGTCCAAAACGCAAGAGGCAAGGAAGGAGCGGCAAAAGAACGTTTTTTCACGGAATCAACCCGAAAGAGCGGGAAAAAGTGAAAATAAATATTGACATTGCCCCTCCTCTATGCTAGAATGATTTCACCTGTGAAAAAGGGGTCTTTTTTTGTGCGCCTTTTTCAGCCCCGGAGCGATTTCCATTGTAGTTCATCGCTTTCTAAATTTTTTCTTCTAGCCGGGTGCGATACAGGGAGGCAAATTTTAAGGAGGTGCCGTTATGCGCGTGAAAGTCACTTTGAGATGCTCTGAGTGCAAGCAGAGAAACTACAACACCATGAAGAACAAGAAGAACGACCCTGACCGTCTCGAGATGAAGAAGTACTGCAGATTCTGCAGAAAGCACACCACTCACACTGAGACCAAGTAAGGAGGACGCCCCATCATGGCAGAAGCAAAAAAGGAAAACTGGTTCAAGAGAACCTGGGGCAAGGTCTGCAAGTACTTCCGTGAGCTGAAAAGCGAACTGAAGAAGGTAGTCTGGCCCACTCCCCAGCAGGTGCTGAAAAATGCAGCCATTGTGGTCGCCTGCGTCATCTGCGTCGGCGTTTTCATCTGGTTGTTTGACTTCGTTGCTCAGGTTGGTATCGACGCCCTGATCGGTGTCTTCCACTAAGGGTTGAAGTCATGGCAGAAACTGCGAAATGGTATGTGGTGCATACCTACTCCGGGTATGAGAACACCGTAAAAGCGACGATCGAAAAGACCGTCGAGTCCCGTAAGCTGCAGGATCAGATCCTGGCCGTGTCCATTCCTCTGGAAACCGTGACCGAAATCACGGAAAGCGGCGCCAGCAAAACCTATGACCGCAAGGTCTACCCCGGTTATGTGCTGGTCAAGATGGTTTACAGTGACGATACCTGGCATGTCATTCGGAATGTCCGCGGAGTTACCGGCTTCGTCGGCTCTTCCAGCAATGATCCCACTCCCCTGACGGAAGAGGAAGTTTACGCCATGGGCGTGGAGAAGAAGGAGATCATCGTCAACTACGCTGTGGGCGATACCGTGCGTATTATGGACGGTCCTCTGAGCTCCTTCACCGGCACGGTGGATTCCATCGATGTCGATAACAACTCGGTAAACGTGGTCGTTTCCATGTTTGGCCGGGAGACCACCGTCGAGTTTGAGCTCGATCAGGTTGAGGTCGTTTCCCAATAAACGCATCGGGCCGTTCATCGGCCGGAACGTGGGAGGGGTCAGCGCCCCGAAAGAAATGCGCAGCGCGCATCATTACCACATCTTATTCAGGAGGTGCTATTCATGGCACAGAAAGTAACTGGCATTATCAAGCTTCAGATCAACGCCGCTAAGGCAACCGCTTCTCCCCCTGTTGGCCCTGCTCTGGGTCAGCACGGTGTGAATATCGCAGCATTTATCAAGGAATTCAACGCACGGACCAAGGACATGGAGGGCTATAAGATCCCCGTCGTCATCACCGTCTATGCGGACCGCAGCTTCACCTTCATCACCAAGACTCCTCCTACCCCCATGCTCATCATGAAGGCAATTGGTCTGGAGAAGGGCTCCGGTGTTCCCAACAAGACCAAGGTCGGCACCATCACCAAGGCGCAGATCGCGGAGATCGCCAAGACCAAGATGCCTGACCTGAACGCCACCACTCTGGAAGCCGCTGAGAGCCAGGTCGCTGGCACCTGCCGCTCCATGGGCGTCACCGTCGTCGACTGATAAAATGCTGATCCGGGCGCTGTCCCGGAAATGTGGGAGGATTTTTCCGCATCACCACTTTAAGGAGGATAATTACATTGTTTAGAGGTAAAAAGTATAAAGAGAGCGCGAAGCTGATCGACCGCTCTGTTCAGTACGAGCCTGTTGAGGCTCTGGGCCTGGTTGTCAAGGGCGCTTCCGCCAAGTTTGACGAGACCGTCGAGCTGCATATCAAGCTGGGCGTTGATTCCCGTCACGCTGACCAGCAGGTCCGCGGCGCCGTGGTTCTGCCCAACGGCACCGGCAAGACCCGCCGGGTCCTGGTATTCGCCAAGGATGCCAAGGTGGAAGAGGCCAAAGCCGCAGGCGCTGACTATGTAGGCGGCATGGATCTGGTCGAGAAGATCACCAAGGAAAACTGGTTTGACTTTGACGTCGTCGTTGCTTCCCCCGACATGATGGGTATCGTTGGCCGTCTTGGTAAGGTCCTGGGTCCCAAGGGTCTGATGCCCTCCCCCAAGGCCGGTACCGTGACCCCCAATGTTGGCGCTGCCGTCAAGGAGATCAAGGCCGGTAAGGTCGAGTACCGTCTGGACAAGACCAACATCATCCACTGCCCCATCGGCAAGGTCTCCTTTGGCCCCGAAAAGCTGAACGAGAACATGGACACCCTGCTGAAAGCCGTCGTCAAGGCCAAGCCCGCGGCTGCCAAGGGCCAGTATATCAAGTCCTGCACCGTCGTGTCCACCATGGGTCCCGGCGTAAAGGTCTCTACTGCCAAGTATCTGTAAGCTTTCATTTCCCTGCGGCAAGCGCCGCAGGGAAAATTTTTAAGAAATCTTGCAAAACAATGGTTGACAAACAGCACTGTCTATGCTATGATGTCGTAGTTGCCAAAGACAGCAGGTTCAAACCTAAATCCTGCCGAGGTGCGTTGAATCGAATTTCTGCGTATCTTTCTGCTCTTTGGCAGGAAGATATTTTTATTTTATTCGGAGGTGAAAATTATGCCTAACGCAAAGGTTCTTGAGAGCAAGAAGGCCGTTGTCACTGCCCTGTCCGGCAAGATCAAGGAAGCTACTTCCGTCGTTTTCGTGGATTACAAGGGTATCAACGTTGCTCAGGATACCGAGCTGCGTAAGCAGTTCCGTGAAGCTGGTGTTGAGTACTCCGTTGTGAAGAATACCCTGACCAATTTCGCTGCCAAAGATGCTGGCTACGATTTCGGCGAGATTCTGAACGGCACCACCGCCATGGCTTCCACCACCGGCGACCCCATCGCCCCTGCTCGTATCGTCTGCGAGTTTGCCAAGAAGAACAAGAACGTCCTGTCCATCAAGGGCGGCGTGGTGGAGGGTTCCGTCCTGTCCGCTGACCAGCTCAATGGATTCGGCGAGCTGCCCAGCAAGAATGCTCTGGTTGCGTCCGTTCTGGGTACCTTCCTGGCTCCTATCTCCAGCCTGGCTTTCGTCCTGGATCAGATCCGGGAGCAGAAGGAAGGCGGCGCTCCCGCCACCGCAGAAGCTTAAGTTCGTAAGTTCACAAACACTCTAATCAAATCTACATTTTAGGAGGATCATTACAATGGCTAGTGAAAAGATCACTGCTCTCGTTGAGGAAGTTAAGGGCCTGACCGTTCTGGAGCTGTCCGAGCTGGTTCACACCCTGGAGGATGTTTTCGGTGTTTCCGCCGCCGCTGCCGCCGTGGCCGCTCCCGCTGCCGCCGCTGTTGAGGTCGAGGAGAAGACCGAGTTCGACGTTATCCTGAAGGCTGCCGGCGCTTCCAAGCTGGGCGTTATCAAGGTCGTTCGTGCCGCTACCGGCCTGGGCCTGAAGGACGCTAAGGATCTGGTTGACAACTGCCCCAAGACCCTGAAGGAAGCCATCTCCAAGGAAGACGCCGAGAAGCTGGTTGCCGAGCTGAAGGAAGCCGGCGCCGACGCCGAGATCAAGTAATTTATCTCGAAAAGGCATTTACCTCCGCCGTTTTCGGCGGAGGTTTTTTGATTCACGCATGAATTTTGCTCAGTCTGGGCAGAATCCATGGGTCATCTCTTGGAAAGGGTATCTCTATGGAACTGGATCTCAATACAATTTTGACCGCGGTCAAGGATCTTCTGCCGAAGGACCTGAATATGAGCGACCTTCTGAAAGCTGCCGCCTCCGTCATCCCGGCTTCCTTTGACGTAAGCTCCTCGCTGAAGTTCATTCTGGTGTTTATAGCGGCGCTTCTGGGTGTTGGCGTGGTTTTCAAGCTGATTTTCGGGAACAAGTCCGACCTGAACCACGCTCTGTCCTCCTCGGCGGGCATTCTGACCGTCTACGTTCTGACCATCGTGGTCTACGCCTTTCAACCCGTGGGACTTTCAAAGCTGCTCTCTCCCCTGCCCTTTGTGACCTTTGTCCAGGACTATCTGTTTGTGCTGCCCTTCCGTGGGACTGCCTTTGAGACCCTATGCAGCCAGATTCTGGCGCTGATCGTACTGGCCTTTGTAGTGAACCTGATGGATGCGCTGCTGCCGGATGGGGACAATCCCTTCACCTGGTTCCTCTCCCGCTTCTTAAGCGTGATCCTGGCCATGGGGCTGCACCTGGTGGTCAACTGGGCCATTGACAGATACCTGCCCTCGGCACTGGTCTACCATGCCCCGGCGGTGCTCCTGGTGGTGCTGGTATGCTTCCTGCTTGTGGGCCTGCTCAAGCTGGTCCTGGGCATTTTTCTCACGGTGGTCAATCCCATCATTGGCGGGATCTATACCTTCTTCTTTTCCAATCTGGTGGGCCGTCAGGTCACGAAATCCGTACTGTCCACGGCGCTTCTGTGCGGTGTGTTCTACGCCATGGATCATTTCAATTATCTGATCGTCCACATCAGCCCCGAGGCCCTGCCGGCCTATCTGCCGCTGCTGCCGGGATTCCTCATCATCTGGTATCTGCTGGGGCACGCGCTATAAATTTTCTCCCGGAACATGCTGACATGCTCCGGGAGTTTCCTTTAATTTTTGTTCCAGGGTCCGCGTCTGTAGAAAACAATGGACAGAATCGTGGCGACCGTCCAGCCGATGGGCCAGGCACACCAGATGCCCAGCGTTCCGAAGGGAACGGACAGCACCTTGGCAAGCACCACACGAAGGATCAGGTCCGTAAAGGTTGCTGCCATGAACTGCTTCATAAGCCCCGCGCCCCGCAGGATGCCGTCAGACACCAGCTTGGCGGAAACCACAAAGTAGAAGGGGGCCAGGATCCTCAGGAACTGAATGCCAACCTGCATGGCCGTTCCCGTTGGATTATCCAGGAAGACACGCAGCAGAACGCCGCCGAAAAGCAGATACAACGCCACCAGCGGAAAGCTGAGCATCCACACAAGCTTGATACCGGCCTTGAAGCCCTGGCGCACCCGCTCCAGCTTTTCCGCGCCGATGTTCTGGGCGGTAAAGTTGGAAATGCCGTTGCCCAAAGTCGTAAAAGAAGTAATGACCAGGTTATTCAGCTTTACCGCGGCGGAATAACCGGCAATGACGCTGGAGCCGAAGGTATTGATAACGCCCTGGATGATGATATTGCCCACGGAGATAAAGCTCTGCTGCAAAATGCTGGGAATTGCCACAATGGCGATCTTTTTCAGCAGCACCCAGGAGAACAGGGCGGGCTTTTTCTCCGTTTCAATGGTCCGGAAACGGCGAAATACCACAACCACAGCCAGCACACAGCTGACGCCCTGGCACAGGAAGGTTGCCCAGGCCACACCGGCAACGCCCATTTTGAAAGCCGTTACAAAGAGGATATCCACGGCGATATTGGACAATGACGAAGCCGCCAGGAAATAGAAAGGCGTTTTGGAGTCCCCCAGGGCAGAGAAAATCCCCGTCGCCACATTGTAATAAAACACAAAGGGCAGACCCAGAATATAAATATCCAGATAGAGCTTGGAATCCGGGAGAATATCCTCCGGGGTGTGGATCAGCTCCAGCAGGTCGGTACACAGCAATGTACCCAGGCCCATGAGCAGCAGGCACACAACGCCGCTGGAAATCAGAGTCGTATAGACAGCGGTCTTCAGGTCGGCCATCCGCCTGGCCCCGAAGAGCTGGGAGACGATGACCGAGCAGCCGATATTGCAGCCAAAAGCGAAAGCGATAAAAATCAGCGTGATCTCATAGCTGTTGCCAACGGCCGCCAGAGCGCTTTCGCCCACAAATTTGCCTGCCACAAAACTGTCCGCCAGATTGTACAGCTGCTGAAAGATAATGCTGCCAAACAGGGGCAGGCAGAACTTCCACAGCACCGATTCGGGTCTTCCGACCGTCAGGTCCTTATTCATGGGAATTCGCCTCCAGCTTCCGGTTCAGCATCTGTACGATGACCTCCGCACAGCCATCCAGGCCCAGCGTGCTGGTGCAGAGCATGGCGTCGTAGCTCTCAGGCTTGCCCCATTCGGTCATGGAGTAGAAATTGAAGTAGCGTCTGCGCATCCGGTTAACCTTCTCCATCCGCTCCCGGGCCTGCCGCTCGGTCAGGCCGTTGCGCCGGGCGATCCGGGCCACGCCGTCCGCCTCATCGGCATAGAGGAAAACGGAGAGCATATTCTTACGGTCCGACAGGATCGAGGACGCGCACCGGCCGATCATGACCGAGGACTCCCGATCCGCAATGGACAAAATCGCCTGTTTTTCGGCGCTGTAGGCGTTTTCTCCGGCAGAATAAAACACGCCCGCCATATCCGCTTCATCGGCAAAGGTATTCCCGCTGAAGGGCAGAATTATGTCTGTCAGGCGCTCGTCTTCAAGCTCCAGGAGCTTTTCATCCAGGCCGCTCTTTTTCGCGGCTTCCTGGATCAGGAGCTTATCATAGCAAACAACGCCCAGTTTCTTTGCCACCAGCGCACCGATCTCACGGCCGCCGCTTCCGTACTGACGGCCGATGCAAACCGTATATTTTTCTTCCATTTTTGTCTGCTTCCTCTCTTTTTTGTGTCCCTTGACACCGAATTACCGATGTAGTATAATCCCCTCATTGAAATATGTAAAATATATAATTCATATGTTTGAAATATAATTTTTACATGGAGGAATCACAATGGAAATCTCCCTGGACTATTATCGGATTTTTTATCATACAGCCCGCTGTGGCAGCATTACAAAGGCCGCCGAGCTGCTCTATTCCAACCAGCCCAATGTTACCAGAGTGATCCGGCTTCTGGAAAATGAGCTGGGCTGCCGGCTTTTTTTCAGAACCAACCGGGGCGTCCGCCTGACCCAGGAGGGGAAACTCCTATATTCCCACGTGCAGCCTGCCATGGCCCACCTGGAAGCCGCCCAGCGGGAGCTGACTATGGAACGGGAGCTGCAGAGCGGCAGCCTTTCCATTGGAGCCAGCGAGGTGGCCCTGCGGTGTCTCCTTCTTCCGGTTCTGAAACAGTTCCGCAAACGTTACCCCGGCGTCCAGATCCGCGTCTCCAACCACTCCACCCCTCAGGCCATCGCCGCTCTGCGGGAGGGGCTGGTGGACTTTGCTCTGGTGACAACCCCTCTGGAGCTGGAAAAGGATATGCGGATGCATGTTTTGCAAACCGTCCGGGAGGTCCCCGTCTGCGGCCCGGGATTGAACTGCCCGGAAACGCTGACGCCGGACCAGCTGCGGCAATACCCCCTGATCTGTCTGGGACGGGATACCATGACCTATCGCTTTTATGAGGAATGGTTCGCAAAGCTGGGACTTCCCTTCCAACCCAGCATTGAGGCCGCCACGGCCGACCAGATCCTGCCCATGGTCAAAAACGATCTGGGAGTTGGCTTTGTGCCGGAAGCATTTCTGGAAGAGGCCGGCTCTCAGGACGTCCGCGTCCTCTCCTTAACCGTTCCGGAACCCCGACGGGATATCTCTCGTCCACAGAGAATCCCAGCCTCTGCGCGTCGCGGCCCAGGAATTTCGCGCCATGCTGCTGTCCGATTTATCCCTACAAAAATAGTAGGAAAATAATGCTTGACAAATGGGGCCGCATCGTGTATGATATCAGCAGTTAGCAGAAGCTAACTCAAGCATACCAAGGATGGCTGACCCCATCGCGAACACAGGAGGTTCGACTTATGGAAATCATTCAAATTCTGACTACAGTCAACGCGCTTACAGCGATCACCGTCATTTTTATGGGCGTTATCTGCATTCGGCATTCCCTGCGCCGGATCATCCTGCATACGGGAAACCGCCATGTCTGAGGAGCTGCTGGTACGCAATTGCGCCCCTACCCTGGCGGGCCTGAAAACCGGGAACCTCTTCACCTGCCCCTATGCCCGTCGGGAAGAGATTCTGGAGTCTCTGCGCCAGTTGAACCGCCGCTTAGGCCCTAAGGGCATCCGGGCTTTGCCGCTGCGGTTTTCCGAGCAAAAGGCACTGATTTATCTCTATCGTCCGGCAAAGCTGGAAGAGGATCTGTCCGGCACCCTCTCGGAAGAGCTTCTTCGTCAATGCGGCTATGAGTGCCGGGGCGGAAACCGCTGCCTGACAAAACTGGCCCAGCGGCTCCGGCAGCACGAGGACTTTCCCCACGAGATTGGCCTGTTCCTGAGCTATCCGGCAGAGGACGTCAGGGGTTTTCTGGAACACCGTCCCTGCAAATGCACCGGCTGCTGGAAGGTCTATGACAACGAAGAGGCGGCCAGAAAAACCTTTGCCATGTACAAGAAGTGTACAAAGATTTACTGCCAGCAATATGCCAAAGGCGCAAACATCGAACGGCTCACCGTGGCCGGTTGATATATGTTGATATTTAAGAAAGAAGGAACCTAAATTATGAAAATCGCAGTTGTTTATTGGAGCAGCACCGGCAATACCGAAGCCATGGCCCAGGCCGTCGTGGAAGGCGCCAAGCAGGCCGGCGCGGAAACAGAGCTGTTTACCGCTACGGAATTTGACGGCGACAAAATGGATGGCTTCGATGCCGTCGCCTTTGGCTGCCCCGCTATGGGCGCCGAGGAGCTGGAGGACACCGAGTTTGCCCCCATGTTTGAGGGCTGCGAGGGCAAGCTCTCCGGCAAGAAAATCGCTCTGTTCGGCTCCTACGGCTGGGGCGACGGCGAGTGGATGCGCACCTGGGAAGAGACCTGCCAGAGCAAGGGCGCGAACCTGGCCTGCGACAGCGTGATCTGCCAGGAAACCCCCGACGACGATGCTCTGGACGCCTGCCGCAAGCTGGGCGAGGCGCTGGCCTGATTCCGATCCCGCAATATACTCTGTAATCGGACACATATTGCCGAAATACCTCCTAAGAAATACCTCCTAAATTATTTCTTTTCTGTTTTCCTATTGCAGAGTTTCTCCTGGCCGCCCTGATCCCCGGGCGGCCGATTTTTTAACCATTCAACCTTTCTTTAATGGTTCTTCCGTACAAAAGGCAGTGTTTCCCGAATTTTTCTTTGTAAAATGCCGAAAAACTTTGTGCAATATGCTGTGCAATGCATCATTGGAAAGCTTCTTTTCCTTTTGATTCACCAATTTTTCCGGAATGATTGGCACACGCCATTCTTTTTACTTGATTTCTCTCTGAATTTCTGTATAATGGTGTGAAGAATCGCCAATGAAAGGAGGCTTGTTCCATGAAAAAGATCATCTGCAAGAAAGAGTACGATACCGATACTGCTACCCTAATCCATAAGTTCACCAGCGGCACTCTGGGTGATCCTGCCGGTTACGAGGAGTGCCTGTACCAGACCGAGGGCGGCCTGTACTTCCTGTATGTCGCCGGCGGTGAAGCTTCTCCCTACCCCAATGAGGACATTCTTCGGCTGGCGAAAACCAAGGTCAAAGAGTGGACCGACAAGCACTGATCCCAGATTCTCCGAGGCCCTGATTATCAGGGCCTTTCTTCTTAGGTATTATTATGAAAAAGTTGTTTTCTGTTTTGCTTCTCTGTCTTCTTCTCCTTACCGGCTGCGCCGGGGAAGTTGAGACTGCGGATATTGCCGCCACAACTCTGCCCGTCTATGAATTCACCCAAGCCATCTGTCAGGGAACGGACCTGACCGTAGGGCGGCTCATCACGGAATCCGTCTCCTGTCTGCACGACTATTCCCTGAACGTGAATCAGGTTCGTCAGGCGGAACGCGCGGAGCTGATCGTCCTCTCCGGGGCAGGATTGGAAGAATTCATGGAGGACATTCTGACCGGGAAGCCCTCTGTAGATGCTTCCCAGGGCATTGCTCTTTTGGAAAGTGAGGAACACGAAAAGGGTCACGACCATGAGGACGGGCACCATCACGAGCATGACCCCCACATCTGGCTCTCCCCTGCCAACGCCAAAATCATGGCCGCCAATATCTGTCAAGGGCTGACGGTACAATACCCCCAGTGGGAATCGGCTTTCTCCGCCAATCTGGAAACGCTGCTGACAAAGCTGGACGCTCTGGAACAATATGGTCAGGACACCCTTTCTCAGCTCTCCTGCCGGGAGCTTATCACCTTCCACGACGGCTTTGCCTACTTCGCCCAGGCCTTTGACCTGGACATTCTGGCGGCGGTGGAAGAGGAATCCGGCAGCGAAGCTTCCGCAAAGGAGCTGATTGGCCTGATTACCCTGACCCGGGAGCATCATTTGCCCGCTATTTTTGTGGAACAGAACGGCAGCACTTCCGCCGCGGATATTCTCTGCCGGGAAACGGGCGCGAAAGAATATGTATTGGATATGGCCATGGCCGGAGACAGCTATTTTGAAGCCATGTACCACAACATCGACACCGTCAAGGAGGCATTGGGATGAGCGAACTGCATTATAACGACTGCGGCCACGCCTGCTGCCTGCGGGTGGAAAATCTGGCTGTTGCCATCGGCGGCAGTCAGATTCTGAAGGACATGAATCTGCACGTCCACTGCGGGGAAATGGTGGCCCTGATTGGCCCCAATGGCGCCGGCAAAAGCACTTTTCTGAAGGCCATTCTGGGGCAGCGCCCCTACACCGGCATCATCGCCTTTTCCGAACCGGGCAAGCGCAGCCACAAGCCAAGAATCGGCTATGTTCCCCAAAGCCCGGCCTTTGATCCTGGCGAGCCGCTGTCCGTAGCGGACCTGTTTGCCTGCTGCATGTCCAGGCGTCCCGCCTTTCTGGGCATTTCCAAGGCCATGGAAGAGACAATTCTCACCTGTCTGGACCGGGTACACGGCGTGGATCTGATCCACAAACGGGTGGGCACACTTTCCGGCGGCGAGCTGCAGCGGGTTCTTTTGGCTCTGGCCCTGGAGCCTATGCCCAATATTCTGATTCTGGACGAGCCTCTTTCCGGCGTGGACGCCGAGGGCATGACCACGCTCATGGATATGCTGGACGAGATCCGCAAAACCTACGACCTGTCCATTCTCATGACTACCCACGACTTTTCTCTGCTGCCCAAGTATGCCGATCAGGTGGTTCTCATTGACGGCGGCATCAAGGCCAAGGGCACCGCGGACGAGGTTCTTTCCTCGGACGCTTTCCAGGCCATTTTCCATATGAAAGGAGGGTCTCTATGAGCCTCTGGTATGCCATCTGTGATGCCATTCCTTTGGAAATGCTCCAATGGGACTTTATGAAGAACGCCCTTCTGGCCCTGCTGCTCATGGCCCCTCTGTTCGGCATTCTCTCCACCATGATCGTCACCGGGCACATGAGTTTCTTTTCCGACGCTCTGGGCCACTCCGCCTTTACGGGCATCGCCCTGGGCTCCCTTTTCGGCATCGCCGCGCCTACCTGGGCGGCGGTTGCATTCAGCGTCTTTTTTGCCCTGCTGTTCTCCTATATCCGCCGGGACAGCAGCCAGGCGGCGGATACCCTGATTGGCGTCTTTTCCAGCGCCGCCGTTGCGCTGGGCATTCTGGTCGCCACCATGGGCGGCGGCAGCTTTACGAAGTACAATAAATACCTCGTGGGCGATGTTCTGTCCATCACCCCCGGGGAAATCGGGATGCTGGCGCTTGTACTGCTGGCAGTACTGGCCTTCTGGTGCCTGTACGCCAACCGGCTGACGCTGACGGCGGTGCATCCCCAGCTGGCCTCCTCCCGGGGCATTCCCGTGGCGCTGTCTCAGACCGTTTTTACCGTGGCGATCGCGGTGGTCGTCACCCTGTCCATTTCCAGCATGGGTCTGCTGATCCTCAATTCCCTGCTGGTGCTTCCGGGGGCCGCCTCCCGGAACGTTGCCCGGAATCAGGAGCAATACCACCTCTATTCCGTACTCTTCGCCCTGGTTTCCGGTCTGGCAGGCCTCGCCGTTTCCTACAGCTTCGGCTGCTCCGCAGGCGCGGCCATCAGTCTGGTGCTGACGCTTTTCTTCGCCGTGACCTATGTATTCCGTGGGAGGAACGCCTGATGGAGACTGTGGAAATCCGCCCCATTGCCCATATGCGCAGCGATTTTCCGACCAAATTCGGCATTCCCCGGCAGAGCGGCCTTGTGGAAGAGCTGCGGTCTATGATTGTCTTCGAGCCGGAATACCGCAATGCGGACGCACTGCGGGGCATTGAAGACTACTCCCACCTGTGGCTCATCTGGCAGTTTTCCCAGGCCGTCCGGGAGGGCTGGTCCCCTACGGTGCGGCCGCCCCGCCTGGGCGGCAATACCAGAATGGGGGTCTTTGCCACCCGCTCCCCCTTCCGGCCCAACAATCTGGGACTGTCCTGCGTCCGGCTGCTGGAAGTCAGGCACACGGAAAGCGATGGGACCGTGCTCATAGTCGGCGGCGCGGATCTGCTGGACGGTACCCCTATTTTCGACATCAAGCCCTATATTCCCTACTCCGACAGCAAGCCGGATGCCACCGGAGGCTTTACGGACCGGGTAGGCGACTTTCTTCTGCGGGTTGAATTTCCCCCGGAACTTCTGAAAAAGCTGCCCTCCGACAAGCAGGCGGCAGCCATCGGCGTCCTCTCCCACGATCCCCGGCCCTCTTATCAGAGAAAGCCCGGAAGGGTCTACGGACTGAATTTCGCCGGGTTTGACATTCGGTTTACGGTGGAATCGGATATATTGACCGTACAGAGCGTTGAAAAGCAATCTGAAAGTCGAAACTGGAGCTATATCAGCGGCATACAGGATCGATAATCGGATACGGCCCCCTATCCTCCAAAAGCGGCAAGCCTCCTCACCGGCGGTGAAGAGGCTTGCCGCTTTTATGCGTTATCCAGACGATTATCCGACTTCCAGCGCCGCGTTCAGCGCATCTCCGGTGGAAATAACCGCGTTTCCGGGAGTGCGGTTGGCTTCACCGATAACCAGCACCTGGGGAGCAGCCTTTTCACAGGTCTCCTTCAGAGCGGCGTTGGCCCGGGAACCCATGGCCAGAACAATATTGTCATAGCCCCGCAGTGAACCGGCAGTGCCATCGGTCAGAGTATAGTCAACACCGTCCGGATAGAACTGCCCTACTCTCGCGCCGGGCCGGAGGAGCACATTGTGTTCCGCAAAGTTCTCGAACATATAGCGGCGGTTTTCCTTGGTCACGTCCGCGGCGATTGTCTCCTTCATTTCAACAATGCCCACCTCGTGGCCCCGCTCAGCCAGGAACTCGGCGGCTTCACAGCCCACCATGCCGCCGCCGACAACCAGTACCTTTTTGCCCAGGTTCGCCTTGCCGTCCAGCAGCTCCTGAGCGGTGACATAGCCGGATTCCTTCAGGCCGGGGATGGGCAGGATCAGAGGATTGGAGCCGGTAGCGAGAATAACGGTATCCGGCGCAAGGCCCCTCAGAAGCTCTTCGTCCACATTCACATTGCAGCGCAGATCAACACCCTCCTGCTGGCAGCGGACAATCAGGGAACGGATGGCCTCCGTCAGCTGACCCTTGCCGGTGGGATAGGCGGCAATGCGGAAGTTTCCGCCCAACTCCGCGTTTCGCTCCAGCAGGATCACATGATGGCCCCGCTTCGCGCAGGCCCAGGCGGCATACAATCCACCGGGGCCGCCGCCGATGACCACCACATTTCTGGAGACCGCTGCCTTTGTCAGCACATGCTCCCGACCGACGCAGGGATTGACGGCGCAGGTGATGGGCTTGCCTGCAAACATATTGGGGACACAGCCCAGCAGACAGCCGATGCAGGGAGCCAGAATTTCCAGCTGGTTGTTTCTGGCCTTGTTGGGCAGCTCGGGATCCGCAATGCTCTGGCGTCCAAAGGCCACCAGGTCGGCCCGGCCCTGCTTCACCAGCAGCTCCGCATACTGGGGCTCAGTGAACCGTCCCACGATGATGACCGGTACGGAAACAGCCCGCTTGATCTCCGTCACCAGATCGGCATTAAAGCCGCCGTGGGTCAGGCCGGGGGCCCACATGAATTCGTCATGCAGGTGGACGGCGCGGGTCACATGAATGGCATTCACACCGCATTCCTGTTCCAGATAAGCCGCCACCGCTGCGGCATCCTGGACGGATTGACCGCCGGGAACCTCGTCGCAGGCATTGATCCTGCAGAGAATGGGCAGATTACCGCCGGTTTTCCTGCGGATATTCTCGATAATCAGCCGGGGCAGGCGCATCCGGTTTTCAAAGCAGCCGCCGAATTCATCGGTACGGTTGTTTGTGCGCTGGGAAATGAAGGTGCTGACCAGGTATCCGTGGGCGCAATGGACCTCCACCATATCGATGCCCGCCTGCTGCGCCCGGCGGGCGGCGTCGCCGTAGCACTCGATAATACGGTACAGCTCCTCCTTGAAAACCGCTTCCGGGGTCTCTCTGCCCTGGGCGGCGGGGATGGGACTGGCGGCTTTCAGCGGGTACCCGGTCAGGGCAGAGCTTCCCTCCGGCCCCGCATGCTGGAGCTGAATGGAAACCTTAGCTCCATAGGCATGGCAGGCATCCGCAACCCGGCGGAAGCTGTCAATGGTATCGTCGGAGAACAGACAGGGCTTCCGAGGGCCGCCCTTTGCCTGTTCGTAGACTACGGTGGATTCGATGGTGATAAGGCCAAAGCCGCCCTTGGCCCGGGCTTCGTAATAGCGCAGGGAGACGTCGCTGAGGGTGCCGTCGGTATTGGCCAGGTTGTTGCCCATAGGGGGCACCACAAAACGGTTGGGAACGGTGACGCTGCCGATCTTTACCGGAGAAAACATAGCCGGGAATTTCATAATACTACCTCCAAAATCAAGAGAAGAATTTTTCAAGGACTTCCTGGGCGGGCATATCCTTACCGGTGAACAGGCGGAATGCCTCTACCCCCTGCCACAGCAGCATCCCGATGCCGCCCACGGCTGCTTTGCAGCCCGCCTTTTGCGCGTCCAGGATCAGCCGGGTTTCACGGGGATTGTAGACCGTATCCGCAACCACCAGATCCCTGCGCAGAAGTTCTACGGGAATCAGGCTTTGTCCGTCCAAGGGCTTCATGCCCACTTTGGTGGCGTTTACCAGGATATCGCAGCCCTTTACCGCCGCTGCCAGCGCATCGCTATTCTCCAGGGGCTGCGCGGAGGCCTTGCAGCCGGGTACAGCCTCTGTAAGCTTTCCTACGGTCAGCTGGGCGTTGGGGTAAAATTCGTCCTTCCGGTTGAAAATATGGATTTCCGCCGCGCCATCCAGCGCCGCCTGCACCGCAATGGCCGTGGCCGCGCCGCCGGCACCCAGTAAGACCATCCTCTGGCCTCTTACGCTGACACCGTGCTCAGCCAGGTTGCGCACAAAGCCGATGCCGTCGGTATTATGGCCGGTGAGTTTTCCTTCCGGGCCGACGGTCACAGTGTTGCAGGCGCCAATCAGTCTCGCGGCGGGGGAAATGTCATCCAGAAGCTTCGTCACCGCGGTCTTGTCCGGCATGGTCACGTTAAAACCGCCCACGCCCAGGGCTTTCAGCGCCGCAACCCCCGCGTCCAGTTTCTCCAGGGGGATATCAAAGGCCAGATAGGCCGCGTCAATGCCGGTCCGCTCAAAGCTGTAGTTATACATTGCCGGAGAACCGGAATGCCCCACCGGGGAGCCGATCAGGCAAAAAAGCTTGGTATGTCCGTTAATTCTGCTGTCCATTGCTGTTTCCCCCTTATTTCTCCAATACTTCCGGCCAGGCCCGGTTCAGGACATCCCGGGCGGCGTCATAGTTTTCTTTGGCTGCTTCCGGAACGCCCTTGCTCATCACCTCGTCGCTGATGACCTCTACGCCCACAACGGCGGGCCGGATGCCCTTTTCCTTAATCATCCTGACAAAGCCCACGGTATCGCCGAAGCCCTTGCCGGGGACGACCCGGTCATGCATAGACTCGTCCCGCAGGACCTTGGCCGCATAGGGGTGCGCCTGAACGTCGTTGATCTGAATGGACACAATTTTGTCGGCGGGGATATCCGCCAGATATTTGGGGTCATAGCTCTGACCGGCACGAACCCAGTGCCAGGAGTCCAGGATCAGCTTCGCATTCTCGCAGCCGGATGCCTTGACCACAGCCCATGCCTTTGCCACATCCGGCAGGCCGCTGTAGGGCATCGGCTCCACGCCAATGGTGTATTCTCCCGCCCGACAGCAAAGCTCCCACAGCTTCTGAGCGGTGTACTCCACAGAGTAGTTTTCCATCAGACCGCAGTTGATGTGATTTACCCCGAACAGCTCACACATATGGAAGCACATCTGCTCCTTGTACTTCTGCTCGTAGGAGCGGTGTTCCTCCGCCCACTGAACGATGTACTCCACTTCCGTAACCCGTATGTCATACTTTTTCAGAATGGCAAGCAGATCGCTGTCGAAAAGCCCCTCGTTCAAGGCGTCCACATAGGTCTCCGCCCGCAGGCCAATGCCCTCGAAACCGGCTCTTTTCGCCGCGGCCACACGCTCCTCAAAACCGCACTGGTCGCCCAGGGTCCAGGAGCTTACAGTGATTGGATATTTCCGAGACATATTATTTTCCTCCTGTTACAATATATTTGCCTCGGAAAAGTGGCAGCCAGCTACGAGCCGAGACATCTCGTTGCCTAAGCTGTTAGAATAGGAAGGTAATGGTCTGA
>CAVLCF010000015.1:0-42426 GCA_963661735.1 bacterium | reverse complement strand
CTGTAACAGCGTTGAGCAATCTCACTGGTTCGTCTGACGGGATGATGATTTCTAAATTCATGGGCAAGCAGACTTGATATTCAGTCCCGTATGCTGTATACTCTACTTGCGTTTTGTTTTGTTTCACACCTAAATAATACGCCAAAGCCCGGCTCTCCGCAAGAGCCGGGCCTTTGTATTTTTGGGGGGGGGAGCTGTCTCTTAGTGAGACAGCCCCTTCATTTATGTCTGGCAGAGGGATTCGAACCATTCCATGCAACGGTCCGGTGGACCGTTGCCCATCGCCGGCTGGACGACGATGGCTCTATAGCGTTCCGAATCCCTTCAAGTCCATCATGAACTGGCCCGGTGAGCGTGATGTTTACCGGTTTTTTCTATGTAATTTTGGGGGGATTTTGCAATGATCTACGAAAAAAGCTGCGGTGCTGTGATATTTGCGGAGCAAAACGGAAGCCGTCTTTATCTTGTTGAACGGATGCAGAAGGGCCATTTCTCCATGTGCAAGGGGCATGTGGAAGGGGACGAGACGGAGCACCAAACGGCTTCCCGGGAAATTCGGGAAGAGACTGGCCTTGCGGTAGAATTTCTGGATGGCTTCCGAAAAACGATCGGGTATTCTCCCTACCCGGATTGCCAGAAAACAGTTGTATTCTTCCTGGCGCACGCTGACAGCACCGACGTGACGGTACAGGAGGAAGAGGTTCGGGAAATCCTGTGGCTGCCCTTTGCGGAAGCCGCGGCGATGTTGACTTTTGATTCAGATCGTGAAATCCTGCGGCAGGCAGAGACGTTTTTGGAGGGAAAAAAGCCGGGAATGCTCACCATTTACAAGCCCCGATATGAGGACCTGTGGTTCCGGCAGGAAATGCTGGCGGACGAGGCAACCATGGCCTATAATCATGCCTGGGGCGGAACCATTGCCTTCCCGAAGGAACGGTGGCAGGGCTGGTATGACCGCTGGGTCAGGAATCCGGAAGGGCGGCGATACTACCGGTATCTGAAAAATGAAGCCGGGGACTTTATCGGCGAAATGGCATACCATTATGACGCTGATGAGGGTATTTTCCTTGCGGATGTCATCGTCTATGCCCAATACAGAGGAAATGGCTTCGGCGGCCAGGCGTTGGACCTGCTGTGCGGCGCAGCGAAAGAGAACGGCGTTTCCGTTTTGTATGACGATATCGCCATTGATAACCCGGCGGTATCGCTTTTTCGGAAGCATGGATTTCAGGAAGAAAGACGGACAGAAGAGAGGGTTTACTTGCGGAAGAAACTGTAGTACCTTTTTTGGCCCATAGCGTTAGGGGCGGCAGATTTTGCCGCCCCTTTTGCTGTTAGCCCTGTGCAGACATCCAGACGATCACGGCGCATTCCGATGCCTGCTGCAATCTGTACGCGTTTTCCCGGTAGTCCTCATTGTCAAATACGAACAGGAAGAATCCTGCCTCCCCGTGGTCAAAGATCATGGCGCTGAGCAGGATATCCCGGTCCGGGGACAGGTCTATGGTTTTGGCCCCGGACCATTCCAGGCTGTCCAGCAGGTAGCTGTTTTCTGGCAGGAAAATGGTGGCGGTCAGGGGGTCCGCGCCGGAGTCGGTATCGACCTGGATCTGATAGGCTGTGGTTGCGTAGTCGTTTGTCTCCCGATTCAGGGTCAGCTGGACATTCTTTGTCCCCTGAGGAATGTTCAGAGGGATGCTCTGGGTGCAGTTCCCGTTTTCCCAAAGCTCCGCGTGAATGGTCACAGCGGTGTTGAGAGCGGAGGTGTGCAGCTGAATATCCGCAGTCTGCGGGGGATCAAAGGGCGTGTTATGATAGCTCTTGAGCTTCATATAGTCGCCAACCCGCACCGGATTTGTGAGAAAGCAGGCCGCCACGGCCAGACAGATGACAATTGCCGCCAGCACGGCACGGAAGGTGGGCTTCCGGTAGTTCAGGATGCTCTTGATCCGCTGCTTGACGCTGGCCTCCCCAAAGGCCAGGGGACAGGCGGTAATGAACCGTCCGGGCACGGAGCAGGCAAGAAGCGCCTCGGAATATGCCTGTTTATTTGCCGGGGGCATATCCCGGATAACTTGCTCGTCACAGGCAAATTCCATATCCCGGCAGAACAGCCCGTAGGCGACCCAGACCATGGGATTGAACCAGTGAATGCTCAGCAGCAGAAAGCCCAGAAGCTTCCGCCAGGGATCCAGCCGCGCGATATGGGTGCGCTCGTGAGCAATGACGGGCGGCATTTGTGCTTCCTCCATATCCGAAGGAAGGTAGATTCTGGGCCGCACCAGCCCCAGAACGAAGGGAGAGGGGATACGGTCGCAGAAATAGATGTTGCTTTCATAGGGAATGCTTTCTTTTGTTCGCCTGCGCACCCGAAAATAGCCTGCCGCGGCATACAGAAGCATGACACACGCGCCGCCTGCCCAGATGCCCATGGCTGTTGGCAGATAAACGTTGGGGGTGTGAAGCGTGGCAGTGGGGCCGTCCTCCGTGGGCGTGGCCGCAAAATAGGGGATTTCCGCCATGGGCTTTTCGGATTTCTGGTTGTAGCGGATGTACTCGAGCTGCCCATTATGAAAGACGCCCACATGATTGAATACGGAAAGGCCGCTGGAAAGGGTGAAGGGGCAGCATAGCCGCAGGGCCACAAAGAGCCAGAGAACACAGATGTACCTTTTCGGAAGCTTCCGGAAAATCAGCCGCAAAAGGATCACAACGCCAATCAGAATGGCGGAGGCGGCGCTCATATTCAGAAGTGTTACAAAAGCGCTGGATAGCCCGTAGGCGTGCCGCTGCCGCCTGACACATAGATGGCCGTAGGGCCATCCGCGCCGCCGATGATTCCGATGGAGCCGCGCCAGTTTGTAAACCAGATCACCAGCATGACAACGCAGGCAACCCCCGCCAGGAACCACCAGGTTTTTGGATTCGCCAGATTCATGGTCCACCCCATGTTGTGGGGCTTTCGGACCACCCAATTGGTGTCCTCCGGGTTTGAATAGTTGTGGGTCCTTTGGCCTCTGTACCACTGCTGGACTTCTTCCGGCGTCCATTTATGCTTTTCTCCCATGACAGCACCCTCCTTTTCTGCTCTGATTGTACCTTTCGCGTGCCAATATGTCAAATAGGAGAAGGTTAATTCTTTCTTAACGCTCTTGACAAGTTGGTCTAAACACTGTAGACTAATCGCAAATCTACAAAATGTAGACCAAGGAGGAATTCATATGGACGATTTGAAGCTCGGCGCCGTGGAAGCACGGTTTGCCGATATCATCTGGCAGCATGAGCCCCTTTCTTCCAGAGAACTGGTGGAGTTGTGCAGCCGGGAGCTGGACTGGAAAAAATCCACCACTTATACCGTTCTAAAACGGTTGTGTGAAAAGGGCATTTTCCAGAACGAAAACGGCATGGTCACATCCCGGATGACAAAGGCGGAGTATGCTTCGGCCCAAAGCGAGAAATTCGTGGCGGACACCTTCGGCGGCTCTCTGCCCGCCTTTCTGGCGGCCTTTACCCGGCGGAAAAAGCTTTCCGAGGCCGACCTTGCCGAGATCCGGGAAATGATCCGGCAGATGGGAAAGGAGTAAGAGATATGTACAGCGGGCAGCGTTCAGCGGCCCCAGGTCATGTATGACGGTGCTCTTTATCTGTATTCCGCCAACGGCTTTGATGTTCCTCTTCCGGAGGGCTTTGTCCTGGTTGGCAGCGTTCAGAGCGTGGACAATACTAACGTACCGACCCAGGACTTCGCCGGGAGCCTGGTGGAGGTTGGACAGAAGCTCTACGCGTCGCCGGAGGAAAGCAGCATCTATCTGGAATATTCGGACGGTTTCGGGGAGTTTGTGCCGGAAGAGACAAAATAGAGGAAAAATACCCCATTGCAAAGAAGCTTTGCGTGACAATTCGCGTCTCCTGTGCTATTCTGGAGCCAAAGGAGGCGGAAAGCCATGCGTGATATCGGAAAGAACATCCGGCAGGCCCGGGAGCGGAAGGGTTACAGCCAGGAGCAGCTGGCGGAGCTGCTGTTTGTGACGAGACAGACAGTCTCCAACTATGAGACGGGCCGGTCCCGCCCGGACGTGGAGACCCTTGTAAAGCTTTCCCAGCTGCTGGACGTGGAGGTTACGGATCTGATTTACGGACCTCAGCAGGTCACGAATAATCGCCGGTCCCTCTGGATCCGGCTGGCGATTGTTGCTGTGCTGTTCGGTGTCTACCTCTGGCTGACGTCATTTTCCCGGCGCTGCGCGGAGCTGTATTACAACAAGATCCCTGAATGGTACAGAATGCTGATCCTGATACCATGCATTTATTTTTCTCTGGGACAGCTGTTTCTGGATGTACTGCGGCAGATCTGGAAGCCTAAGCCCATCGCCGGAGCGAAAATCATCCGTGGGGCCTGTATTGCCTGGATCGTTTGTTATTGCACGGCGCTCCTGATCGCTTTTTTGCAGCTGTACGTGGAGCGATTTGAATATACCCGGCTTGTGAAATGCGCGCACACCTTCCTTGGCATGGTCCCGAGTTCGGGATTTGCCCGGTATTTCGCCATGACCTGCGCCTTCCTGGCCGGGGGCGGGCTGGTGCTGGCGGAAAACAAGCGCCCACTTGCAGATTGATTACGAAAAAGCCGCCCAACCGGGCGGCTTTTCTGCTATGGGTTACATGCTGAACTGAATGCCGCAGAAAGCGGCGTAGAGGACCAAAAGTATGATGCCCTGATACCGGGAGAGCTTTTTCGTCTTCAGGGCGGGCAGGGTCAGAAATGCCATGACGAGGAGCATCAATGGAATATCCAATACCAGAGAGGCGTTGACGCCGAAGAGAGTGCTGGACTCCGGAATATGGAAAGGAGCCAGTGTCATGGACATACCGCTGACCAGAACCAGATTAAAAAGATTGGCGCCGATGACGTTGCCCAAGGACAGAGCGCCGTGGCCCTTTACCAAGGACGTAATAGCCGTGACAAGCTCAGGCAGGCTGGTGCCCAGCGCTACGAAAGTCAGCGCGATGACGGATTCGGGCACACCCAGAGCCTGGGCAATCAGGGTGCCGTTGTCAACCAGAAGGTTTGCGCCTACGGCGACCAAAGCAGCGCCTGCCACCAGCAGGAGGATGTCCTTACCCATAGAGTTTCCGGCGGCCTTTTTTTCGATTTCCTCCGCTTCCGCCTCTTCCGCTGCGGCCTCAGCGGGATTCCGGAAGCCCTGCCGGATGGTAACGACCATGTAGACAACGAAAATCGCCAGCAGCAGAATGCCCAGAGGACGGCCAAAGTAGCCGGTCACATAGGTGTTGATGACGTAGATCGCGGCGGAGCCGAAGAAGAACAATACGGGGGTCTTCAATGCCTTGGTATCCACAGGACCGGGCCGGACGGCTACGGTGATGGCCGCAATCAGAGCGGTGTTGCAGATGACAGAACCGATGGCGTTGCCGTAAGCAATCTCGCCGTGGCCCGTCAGGGCAGAGGTGGCGGAGACCATAACCTCCGGCAGGGTGGTGCCGATGGAGACCACCGTCGCGCCGATGATGATCTCGGGTACATGGAACCGCTCGGCAATGCCGGTAGCGCCGTCAACGAACCAGTCGCCGCCTTTAATCAGAAGAATCAGGCCCAGAGCGAACAGAAGTACGGGAATGAGCATTCAGTAACAACTCCTTAGCGCTTGATGGAATATTCTACGGGGGTATCCGCCGGCATATCCAGCAGCTCGGGATTTTCCAGGAGCTTCTTGACCAGCGCTACGGTGCCGGAGTAGTAGTAGCCGTCGGCGATCCGCTCGTCCAGGGTAATGCCCAGAGGAATGACCTCCTTCAGCTCCTCAGTGCCATCGGCGTTGTGAAGCATCTTCATGTGCTTTTTCCCCAGCACGATAAAGCAGGAGTTGGTGCCCCAGTTCACCAGATGGTGATAGCCCACCTCCAAGCCAATGGAGCCCAGGTTGGAAAGGAAAATGGCGGCATGGTTGGGGTCGGAGCCGATAAGGCTCTGGGGTGCCCAGCCGTGCTTGTCCAGCCAGAGAACGAAGCCGGCAACCAGATTGATGACCCACTGGGGCAGCTTCGTGATAATGTCCATGGCGTCGGTGGAGGTATCCTTCTCCGTGTCGCTCTTGGTAAGATGGATGACCTTCATGATCTTTTCGTGGAAGGAATCCATGGTTTCTTTGTTGTCGATTTTGAACAGAGCCAGGGCTTCCTCGGCCCGGTCATCGAATTTCTTCTTGACGGTAAAGGCAACAGTAATATCGTTGCGCTGGTACACCCGTTTGTTGCAGACAAACCGGTTCATCTTGGGCCGCAGCACAAAGGCCTTGCCAATGGCGCAGGCAATGACGTGGAAGAAGGTGTACTTGTCCTCGGTCAGCCCCTCGTTCTTCTTGGCGAGGTAGGCTTCCAGAGGCTTATAGTCAATGTCTACGCTGATAAAGGCTTCGTTATCCGCCCGATTGGGCATGATGCAGGGCATGATCCGGTTCATGCTGGGCAAATCCTTCAGCCAGACGGCGTCGGCCCGGTCGCCCCATTTTTTCTTTTTGGTTTCAGGCATGGTGATTCCCTCCGTATGGTCATAAGTGTCCCTATTGTAGCAGAATCTGATATCAATTGCAAATAAAATTTCCGACGGCCTTTTTGGCGTCCTTGTGCTATTATGACCGCAGATTTACCGGGGAGGCGCGGGTGTTATGGAAAAGCTATCGTCCCAGCTGCGGCAGTCTGTCTTTATGGGGCTGCTGCTGCCTGTACTGCTGATCGGCGGCGTGGGAAATCTGGCGGAAAAGGCGGAAATGCCTTCCTTTTCCACAAAGGACAGCGCAGTAAACGTTTGCCTGACGGACGGAACGGAACTGGCTTTGGATGTCTATTTGCAGCGGGTGCTCCTGGGGGAGATGCCGGTTTCCTTTGAAAAGGAAGCGCTGAAGGCCCAGACCGTGGCGGCCCGGACCTATACAGCCAGGGCCATGGCAGGAGGGAAACATGGGGGAAAGCTCTGCACGGACAGCACCTGCTGTCAGGCCTTTTGCGATGACGCCGCCTTTGCTTCTTTTTCATCAGAGGAACGGGAAAAGGCGGCGGACGCGGTGCGGGAGACGGACGCTTTGGTTCTGACCTATGAAGGGATGCTTATCGAAGCAACCTTCTTTTCCTGCTCCGGAGGCCGGACGGAGGATGCCGCAGCGGTATGGGGTACGGACTACCCATACTTACGCAGCGTGGAAAGCCCCGGGGAAGAGGCCGCAAAATATGACCGGGACAGCTGCCTGGTTTCCAAGGCGGAGTTGGAAACAGCGCTGGAAATCGCGCTGAGCGATAACGCCGCCTCCTGGATAGGTGAGGTACAGCTTACATCCGGCGGCGGAGTGGAATCTATGGAATTGGGCGGCAAACGGTTTTCCGGGGTCTATCTGCGAAAGGCTTTGGGGCTGCGCTCTACGGCCTTTACCGTGACGCCGGAGGGGGATGCACTGCGGTTTGATACCCGGGGCTACGGCCATCGGGTGGGCCTGAGCCAGTACGGTGCCAATGCCATGGCCGCGGACGGTGCGGATTTCCGGGAGATCCTCAGCCACTATTATCCCGGAACGGTTTTGTTAAATTATGGTGAATTTGTTGAAAACTGACCTGAATTATGGTAGAATACAGGCAAAAATAACGAGAAGGTGGTTCCTATGCAGCTGAACATTGACGGAAAGACCGTTCGGGCAAAGCCGGAGCAGTCCCTGAAAGCGCTGGTGGCGGAGCTGGGTCTTGACGCGCCAAAGCTGTCCCAGCGGCCTCTGGCGGCCCGAATCGCGGGCGAGGTCTTTACATTGAATTATATCCCCCTGCGGGAAAAGGATGGGGAAGGGGATCGGCCTTCCATGCGGCGGGCTATGGCCGCTTCCGGCGGAAATATTAAGCTTCTGCGCTACGGGGATTCCGCCGGCAAGGAGGTTTATATCCGCACGGCTCAGTTCCTGATGTTTCTGGCCTTTCAGCAGCTTTGGCCCAAGGCCCGGGCCGCCGTAAGCTGTACCCTGGGGTCCAGCGTGTATGTGACCGTGGAAGGGGCGGAGGACTTTTCGGCGGAACGGCTGAAAACCCGCATCCGAGAGTTGGCTTCCCGGGATATCCCGCTGCTGCGCAGACGGGTTCCCCGGGAGGAGGCCATTGCCCGCTACGCCGCTATGGGGCGGCAGGACAAGGCCCGGCTCCTCGCCTGGCGCAGCCTGCCCTATTGCAGCGAATATACTTACGGAGATTACACGGACAGCTTTTTTGGGGAAATGGCCCCGTCCACAGGCTATCTGACAGTCTGGGATGTGCTCAGCGCCGATGGGGGCTTCCTCTTCGTCTTTCCGGATGATCTGGACCCGGACAGATTGGCAAAGCTCAGCCCCATGCCCCAGTTTTTTAGCGTGTTTTCCGAGGGGGAGCGCTGGTGCCGCCTGATGGAATGCCAGAACGCGGCGGACCTGAACGAGCTGACGGTTTCCGGGCGCATCCGGGAGCTGATCCGGGTCAACGAGGCCCTGCATGAGAAGCGTTTTGCCCAGGCGGCGGACCTGGTGTGCAGCCGGGGGGCGAAGGTGGTCCTGCTGGCAGGCCCCAGCTCTTCCGGGAAAACCACTTCCGCCCACCGCCTGGCGACCCAGCTGCGGGTTTACGGCAAACAGCCTGTGCTCATGAGCCTGGACGACTACTATATTGACCGGGATAAGATCGCCCCGGGGCCTGACGGCAAGCTGGACCTGGAGCATATCAACACCCTGGACTGCGATCTGTTCCGGAAGGATATTTCCGAATTGCTGGCAGGGCAAGAGGTGGAACTGCCTACCTTCAATTTCAAAACCGGCAAGCGGGAATGGTCAGGCAAGCGTCTTGCCCTGGGGGATGACTCCGTTATTATCGCCGAGGGCCTCCACGCCCTGAACCCTGCCATGCTGCCGGAGAGCGTGGACATGCGCCGGATTTTCCGGCTCTATGTCAGCCCGCTGCTGCCCTTGAATCTGGACGACCACAACCGGATCCCCACCAGCTATCTGCGGCTGCTCAGGCGCATCGTCCGGGACTATGAGACCCGGGGTTCCTCTGTGCAGCATACCCTTTCCATGTGGGAATCCGTCCAGCAGGGGGAAAAGCGCTGGATTTTCCCCTTCCAGGAGAACGCGGACATGATTTTCAACAGCTCCACGCTCTACGAGCTGGCGGTGCTGAAAAAGCACATTTACCCCTTGCTCACCGCCGTCCAGCCCGAGGACAGCTGGTATGACGAGGTACGCTATATTGTCAAGATCCTGGACTTTATCCGGGAGGCGGACGTGGACGATGAGATCCCGCCCACCAGCCTGGTCCGGGAGTTCATCGGCGGGAATACGTTCTATCGATAAAAACAACAGGCGCATGGTGTAAAAACGCACCATGCGCCTGAGCCTACAGTCTGGCTTCCTTAAAGGATATAGTCCGTCACGCAGTCATACCAATGGACATAGGTGACGCCGTTGACAGTCAGTCGGTCGTTTTCCGGCAGCTGCTCACTCCAGAGCCTGCCGTATCGGTCAAAGGCCCAGTCGTCCCGGTTGTACCGACGCCAGAGAATGGTCCTGCCTGCCTGGTCCAGGAACTGCTCTGTGATAACGCCGCAGCCGGGACCTTCAATGTCCATGACGCGCACGGTGTCATATATCTTCCCGTTGATCGCGACTGTGTATCGCCCGACAATGTCCAGCAGGAATTCCCCATTTTCTGTTGTAACGGTATCCCCATCCCGCCGGATCATGCCCTTGGGGGCCAGGTTGATTTCCTTGCCGCAATTGTCGGTACCATAGCCCCAGTTCAGCATAAATTCCTCGCCATCCAGGAACGTGAGGTAATTGCGCACACTGTCATCCGTCCGAAACGCCGCCAGATAGCGGCAGCGTGTGTCTGTCAGTTGGGCAACAAAGGTGCGCCGGATGGTATCCTTGCCGCCAAAGCATGGGTCCTCCGCCGCGGTCAATTCCACACCCTCAATGCCGTGAACTTTGGCTTTACCGGTTGCCTGAACGTGGTAAATGCCGCTGCATTTCCGGGAGGGCATATCGTACATGCCCCAGGAAAGCTTTTCTCCCAGCCTCGGGATAAGGAACCAGCCCTGAAGCTCTTCCCATCTGACGGAAAAAGGCGGCTGCGCATCGGATGCAATGGTATATTGGGGCAGGTAATCGGGCAGTTTTTTCATAGTTGTATCTCCTTTCACTTCCGTAAAAACATATGGATATCGGTTCCTGAAGTTCTGCTTTGCCGTGAAAAGCCGGCTTTTCACGGTTCCAACGGGGATTCCCAGCTTTTCCGAAATCTCCGCTTGGGACAGCTCCTCCCAAAAGAAAAGGGAGAGGATCTGCCTGTCTTTTTCGTTGAGAAGCCCAAAGGTTTCCCGGACGGTCTCCACGGCAGAGATGCCGTACCGGCTGTCTGCCAGTTCCCCCAGCGCATCCAGGGGGACTTCCCGCCGCAGGGCGCCTTTCCGGAAATGATCCGTGCATTTGTTCCGGGCAATGCTGAGAAGCCACGCCTTGAAGGAATCCGCGTTTTTCAGCTGAGGAAATTTTTGATAGGCGGTCAAATAGATTTCCTGCAAAATGTCGTCCGCGTCTGCCTGGCTGTCAACGCGAAAGCGGACAAACCGTTCCACACAGGTATGTTCCCGCGCCAGCAGTGTTTCAAACAGCTCCATATGTTCACCTCCTTGTATGCTGAAATAAAACCGGTTTCAGCTATATAGACGAAAGCGGAAGCCGAAAGGTTCATCAAGAATGGAAAAACCCGGCTCAAAAAGAGCCGGGTAAAAATCGTTCTTAAGCTACAGGCGGGCAGGGATACTTCAAAATCAGGGAGATTATGAGACACAGGAAAATGCTGGCAAAACCCGTCACCATCCAGAAGCTTCTTCTGCGCAGCAGCTCGCCGGTGATGAACAGCCAGCCCACGGACAGGATCGATGCCAGAATGGACAGCGTCGCCGTGATGACGCGAAGCACGTTTAACCCCCTGGAGGAGAAAATCAAAAAAAGCACAAAGACAAGGGCGTCTCCCAAAAGAACCTCTGTCATCAGTTTTTCCAGCGCGCGATAGCGATTTCTCTTTGCCACGATCGATCCCTCCAGCGGACATTTTCTAGAAGTATCTTATCACACTCTGTCGTAAATTGCAATCATTTTGATACAACTTGTATATTTTTTTATTTTGCCTTGCACAGCTGGCTAAGAAATGGTATAATACTCCAAAGATGATATGTCAATTTGTTTGCAGCGGCCAGGTGTGTCTGACCGGCTGTTTGAGGAAAAGGATCGAGGCTATGTCGGAACCCCAGTACCGTCTGGAGGGCATCGTCCACACCCGCACGGAGGTGCGGGAGGATTTTGAGGGCCCTCTGGATGTGATTTTTCTGCTGCTGAGCAAAAATAAAATTGAAATTCAGGATGTGTCCATTACGGCCATTCTGGAGCAGTATCTGGCCTATCTGGACGAGATGAAGCGGCTGGATATGGAGATTGCCAGTGAGTTTATCACCATGGCGTCTCACCTGATGCTGATCAAAACCAAGATGCTTCTCTCCGCCGCCGAGCAGCAGGAGGCGGCGGACGAACTGGATATTCTGCGGCAGGGCCTTATTGAGCGCCGGCGGAGGGAGGCCATGGAGCAGATCCGTCTGGCTGTTGCGGAATTGGAGCCCCGGAACGAGATCGGTCGCTGCCTGTTTACCAAGGAACCGGAACCTTTGAAAAAGGTTGGGGGCTACCGATATCAGCATGAAGTGAAGGACCTGCTGCGGGCACTGGAGATGATCTCCGAGCGCAGCCAGCGCCAGCTTCCGCCGCCTACCCAGAATTTTAAGGGCATCGTCGGCAAGGAACCCTACCCCGTTGTGAAGAAATCCGGCGAGGTGCTGCGCCAGCTGATCCTGCGGGGCGTGGAGCGGCTGAAAAGCCTGTTCCGGGGGAACAAGACCCGGTCCGAGGTAGTGGCTACTTTTCTGGCCATTCTGGAGCTGTGTAAGACCAATGCCATTACTCTGGAAGACGATGTGAATGGGGAAAATCCAAATGTCCGGCTGCTGGACAAGACCTACGCGGAAGGAGAGATAAGCTGATGGAACAGGAAGACTTGCAGCGCGTCATTGAAGCCATCCTGTTTGCGGCGGGGGAACGGGTTGAGATTTCCCGGTTGGCCCAGACCCTGGAGGTCGATCCCGGAGATATTGCCAAGGCGGCGGACGCTTTGGCGGATCAACTGGCTTTTGACCGGCGGGGTATCCGCATCCTGAAGCTGGAGCAGGGCTACCAGATGGTGTCCTCCGGCGAAATGGCGGACTATATCACGAAAACTCTGGAGACCCGGAAGCCACCGAAGCTTTCTTCCTCCCAGTTGGAGACTTTGACCATTATTGCCTATTACCAGCCGGCCACCAAAGCAATGGTGGAGCAGATCCGGGGCGCGGACAGCGCCTATTCCGTGGCGGCACTGCTGAATAAGAAACTGATCGAAGAGGCGGGCCGCCTGAATGTTCCGGGCCGCCCCATTCAGTACAAGACCACGCCGGATTTCCTGCGTACCTTCGGGCTGCGGTCTCTGGAAGAACTGCCGCCCATTGACAAGATCGCCTTTGGGGAGCCTATCGAGATCCCGGAGGAGCGGCAGGAAGCAGCGAATCAGGAGGAAAGCTGATGGGCTGGCTTATTGCGCTGGCTGTTCTGGTCCTGTTGGGCCGCCTGCCCCTGGGGGCCAGCGTCCGGTATGACGAAGGCGGCCTCCGGGCGCGGCTTCTGCTGGGGCACGTCCGGATCACCCTTTATCCGGTGCCCGGCTGGCTGGACAGGCTGCTTCACAAGCCCCCAAAGGAGGAAAAGCAGCCAAAGAAACCCCAGTCTCAGCCCAAAGAAAAGCCGGAAGCGCCCACACAAAGCGGGGGGGACTGGAAACGCTTTCTGCCCCTTTTGCGGACCGGTCTGGATTTTCTGGGGGACCTCCGGCGGAAGCTGCGGGTGAGTCTCTTGGTCCTGCGCCTGACCCTGGGCGGCGACGACCCGGCGGACCTGGCATTGAATTACGGCAGAGCCTGGGCGGCTCTGGGCAATCTGATGCCCCGGCTGGAACGGGCCTTTGTTATCAAAAAACGGGACGTGGAAGTCCAATGCGATTTTCTTTCCGAGAATACAACGATTGTTTTTGCCATGGATCTGACCATCACCCTGGGGAGACTGCTTTCTCTGGCTGTGGTCTATGGAATTCGGGCAATCAAACAATTTTCATCCATGAAAAATAAGGCGGTGCAAACAAAATGAGTGAAAAACTTCCCAATATGCTGGAAAGCACCATTGCGAAGATCCGGGAAATGGTGGATTCCAATACGGTGGTTGGCCAGCCCATTGAGACGGCGGACGGCGTGACCATTATTCCTGTGTCCAAAATCAGCATTGGTCTTGGGGGCGGCGGTTCGGACTTTGTGTCCTCCAAGGCGCCCGCGAAGGAGCCCTTCGGCGGCGGGGTTGGAGCCGGGGTCAAGGTGGTGCCCGTGTGCTTTTTGGTGGTCAAGGACGGCAATGTGCGCATTCTGACCGTTGCGGAGCCTGCCAATACCACGGCGGACCGGATCGTTGAAATGGTTCCGGAAACCCTGGACCGTATTTCCGCTCTTTTTGAAAAGAAAAAGGAATAATTTTTTTTTCTCCGGGCATTCTAACCCCGGGTGAGGAATATGAATGTCCTTTTTGCCAAAACGGCAGCTGTGCTCTTGGCTGCCGTTTTGCTGTTGCCTGTGAAGGTGCAGGCTGTTTCCGCCAGGCGGGCGGTGGTTTTGGAGCCTGTTACCGGGCGGCAGCTGTTCTCCCGCGGCGCATCCCAGCAGGCCCCTATGGCCAGTACAACCAAGATCATGACGGCACTTCTCATCTGTGAGCAGTGCAACGTTCTGGACCGGATGCGCATTCCCAAGGAGGCGGTGGGCATCGAGGGTTCCTCCATGTATCTGAAGGAGGGCGAGGTGCTGACCATTCAGGATCTTTTATATGGCCTTATGCTGTCCTCCGGCAACGATGCCGCTGTGGCCTTAGCCATTTACTGCGGCGGCACCGTGGAGGGGTTTGTGGGAATGATGAACGACAAGGCCCGGACGCTTGGCCTGCGAGATACCCATTTTGCCAACCCCAACGGCCTGGACGCGCCGGACCACTATTCCAGCGCCGCGGATCTGGCGGCCCTGGGAGCCTACGCCATGGAAGATCCTATTTTTGCCAAGACCGTATCTACGAAAACGGTCCAAGCGGCGGGGCGGTATCTTCGCAACCACAATAAGCTTCTGTGGCTGCTGCCCGGGGCGGACGGGGTCAAGACCGGCTTCACCCGGTCTGCCGGTCGGATCCTGGTTTCCAGTGCCCGTCGGCAGGGAAGACGCCTTGTAGCGGCGACTCTGGATGCCCCGGACGACTGGCGGGATCACCAGGCGATGCTGGAAACGGGCTTTCAGAATTTCCAGGTAGAACAGATACTCTCTGCCGGAGAGCAGCTGGGGGTTCGGACCGTGGCAGGCGGAGAAGGACAGGTCCGTATTCTGGCTGCCGAGGACTTTTCCTATGCGCTGGCTCAGGGAGAACGGCCCCAGATCGTTTTAGGCGGCAAAGACTTTGTTTATGCCCCGGTTGCGGAAGGAGCAGACGCGGGGACGGCCTATGTGCTGCTTTCCGGCAAGATCATCGGCAGAGTGCCCACCGTCTATGGGGAGACCATAGAACAGATCGTACCGGAAAAGAAACCGTTCTGGCGGCGATGGATCGAAAACTGAATCGGAAGGGAGCGCACCTATGGAGCGTTTGCAGAAAATATTGTCCGCCCGGGGCCTCGCCTCCCGGCGAACGGCGGAGGAATGGATCAAAGCGGGCCGGGTGACGGTCAATGGGAAAACGGCCGTCCTGGGCGATACGGCAGATGCGGAGACGGACGAGATCTTCGTTGACGGAAAGCCTTTGCCCCGGCAGGAAAGGCTGGTCTATCTCATGCTTCATAAGCCCAGAGGCTATGTGACCACCCTGCATGATGAAAAAGGCCGCCCGGATGCCGCCCAGCTGGTGGCGGACTGCGGCGTGCGGGTCTATCCTGTGGGGCGGCTGGATATGGATTCCGAGGGCCTGCTGCTCTTTACCAATGACGGCGCCTTTGCCAACTACTTGATGCATCCAAAACACCAGGTGGAAAAGACATATGAAGTGCTGGTCAACGGCTTTGTTCCCGAAAAGTTGACGCTGCTAAGCCGGCCCATTGTTCTGGACGGCTATCGGATCGCCCCGCCAGGGGTCCGGCTGCTGCGAAGCGGCGGAGACAAAGCCTGGATCGAAGTGGTGATCCACGAGGGCCGCAACCGTCAGGTCCGCCGGATGTGTCAGACGGCGGGACTTACCGTCCTGCGCCTGAAAAGGACGCGTGAGGGAGATCTGCGTTTGGGAGATCTGCCTTTGGGGAAGTGGCGCAGCCTTACGGAGGCGGAAATCGGCAATCTTAAAAAATAGTTAGGTTTCCCATACTTGCAAAATGCTTTCGTCTCTGCTAGAATTACTCAGGTACGGTTACATAACCGAATATAGAGTGCAAAATGGAGGTATCACCTTGAGCAGTGATATTCTTTCAGCGTTAAAAGACGAGATGTCCGGGTTTTCCAAGGGGCAGAAGCGCATTGCCCAGTACATCATGGAATCCTATGATAAGGCGGCCTTTATGACCGCAAACAAGCTGGCCCAGAGCGTCGGCGTGTCCGAATCCACGGTGGTCCGGTTCGCGGTGGATCTGGGCTTTGACGGCTATCCCAGCATGCAGAAGGCCATGCAGGAGATGGTTCTGAACCGGCTGACTTCTGTGCAGCGTATTGAGGTCGCCAACGACCGGATGAAGGACCAGGACGTGATTTCCACCGTGTTTCACGCCGATATTGAGAAGCTTCGCCAGACGGAGGAGAGCGTCAGCCGTGAGGAGTTCAACAACGCTGTAAACGCCATTCTGAAAGCCAGACGGGTCTTCATTCTGGGCGTCCGCTCCGTGGCCCCGCTGGCAAGCTTCCTGGGGCATTACCTCAACTATATGTTCAACAACGTCCACGTCGTCACCGGCGTCAGCCAGGGAGAGATGTTTGAAAAGATCGTCAATGTGGGACCTGAGGATGTGGTGATTGCTTTCAGCTTCCCCCGTTACTCCGTCTCCACCACCAAGGGCGCCCGGTTCTGCTGTTCCGCGGGGGCCACGGTCATCGGCATTACGGACAGCAAGCTGTCCCCTCTGGGCCAGTGCTGTGACCACGTGCTGGTCGCCAAAAGCGATATGGTTTCCCTGGTGGACAGCCTGGTAGCGCCCCTGAGCATGATTAACGCGCTGATCGTCGCCATTGCCGCCAAGAAGGAAAAGGAGGTTGCCCATACCTTCGAGACTCTGGAGCGGATCTGGGACGAATACGATGTCTACGAAAAGCAGGTAACACCCAATGACCAGTGACATTCTTGTCGTCGGCGGCGGTCCTGCCGGTATGTTTGCCGCCATCACCGCTGCCCGGGACGGGGCCAACGTGGTGCTTCTGGAGCGGAATGACCGGTTGGGGAAAAAGCTGCTGATCACCGGCAAGGGCCGCTGCAACGTGACCAATGACTGTACCGCCGAGGAGGTCCTGCAAAACACCCCCCGGAACGGCCGGTTTCTCTACAGCGCCATGACGGCTTTTCCACCGGAAAAGACCAAGGCCTTTTTTGAGGGCTGCGGATGCCCGCTGAAAACGGAGCGGGGGAACCGGGTCTTTCCGGTGTCTGACAAGGCCGGTTCCATTCTGGACTGCCTGAAAAGAGAATTGAAGGCTGCTTCCGTTACGGTGCGGACGGGCCGGGTCACGGCGCTTCTGACGCGGGAAGGAAAGGTTTACGGCGCAAGGACGGAAGGGGAAGTTTATTACGCCCGGGCTGTGATTCTGGCCACCGGCGGCGCTTCCTATCCAACCACCGGCTCCACGGGAGACGGGTATGCGCTTGCCCAATCCGTGGGCCATACGATCGTGCCGCCTCAGGGCAGCCTGGTGCCCCTGGAAACCGCCGGAGAGGATTGCCAGAGAATGCAGGGGCTTTCCCTGCGCAATGTGGGGGTTAGGCTGCTCAGCGCCAAGGGAAAGCTTCTGTATAAGGATTTCGGCGAGCTGCTCTTTACCCATTTCGGCGTGTCCGGCCCCACGGTGCTCAGCGCCAGCTGTCATCTGAAGGGAGAGGGCTGTCGCCTGGTGCTGGACCTGAAGCCGGCCCTGGACGAGGGTAAGCTGGATGCCAGGATCCTGCGGGACCTGGAAATGTATCAGAACCGCTCCATGGAAAACGCCCTGACGGACCTGCTGCCACGGTCCATGATCCCTGTGGTGCTGGACCGGCTGAATATTCCCTACGACCTGCAGGCCAACGGCCTGACGAAGCAGTCCCGCCATGCGTTGGTACAGCTTTTGAAAGCTTTCTCCATTGAGGTCACCGGCAAGCGGCCTGTGGCGGAGGCCATCGTTACCTCCGGCGGCGTAAAGGTCTCCGAGGTGGACCCAAAGACCATGGCCTCCAAGAAGGCGGAAGGGCTGTTCTTCGCCGGGGAAATTCTGGACTGCGACGCCTATACCGGCGGCTTTAATCTGCAAATCGCCTGGGCGACGGCCTTCGCGGCGGGGAAAGCAGCCGCCGAAAAAACAAGCATTGACAAATGCGCCTCCTTGTACTAGAATAGCCACGGTACCTTTCAAAGAGACTGACAACGAAGGGAGTATTTTCATGTACGAGAAGCTGGTAAACTATGCAGCCAGACAGCTGGAGCTGGACCCTGCCGAAATCAAGCCCGACAGCACCTTTGAAAGCCTGGGCATCGATTCCCTGGATATCGTGGAAATGATTATGGATCTGGAGAGCGAGCTGGGCGTGGAGCTGGATATGGAGGATCAGAAGATCACCACCTTCCAGGAGCTGGCCGATTTCATTGAGACCAAGCTGAACTGAATAATTTCACTTTGTTAAAAGCTGGATCGGCTTATAACAAGGTCGCACTAGTCGGGGAGTTAGCGGTGCCCTGTACCTGCAATCCGCTACAGCAGGGATGAATGCCTATACCCGGGTGAATAGATTTTCTCTTGGGCCGTTACCGCGGTGTTGAGAGAGCGGTCTTGCGCAACGAGACCCCGTGAACCATGTCAGGTGGGGAACCAAGCAGCATTAAGCGGAATGTTTCGTGTGCCGCGAGGTTGCCGTTTTTGAGCTGGCTGCACGGCCTCAAGGAGTGTCTGTTCATTCAAATATAGGTGTGCGATCTTGTTATGAGCCGATTCTTTTTCTGCGCGGAAAGGAGCGGGGAAGATGGCCTATCAGGCTTTGTATCGAAAATATCGCCCCCAGACCTTTGATGACGTGTCGGGTCAGCTGGCCGTGACCCAGACGCTGAAAACCCAGGTGGTCACCGGGAAGCTGAGCCATGCCTACCTGTTTACAGGCTCCCGTGGTACAGGCAAGACAAGCTGCGCCAAAATTCTGGCAAAGGCGGTAAACTGTCTCCACCCGGACAACGGCAACCCCTGCAATCAATGCGAAGCCTGCCGTGCCATTGACGCAGGCACCTGCATGGATGTGCTGGAGATCGACGCCGCCTCCAACAACGGTGTGGACAATGTGCGCGACTTGCGGGATGACGCGGTGTATACCCCCTCTCAGGTCCGCAAGCGCGTGTATATCGTGGACGAGGTCCATATGCTGTCCCTGTCCGCATTTAACGCCCTTTTGAAGATCATTGAGGAGCCGCCGGAGCATCTGCTCTTCATTCTGGCCACCACGGAGCTGCATAAGGTCCCGGCCACCATTCTCTCCCGCTGCCAGCGGTTTTCCTTCCGGCGCATCAGCCAGGAGGACATCGCGGCGCGGCTGCAATATGTGGCCTATCAGGAGAACATCGACCTGGACGACGGTGCGGCCCGGGTGCTGGCCCGGCTGGCAGACGGCGCCATGCGTGACGGGCTGAGCCTGCTGGACCAGTGCGCCAGCGCCACCACCGGAGAGGTAACTTCCGAAAAGGTCTATGAGTGCCTGGGCATCGCTGGAGAACAGAAGTGCGGCACACTGCTGGGGTACTGCGCCGACCACGATACGGCCAAAGCCCTGGCCCTTTTCAGCCAGCTCTACAGCCAGGGCAAGGATATCGGCGCGCTGCTGGACGAGCTGGAAAGCCTGCTGCGGGACCTTCTTGTTATGAAGACCGCCCCCAAGGCGGGGCTTACCATGCTTTCCGGCGTTGCTCCGGATTCCGAGGTCATGGAGCTGACCAAGCGGCTGTCCACCGGCGAGATCGTGCGAATGATGGAGCTGGTGCAGCAGACCGTTTCCGGCTTCAACCGCAGCGCCGGGCGTCGTATGGACGCGGAGCTGTGCATTGTGGAGCTTTGCCGCCCGGAGCTGAGCCTGGACGCCTCGGCCCTCAACGCAAGATTGACCCGCTTGGAGGACCAGCTGAAGAGCGGCGCTTTTGTGGCAGCTCCCAAGGCTCAAATCTCCGCACCTGCTGCATCGGAGCCGGAGGAGGAACTGCCCCCAGTCCCGGACGACGGCGACGCGCCGCCGGATCCCGCAGTGGACGCGCCCGCGCCTGCCCCCGACGAAGGCTTCTGGCTGGAGCTGGTGGCGGAGATCCGGCAGGAGCTATCCTTCCCGGAAAAGGGCTTTTTTGTAGCCACACCCGCGGCCCCGGTCAAGGGTGTGCTGAACGGCTCTACGCTGGAGCTTCGCTGCCGGGATGATTTTACGGCCAAGACAGTAGGCGTGAAGCCAATTCTGGAAGTGATCGCCAGAAAGGCCGCGGCCCGGCTGGGAAATCCGGTTCAGGTCAAGGTCGTGGATGCCTCCCAGTCCGGCAATACAGGCAGAATGGAGCAGCTGATGAATTTCGGCAGAGCCCATCAGGATATTGTAAAAATAAGATAAGTATCAAAGGAGATCATTGTTATGGCAAAAGGTGGATTCCGGGGCATGCCCGGCGGAATGGGCGGCATGAATCAGGCCGCCATGCTCAAGCAGGCCCAGAAGATGCAGCAGGAGATGCTGCGCATGCAGGAAGAGCAGGAGAACAAGACCTTCTCTGCCCAGTCCGGCGGCGGTATGGTTTCCGCGACCGTCAACGGCAAGCATGAACTGCTGGAGCTGAAGGTAAACCCCGAGGCCGTAGACCCCGAGGATGTGGAAATGCTTCAGGATATGATCATTGCGGCCGTAAACCAGGCTATGCGCATCGCTGACAGCGAGGCCTCCGCCAATATGTCCAGGCTCACCGGCGGTCTGAATCTGGGCGGCCTGTTCTAAGGAGGGGCCATGCAGTTTTTCCCCGCGTCCCTGCAAAACCTCTCCGACCAGTTTGCAAGGCTTCCCGGCATCGGCGGCAAAACCGCCCAGCGGCTTGCCTTTCATGTGCTGGAAATGCCTCTGGAGGAGGCCCAGGCCTTTGCCGGGGCCATTCTGGAAGCTAAGCGAACGGTGCATACCTGCCCATGCTGCCAGAACCTGACGGACCAGCCTCTGTGCCCCATCTGCGCCGACGACAGCCGGGACAAGTCCACCATCTGTGTGGTGGCGGAGCCAAAGGATGTGATTGCCATGGAGCGTTCCCGGGAGTACCGGGGCGTATACCATGTACTCCACGGCGTGATCTCTCCCCTGAACCGGGTAACACAGGATGATATCAAGATCCGGGAGCTGATGCTGCGCATTGGCGAGGGAGACGTGCAGGAGGTCATTATGGCCACCAATCCCGATACCGAGGGCGAGGCCACGGCCATGTACATTTCCCGGCTCCTGCGCCCCATGGGCGTCAAGGTCACACGCCTTGCCTACGGCGTCCCCGTGGGCAGCCAGCTGGAATATGCCGACGAAGTTACCCTGTCCCGGGCTTTGGAAGGCCGGCAGGAGATGTGAATATTGCACTCCGGGAAGATTTTCCCGGAGTTTTTTCTGCATTTGAGGTTCCGTTAAGGCGCAGGCGGTATACTGATGGCATGGAATCGGAAAACGATCCCAACAAAGTATTGAAAGGGGTATTTCATTATGAAAACCAAAAAAATTCTGGCATCCGTTCTTGCCGCCGTGTCCATTTTTGCCTGTATTGCCATGACGGCCAGCGCGGAGACGCCTAACGGGTTGAGAAATGGACTGGTAAACGGGTATACTCAGGGTCTGAAAAACGGGCAGACGAACAGTCTTGCCAACGGATATGCCCAGGGCTTGATAAACGGACAGATCAACGGTCTTGCAAATGGTCTTCACGATGGCCTGGTGAACGGAATGAAGGAAGGTCTCGTAAACGGCCTGACATCCGGAATGAAGAACGGTCTTGTAAGCGGCGCAAAGCGCTGATCGAACAGAAAACGGTTTGAAGGGTGCGGGCGAAAAAGTCCGCGCCTTTTGAGAGTAGAAAGCGGCAGAATATTGTGCTATACTGTGAGAAAGACGGTTCCCTTGAGGTTCCGTTAAGGTTCGGACGGTAAACTGAAGCTGCGATAGGAAAGTATGCCTGGAAAGTGAGGCTTTGCCATGAAAATTCTGATTGCGGAGGATGATCCGTCTCTGCGGAGGGTGCTTGTCGCCCTTCTTGAGAAAAACAGCTACAGCGTGGATGCCGTGGGCGACGGAGAGGAAGCGCTGGAATACCTTCGTATCGGCAGCTATGACGGCGTTATTCTGGACATCATGATGCCCAAAATGGACGGCCTGGAGGTCCTTACGGTGCTTCGCCGGGAGAATAACCGGGTGCCCGTCCTGATGCTGACGGCCAAGGCAGAAATTGACGACAAGGTGGCTGGACTGGACCGGGGCGCTAACGATTACCTGACAAAGCCCTTCGATTTGCGGGAGTTGCTGGCCCGGCTGCGGGTGCTGACCCGGAAAACCGGGGTTCAGCGGTCCAACATTCTGGAGCTTGGAAACACCCGATTGGATACCGGCGCCTTTACCCTGTCCGCTCCCAAAGGCAGCTATCGCCTCGCCAATAAAGAATACCAGATCATGCTGCTTCTCATGCGGAATCCCGATATTCTTTTGTCGCCCGGCCGCTTTCTGGAAAACATCTGGGACCCGGACAGCAAGGCGGAGGAAAATACGGTCTGGACCTATATTTCTTATCTGCGGCGCAAGCTTGAGGCCATTGGCTCCGATTTGCGGATCACGACCCGCCGCAACGCAGGCTACCTTTTGGAGAGAAAGCCATGAGAGGGGAAAAGAAGCGTTCCTTGAAGCGCATGCTGCAAATTCGGTTTGTGGCGCTGGCGGCGTTGGCGGCGGCGATCCTTTTGGAAACCATTGTGGGGATTGTTCTCCTGCGGAGCTACAGTCAGATCGCAAAAAAAGCGGACCACCTGCTGGAGGTGATCCGCACAGATCCGGATTCATTGGAGATCGGGGATTCCCGATATTTTACGGTATTTCTTTCCACAACGCAGCATACAGCTGAGCTTTCTCATACCGCTTCCGTGCGGGAGATGGCCGCCATCCAATTGGGCCGTCAGGCTTTGAAATCGGAAAAACAGCGGGGCTTTCTGGATGGCTGGCGGTACAGCATAACAAGGGAGGCGGACGGCATATCGATCCTGTTCCTTTCCCGCAAGCTGCCGCTGGAAGCGTTTCGGGATACGGCAAGGCTGCTGGTCGCTGTGTCTCTGCTGGGACTTGTCCTGACGATCGCGGTTCTGATACTTCTCTCCGGGCGGATCGTCACGCCTCTGGTCAGGGCCAGTGAGCAGCAGAAAAGCTTCATTACCTCCGCCAGCCATGCCCTGAAAACGCCTGTGGCGGTGATCCTGGGGGATGCCCAGCTGCTGCAAATGGAGATGCCGGATAACGAATGGCTCTGCGATATCGAAAAGCAGGCCGGCCGTCTGGCGGAGATGACCCAGGCCCTTGTGACGCTTTCCCGGTGCGATGAAGGGATCCAACAGGGCAGCTTTCTTGACTTTCCGTTTTCCGACCTGGCCGAGGATATAGCCGTGTCTTTTCAGGCGGTTGCTGCCAGTAAAAATGTGGATTTCCGGGTGCGCATTGAGAAAGCGCTATCCTTCTGCGGCGATGAAAAGGCATTGCGGGAAATGCTGACAATTCTCTTGGACAATGCCTTTCGATATTGTCCCACAGGAGGGAACGCTTCGTTTATTCTGGAAAAGAGGCGCAGAAGGACAGTCATAACCGTTCAGAATACCGCCGAAAATATCCGCAGGGAAGAGCTGAGCCATTTCACGGAACGCTTTTATCGGGGCAGCACAGCGGGAAGTACTCCCGGTTCCGGTTTGGGATTGGCGATCGCCCAGGCTATTGTTCAGCGGCATCGGGGCAGGCTGACCGTTACCGCGCCTACAGAGCAGAAAATTGCCGTTTGTGTGACCTTATAGAAGGAGTACTTTTATGCGGAAGCTTCAAATTTTCCTTTTTATACTGCTGCTGATTTTGGCTGGATGTTCCAGACAGGAACGGCTGGATTCCTCCGGCGTCGCGGTGGATTGGCTGGAGCATACGGTTCCCACAGAGGCCCCGCCTACAATACCTATCGCCCCTGCGGAAACAACGCATCCGGCGGAAACGAAACCGGTTCCGGAGCCGACACAGCCGGAGACAACTGCACCGGCCACGGATCCGGAGCAGGAGCGGCAGGAAGAACCGCAGATACAGCAGGCAGAGGAAGCCTCTGAGTTTGTGAAGACAGGGGAGAACCCTGCGGATCAGCAAGCAACCGGTATGCAGCAGACGACGCTGGAGCTTTCCGGCGGAACAACCGTGAACTGTTGGCTTTATGTCCCGGAAGAATACAGCGCCGCCCCCGGGCTGATCGTTTATCTCCACGGCGGAAGCGGTAAGGGGTCAGATCTGGACCTGATCACGGATGCCGGGGGCTTCCCGCAATACCTGCGATCCGGCGCATTGGGTGACCTTTCTTCCTATGTCCTGTTCCCTCAGCTGCCGAAAAATCTCAAAGGCTGGTCCGATATGGACGGTACACTGATGGAGATGATCCAGACCGTGGCGCGGGACTATGGTATCGATATCTCGAATATTTCCCTTACCGGCCACAGTATGGGCGGCACGGGGGCCTGGAGTATCGCCGCGGCGCACCCCGGTTATTTTTCCCGGGTAGCGCCTCTCTCCGGAAGCGTCCGAAATACCCGGGAAAATGTACAGGCGCTTTTGAATACGCCAGTATATGCCTTTGTAGGGGAGGACGATACCATCGTAGACCCGGAAGCTTCCATTGCGTTTGTAAACGCCCTGACAGAAGCGGGAGGAGACGCCACGCTTGTTGAAATTGAGGGAGCGGACCATTTTTCCGTTCCGGAAAAGGCGTACCTTGGGAGCTACGGTCTGATCGCATGGCTTCAGGGAAAGTAAAATGATCTCCAAAAATAGATAAGAAACCACGTCACTGCGGCATGCGGTGACGTGGTTTTGCGCATCAGTGTTTCTTCCTGGCAGAGGCAGAGCTTTTTCTTGGGCCTGGCTTTCCGGGAGACTTTCTGACAGTGCTGCTCCGGCCCTGGGGCTTTTCCGCGGGTTTTGCCGTTTTACCGGTCTTTGCCGGGACCTTGGCCCCGGCGGTATAGCCGCCGCTTCTGGGCGGGACCGCACGGATGAGACACTTGGGGCCGGATCCGATCAGGTCCTCCCGGTGGGCTTTTAAGAGGGCCTCCTTGACCAGATAGTAGTTTTTGGGATTCCGGTACTGGATCAGCGCCCGCTGCATGGCCTTTTCGTGAGGATCCGTTGGGACATAGACCTTTTCCATGGTCCGGGGGTCCAGGCCGGTGTAGTACATGACGGTGGAGAGGGTAGAGGGGGTGGGGTAAAAGTCCTGGACCTGCTCCGGGTTGTAGCCCATATCCCGGATGTACTCTGCCAACTCCACGGCCTCCTTCATGGTGGAGCCGGGATGGCTGGACATCAGGTAGGGAACCAGGTATTGGTCCATGCCGTATTGCTTGTTCAGGGCAAAGTATTTCTCCACAAACCGGTTGTACACCGCGTTCCGGGGCTTGCCCATGCGGCAGAGCACCGCGTCAGCCACGTGCTCCGGGGCCACCTTCAGCTGCCCGGAGATATGGTACTGCACCAGCTCCCGGAAGAAGGTGTCCTTTTTATCCGCCAGCAGATAGTCAAAGCGGATGCCGCTGCGGACAAAGACCTTCTTGACCCCGGGAATTTTCCGGAGCTTGCGCAGCAGATCCACATAGTCACTGTGGTCGGCGTTCATATTCTTGCAGGGAGTAGGATACAGGCATTGCCGCCCGCCGCAGGCGCCCTTGGTCATCTGCTTTTCACAAGCCGGATGCCGGAAATTGGCGGTGGGACCGCCTACGTCATGAATATAACCCTTGAAATCCGGATCCTTCACCATTTTTTCGGCCTCCGCCAGAATGGACGCATGGCTTCGTACCTGTACGATCCGGCCCTGGTGGAAGGTCAGGGCACAGAAGGAGCAGGCCCCGAAACAGCCCCGGTTGCTGACCAGACTGAATTTGACCTCTTCAATGGCAGGCACGCCGCCAAGCTTTTCATAGCTGGGATGATAGGTCCGGCAGTAGGGCAGATCATAGACCGCATCCATTTCCTCCATGGTCAATGGCTTCTGGGGTGGGTTCTGCACCACGAACTCCCTGCCGTAAGGCTCCGCCAGTCGTCTGGCGGTGAAGGGGTCGCAGTTGCCGTACTGAATTTTGAAGGATTCGGCATAGCTGCGTCTGTTTTTGGAGATTTCCTCGAAGCTGGGCAGGACAATTGTGGGCAGACTCTCGTCCAGCTCTCGGCACTTATAGACCGTGCCGTCAATGTAGGTGATATCTTTCACATCCATACCGGCGTTCAGGGCGTCCGCGATCTCTACGATGCTCTTTTCGCCCATACCGTACATCAGAAGGTCTGCCTGGGAGTCCAGGAGAATGGAGCGCTTCATACCATCGGACCAGTAGTCGTAGTGGCCCAGTCTGCGCAGACTTGCCTCTATGCCGCCAATCAAAATGGGCACATCCTTGTAGGTCTGCCGGATCAGGTTGCAGTAAACGGTGGTGGCGTAATCGGGCCGCTTGCCCATGACGCCGCCGGGAGTGAAGGAATCCGTCTTTCGGCGGTGCCGGGTGACGGAATAGTGGTTGACCATGGAGTCCATGTTGCCGCCGCTGACCAGAAAGCCCAGACGCGGGCGGCCGAAAACATCAATGGACTTGGGATTGCGCCAGTCCGGCTGAGAGATAATGACCACGCTGTAGCCGTGGCTTTCCAGAATGCGGCTGATGATGGCGTGGCCGAAGGAGGGGTGATCCACGTAGGCGTCGCCAATGACGTAGACAAAGTCCGGCTGCTCGATGCCCCGGTCCAGCATTTCCTGTTTGGTGATCGGTAAAAATTCCATGCGGTTCTCCAATTATTCGCCCAGAGCAAGTACGCGCTCCATGAGCTTTTGATAGACGTGCTCCATCATCCAAGGTTCCGTTACCTTCCGGGCCACAGAAGATACCGGGAACCAGGCCACGCCGCTGTTTTCATCGGGTTTGACGCGAAGGGCTTCTTCGGGGGCCGCTTCCAGAAGATAGGTCACGTTCAGGTGCAGATGGCTGGAAACGTAGGCCCCTCGCTTGATGTGGCCGTCTACAGTCAGGGTTTCCAGAGAGAAGATGCCATCGTGCAGCAATTTGAGGTTTTGCAGGCCGCTTTCCTCCCGGGTTTCCCGCAGGGCGACGGCCAGAAGGTCCCGGTCCCCGTCGGCGTGGCCGCCCATCCAGGCCCAGGATTTGTAGATATTGTGATAGATCAGCAGCACCTGCTGCCGGTCCGGGCTGACCACCCAGGAGGAAGCCGTAAAGTGGGCAAAGGAGTTATCCCGGGAAAAGGGGTCCGGGGCAGCACGAAGCCAGCCGAGCATTTGCGCTTTGTCCCGCTCCTCCTGCTCGCAGCCGGGGGAGAAAGCTTTGATTTCCGCAGCGATATCCATTACTTCTTTGTAACCTTCTTCTTGGTTCCGTCAGGCTCCAGAATATAGGTGTTTTCCAGCTGTCCTACCAGATTGGCCTTTACGGAGTCGATATAGATGCGGCGCAGCTTGTCCCGCTCCGCCAATTCTTCCGGGGTCAGGGAACCCTCCTTGGCCTTTTTTGCCAGGGCGTTGATCCTGGCAATGACTTCATTCATATTCATCGGCAATTCCTCACACATATTTCTGAATCGTTACCGCAATGCGGTCCTTTTTTGTTCTCCCGCCGATCTGGGCAAGCTTGATTTTGCCCAGACCACGGACCGATATTTTCGTGCCCTCAGAAACGGCCTTGTCCGGCTTTTCGCAGGGCAGGCCGTCAATGTTCACCTTCCCGGCGTGTACATACTCCGCCGCCAGAGAGCGGCCAACACGAAAGCCCGAGGCGATCACGCTGTCCAGGCGTAAGGATGCCATGGTGTCCCGGATCTCCTGAAATTCCGGCTCCGGCATGGTCAGGCCCTCGAGGGAGACCTGCTTTAAATGCAGCTTTGTCCGGCCCGCTTCCCGCAGATTGTCCAGTACATAGGGGGTGATTTCGGCAGTGGTGAAAAACAGGCAGCGGCCAGGCTCCACGCAGATGTCCCCCACAGTTTCCCGGGCGATGCCCGCACCCATCAGTGCTCCCAGAAAATCCCGGTGGCTCAGCTTGTCCGCTTCAAAAAAGCTGGCCTCCACGCAGCAAAGGGGACTGTCCTCCCCATAAAGGGCATTTTCTTCCAGATAGTCCGGCAGGTAAATAAGCATTTTCCGCTCTGCGTCCCCGTAACCGCCGAAGCGGTAAAGCCCAGGCAGATTTCCGAAAAGAAAGTCTGCCAGCTCCAGCTCCCGGGGGGAGAGAAAGCAGGTATTGGAAATTATATTTTTCCGAACTCCGGCGTTTATTTTATCATATAGTTTCGCAAGCAGCAGCCGGTCTTCCGGCGTTTTTGCGATTTTTTCAATCCCGCTGCGTTCCATAGCATCACCTCTTTTCATTATAGCACAGAAATACCCTTTATGAAAGAAGTTTTTCTTGTGCCGGTGGGCAAAATCGTGTATAATAACCGGAAATGAAAGGAAAATGAGGGATCGGGCATGGTTGTGGGAATCATAGGCGGCGGCGCTTCCGGTATGGTGGCGGCGCTGCGGGCAGCGGAAAACCCGGACTGTCAGGTGCTGCTGCTGGAGCGGCAGGCCAGGGTGGGCAGAAAGCTTCAGGCTACGGGAAACGGACGGTGCAACCTGACCAATCTGCACGCTCTGGAGGGCGGCTACCACGGGGACAGCCCCGCCTTTTCGCGCTTTGCTCTGGAGCGGCTTTCTCCACCCAAAACCCTGGAATGGTTCTTGGGGCTGGGGCTTTTGACTGTGGCAGAGCCATCGGGGCGGGTCTATCCCTTTTCGGACCAGGCCAATTCCGTGGTGGATGTGCTGCGGTTCGCCCTGGAAAAGCCAAATATCGCCCTGAAAACCGGCTGCGAGGTCCAGAGGGTCCGGCGGGAGGCAAATCGCTTTCGCGTTGAGACGGACGGCGAGGCATTCCTCTGCGACAAGCTGATCGTCGCCTGTGGCGGCCTGGCGGGGACGAAGCTGGGGGGATCCATGTCCGGCTACAAGCTGCTGCGCGCCCTGGGCCACCGCTGCACCCGGCTGCGGCCCACCCTTGTCCAGCTGAAAACCGATTGGCCGGGGGTTGCCGCCCTGAAGGGCGTCCGGGCGGAGTGCCGGGCGGAGATCTATAGGGACGGTGTCCTTTGGTCTGAGAGTGCCGGAGAAATTCAGTTTACGGAGTGCGGCCTGTCCGGCCCGGTGGTTTTTGAGGTATCCCGGGATGTGTGCCAGGGGAAAGGGGACTGGCGGTGCCGCCTGGACCTGCTGCCCCAGCTTCCGGTGCAGGAGTTGGAAGAAATGCTGCTGGCCCGAAGGAAAACGAATTTGAATGCCGGGGAGCTGTTCACAGGCATTCTTCATAACCGCCTGGGCCGGGTGCTGGTCCAGGAGACCGGAATCGGCCTCAATACGCCCATTGCCCAGCTGCCGGAAGAAGCCTTTGTCCGGGCGGCGGCCAACGCGAAACGCTTTGCCGTCCATCTGACGGAACCCCTGGGCATGGACAGCGCCCAGGTCACCGCCGGAGGCATTGTGACGGAAGAATTCGATGAGACCACCATGGAAAGCAGGCTTGTGCCCGGGCTGTACGCCTGCGGCGAGGTGCTGGATGTGGATGGGGACTGCGGCGGCTATAATCTGCAATGGGCCTGGAGCTCCGGGAGCCTTGCGGGACAGAGCGCCGGGAGAGAGGAATAGAAATGCTGCGTATTCGAGATATTGCCATGAACCCGGAGCAGGACGTAACGGCCCTGCTGTTTGAGGCATCCAGGATCCTGCGGGTATCTGCCTCGGAGATCCGCAGCCTGCGTCTGGTCCGCCGCTCGGTAGACGCCCGGAAAAAGCCGGATGTGAAGCTTGTTTACACGGTAGATGTGGCCCTGAAAAGCGGCGAGGGGAAGGTTCTCAAAAAGTGCGGCAGCAAAAAGGTGACGGTTGCCCCTATGGAACGCTATCAGCCGCCGAAAAAACGGCCGGAGGGTGAAAAGCGGCCTGCGGTTATCGGTTTCGGCCCCGCGGGAATGTTCGCCGCCCTGATCCTGGCCCAGGCGGGGCAGCGGCCTATCGTTCTGGAGCGGGGCGAGGACGCCCAGACCCGCCATGAAAAGGTAGCGGCCTTCTGGAAGGACGGAAAATTGGACCCCAGGAGCAATGTCCAGTTTGGCGAGGGCGGCGCGGGAACCTTCTCCGACGGGAAGCTGAATACCGGCGTCAGCAATCCCAGGATCCAATGGATCCTGGAGCAGTTTGTGGCCTTCGGCGCCCGGGAGGACATCCTGTATGACGCCAAGCCCCATGTGGGAACGGACGTGCTGCTGGAGGTTGTCCAGAATCTCCGCGGGAAAATCATTGCCCTGGGCGGCGAAGTGCGCTTTTGCAGCCAGGTCACGGAATTTCTGCTGGAAGACAACGCCCTTGCCGGGGTGAAGCTGGCAAGCGGTGAGATCATCCCCTGCGACAAGGCGGTGATGGCCATCGGCCACAGTGCCCGGGACACCTTTGAGACTTTGCTTTCCCAGGGCGTACCCATGGAGCCGAAGCCCTTTGCCATGGGCGTGCGCATTGAGCAGAAGCAGGAAAAGATCGATCTTGCCCAGTATGGAAAGCTGGATTCTCATCTGCCCCCGGCGGACTATAAGCTGGTCCAACATCTGGAGGACGGCACGGTTTACACTTTCTGCATGTGCCCCGGCGGCTATGTGGTGGCGGCGGCCTCGGAGGAGGGGCGCACCGTGACCAACGGCATGAGTTATGCGGCTCGGGACGGGGAAAACGCCAACGCGGCCCTTCTGGTTACGGTCAATCCGGCGGTTTTCCCAGAGAAAGGACCTCTCGGCGGCATGTACTGGCAGCGAGAAATCGAGGAAGCGGCCTACCGGCTGACCGGGAGCCATCGTGCCCCTGCCCAGCGGGCGGCGGATTTTCTGGCAGGCAGGCCCAGCGAAGGACCGGGCGTGGTAAAGCCGACTTACGCCCCGGGCGTGGTCTGGACGGACCTGCACCGCTGCCTGCCGGACTGCATCACCGGGCCGTTGGCTCGGGCACTGCCGGAGCTGGATAAAAAGCTTCATGGTTTTGCGGACCCGGACGCGGTGCTTACCGCTCCGGAGACCCGCAGCTCCTCCCCGGTCCGCATTCCGCGGGACGAGACAAGGCAGTCCGCCATTCGGGGACTGTACCCCACCGGAGAAGGGGCCGGTTACGCCGGCGGTATCATGTCCGCCGCCATTGACGGTATCTTAACGGCTGAGGCGATTTTGGAAGATCGAGAATAGGAAGGGGCGGCCGCGCTGGCCGCCCGATTTTACTGCTTTGTTTTGATGTAAACAAACACGCACAGCGCGATCTGCGCCGCGAGGATCAAAGGAATGCCTACCGTGAATTTCGGGTGCTTGGTCTTATGGCGGACCAGATACATGCCGAGCAGCGCGCCGATGCTGCCGCCCAGGATGGCGGAGGTCATGAGGGTGGCCTCCGGGACGCGCCAGAGATTTTTTCTGGCCTTGTACTTGTCCACAAGCATAAGCAGAAAGGCAATGGCATTGATTATCAGCAGGTAAAGCAAAATGATTTCTTTCATTGGAAAAACCTTTCTGGAGGGGAGTTTGTTGAAGAAACGGGTTTTGTTTGGTGTGCTGGCGGCAGCCGTATTGCTTGGCGGCTGCGGGAAAGCGGAAACCTTTGAAACGGTGGCGGACGAACTGGATGTGCCTGTTCTGGCCCAGCCCCGGACCGTAACGGTGGATATCCCCGGGGAGGCGGAGCAGGACGCTCTGGAAACCGCCTCCGGGCGGCTGTATGTCACGGACGACTATGAGATCATCCTGGAAACCCTGGATTCCGGGGACCTGGACGCCACGCTTCTGGAACTGACGGGCAGATCCAAAGACCAGCTTACGGTCATGGAGACCCGGGAGGAGGGCCTCAAGCGCTACGAATTCGTTTGGGCCACCGCCGGAGAGGATGGGGACCGGCTGGGCAGAGGCATTATTCTGGACGATGGGAACTACCACTACTGTCTGTCCGTGGAGCGTCCGGCAGACCCCGAAAAGACCTCTCAGGTGGTATGGAGTCAGGTATTCTCGTCCTTCGGCCTGGAGCCGGAGTCGTCAGGCGCGTACTGAGCCAGCACCTCCCTGCAAAGGTCCTGGACGGCCGCCTGGATCCGGGGCGGGTATAAAACCTGGGCTTTGTCACCGAAGCCGATGACCCAGCTGAGAAACATGGGGGATTCCGCCACATCCGCGGTAAAGACGAAATGATCCTCGCCGTCAGGGAACAGCATGGCGCCGCTTCCAAAGCGGTCCATGACCGCGTTGGTAAGGCTCTTATGAAAGCGCATCTTCACGCCGACAGTCTCGCCGTTGAACATTTGAAAGCGCTTCTGCGCGTAGTCATTCAGGGCCTGACCGGTCAGCTCCGGGCAGGGCTGGCGGGCGTCCGGCAGCAGTTCAATGTGGGTCATGCGGTCTACCCGGTAGGCGGTGACGCCGTGGCGGGGGGAGAGGGCCAGCAGATAGCAGTTCTCATTGTCCTGATACAGGCCATAGGGGCTGGCGGAGTAGTCCTTGTCCCGGTATTTCGGCTTTCCGTCAATGCCCCAGTCAAAGTAGCGGAAGGAAATCTGCCGGTTCTGGAAAATGGCCTCCTGAATGGTGTCCACATCGTAATAGATGGACTGGTTCATGTTCTTGATCCGCCCGGCCACCACCACATTCCGACGAACCTGCTCGGCCTCCTGCTGGCTGCAAAGCCGGGAAAGCTTTTCAATCAGCTCCAGAGATTTGTCTTCTGTCAGAAACCGGCTGGATTGGACGGCGCCAATGAGCAGTTTCAGCTCCGGCAGCTGGAATTCCCGCTCGCCGATGTAATAGCCGCCCCCTTTGCCCCGGCAGGTCAGAATGTCGATGCCGAAATCCTGCAATGCCGCGATATCGGAATAGACGGTTTTGCGGTCGCATTGAATGCCGCGCTTTTCCAGCATTTCCACAAGCTCCGCCGCTCTCACCGGGTGCTCTTGGTGGGAGTTTTTTTGCAGATAATCCAGAATGTACAGAATTTTCAGCTTTTGGTTGTCCGATTTTGCCAAGGTTCCCACGCGCCTTTCTGCCTTTCTAAAATACATTATAGCATAGCTTTCTGAAAAGAGGAAACGTTAATTTGATTTTTGGAAAGAAATATGATACCATATGCAAAATTGAAGCAGCATCACTCTGAAAGATGCGGAAAGGATATACTATGCTTACGGTCGGGTGCCATCTGTCAGCCTCCAAGGGCTATGCCGCCATGGTGCGGCAGGCCATGCAGCTGGATGCCAATACCTTCGCGTTTTTTACAAGAAATCCAAGAGGCAGCAGCGCCAAGGCGGAAAACCCTAAGGATGAAGCGCTGGCCCGGACGCTGCTTTCGGAAAACGGATTCGGTCCGCTGGTCGCCCACGGGGCTTATACCATGAACCTGTGTACCGCTGACGCTGAGGCCAGGGCATTTGCGGCCTCCGTTCTGGCGGACGACCTGCGCCGGATGGCGGCGCTGCCCGGGAACTTTTACAATTTTCACCCCGGCAGCCATGTAGGGCAGGGGACGGAGGCGGGCATTGCCTGCATCGCCCAGGCCCTCCGCAAGGCCTTGGAGCCGGACTACCCTGTGACGGTGCTTTTGGAGACCATGGCGGGCAGGGGCAGCGAAATCGGCGGCCGGTTTGAGGAGCTGCGCGCCATTTTGGACGCTGTAGGCAGTGCCAAGGTAGGTGTCTGCCTGGATACCTGCCATGTATACGACGGTGGCTATGACATCGTAAACGATCTGAATGGGGTCCTGGCGGAATTTGATCGGGTTATTGGATTGGACAAGCTGAAGGCCCTGCATCTGAACGACTCCAAGAATCCCTTTGCCAGTCACAAAGACCGGCACGAGCGCATCGGAAAGGGCTCTCTGGGCGTGGAGACCTTCCGGAAGATCGTGAATCATCCGGCCCTTCGGGGAAAGCCCATGATCCTGGAAACCCCCAACGAGCTTCCCGGCTACGCTCAGGAAATTGCCCTGCTGCGCGCGCTGGAAGCATGAATCCATTGACACAAAAGAAAGGATGGTGAAGGATGGAACGATTTCAAGAGATCCTGAACCTGATTGCGGCCTCCCGGGAGACCTACGCGGCGGTTTTCCTGGCGGTATCCCGGTATCTGGTACCGGCTCTGGGGGCCTGGCTGCTGCTGCACTGCGCCCGGCCTTTGATCTCCTTCCGGCGGGAGCCGGAGATCTGGGCCTGGCTGAAATTCGGAGACGGAAGCCAGGTGGCTGTGACCCACTGGGAAAACGTTATTGGCAGGAGCAAAAGCAGCGACATTACCGTTGCGCTCTCCACGGTTTCCCGGAACCACGCGGTACTTACCCGTTACGATGACGGCAGCTGGACCGTTACGGACACCGGGTCCAAAACGGGAACCTGGGTCAATGGGGAAAGGGTGGACATCCGTGCCGTCCGCGAGGGCGACACCATTTCCATCGGCGGCGTGGATATGGAGCTGCAGATCATTACCAAGCGGCAGGAGCAGCTTCAGGCCCAGCTGCGGACCAAAGGCTCCGGCGGCTGGAGCGGTCTGCTGGGACTGCTGATTTTGACGCTGCTTCAGGCGGTCATGCTGACGGGCTTCCTGCTGAACGGGCCGGATGAGGAATTCAGGACCTATTTTCTGGGCTTCGGCGCGGTAATGGTCTGCCAGTGGGCGCTGTTTTTCTTCTATCTGACGATCCGCAGGAGTTCCTTTGAGGTGGAAACGCTGGCGTTCTTCCTGTGTACCCTGGGGGCCGCGGCCATTGCCACGGTGAAGCCCCAGGAACTGGGCAAACAGTCCGCGGCCATGGTCCTGGGCATTCTGGTGTTTCTCATGATCGGCTGGTCTCTGCGGGATCTGGAGCGGGCAAAGCGCTTCCGCTATCTGGCCGTGCTGGCGGGTGTGGGCTTTTTGGTCATTACACTGCTGTTCGGCACGGAGTACTACGGCGCGAAGAACTGGCTGATTATCGGCGGATTGTCTTTGCAGCCCTCGGAGCTTACCAAGGTGTGCTTCGTCTATGCCGGCGCTTCCACCATGGACCGGATTATGAACAAACGGAATCTGATTTTGTTTATCGCCTATTCCGTGGTGATCTGCGGATTGCTGGCCCTGATGAACGATTTTGGCACGGCGCTGATCTTCTTCTGCGCGTTTCTCATTATCGCCTACCTGCGTTCCGGCAGCATGGGCACCATTGCTCTGGCCTGCACGGCCCTGGGCTTTGCGGGAGTGCTGGCCCTGCGCATCGCGCCCCACGCCTTGAGCCGGTTTGCTACCTGGCGGCATATCTGGGAGGACCCCTATAACAGCGGCTATCAGCAGACCCAGGCCATTATGTGCATCGCCTCCGGCGGCCTCTTTGGTCTGGGGCCGGGAAACGGCTTTTTGCAGAAGGTGTTCGCGGCGGACTCGGATATCGTGTTCGCGACGATCTCCGAGGAATGGGGACTCCTGGCAGCCATGCAGACGGTGCTGGCCATTTCGGCTCTGGGCCTGTTCGCCATCCGGACCTCCCGGGTGTCCCGCAGCAGCTTTTACTGCATCGGCGGCTGCACGGCGGCGGGAATTTTGTTGATTCAGGCGTCGCTCAACTGCCTGGGCACGGTGGATATCCTGCCCTTTACGGGCGTTACCTTTCCCTTTATTTCCAACGGCGGCACCAGTATGATTGGCGCATGGGGGCTGCTGGCCTTTGTCAAGGCGGCGGATACCCGGCAGAACGCCAGCTTCGCGGTGCGTTTTCACAAATAGGAGTTTACCATGAACAGAGTAACCAAAAGAACCTGGATGATGGCCGTATTCGTGGTGCTGCTTCTGGGCGGCATGGCTTTCTTTGCGGGGGAGTATGCCCTGAAAGCGGACCAATGGGTCGTCGCCACAGGTTCGCCCCATGTCTATAACAATAGCAATCTTGGCAACGGCACCGTTGTGGACCGGGACGGGGTGGTGCTGCTGGATATTTCCGGCAGCCGCGCCTATTCGGATAACGCCGAAACCCGGGCCTCCACCATGCACTGGCTGGGAGACCGGAACGGAAGGATCCAGGCGAAGGCAGTCGCCAACTATGCCGCGGTGCTGGCAGGTTATGACAAGGTCAACGGCCTGTATGCTTACGCCGGGGAAACCGGGGTGGAAGCCCTGACCATTTCTGCGGCGGTACAGAACGCGGCCTTGCGGGCACTGGACGGCAGAAAGGGCACCGTGGGTATCTACAATTACAAAACGGGGGAAATCCTCTGCGCCGTGACTTCGCCTACCTATGACCCGGACAATGTGCCGGACATCGTCGGAGACACCTCCGGGAAGTATGAGGGCGTGTACCTGAACCGTTTCTTGCAGTCCACTTATGTGCCGGGGTCCATTTTCAAGATCGTTACAACGGCGGCGGCCCTGGAATGCGTGCCGGATATCGAGAGCCGGACCTTTACCTGTACAGGCTCCTATGAATATGGCACCGAGGCCGTGACCTGCGAGCGGGCCCACGGGACGCTGGACCTGAAAGGCGCTCTGGCGCACTCCTGCAATTGCAGCTTCGCGCAGATCGCCCAGCTGGTGGGCCGGAAGAATATGGAGAAGTATGTGGCGAAATACGGCGTTACAGATGCCGTGTCCTTTGACGGCGTGACCAGTGCCAAAGGCAACTATGATATCAAGGATACCGGCGGCGCGTCCTTCGCCTGGAGCTGCATCGGCCAGCACTCGGACCTCATTAACCCCGCCCGGTTCATGACCTTTGTGGGCACCATTGCCGCGGGGGGAAAGAGTGTGGAGCCCTATCTGGTCTCCAGTGTTACCCGGGGGGAGGAGACGCTCTATGCCGCCTCGGAGGAAAGCACAGGCCGGATCATGAGCGAAGCAACGGCGAAGAAGCTTCAGCAGTACCTCCGCAACAATGTGCAGACCATTTATGGCGACGGCAATTTCCCGGGCCTGTCCGTCTGCGCGAAATCCGGCACCAGCCAGTTGGGCGGCGGACAGAAGTCCAACGCCATGTTTGCCGGATTTGTGATGGACGAGGCTTACCCGCTGGCCTTTATCGTCGTTGTGGAAAACGGCGGCTATGGCAGCGCCACCTGCGTGCCCATCCTCTCCCAGGTTCTGCCGGTCTGCAAAGCCGAACTGGACGATCGAAAGTAAAAGCAACACCGTACAATTATTCAGGCTGAGTCTTCTTGCCAAATCGTGCGGTGTTGGCTAAAAATTGCCTTGGGCCATTGCGTATGATACCGCAATGGCTTTTTTGCTCTCCTGTACGGACAATTGTCCGAAGATGGGAGACAACCGGATTTTGTTATTTTATACAAAAAATGAAGAAATTGTTAAGCATTATATGTAGTGTTTTCCTTGTTGACAAATGTCTTTGAGAGAGATACAATATGGGCACATTCACAAAGGAGGCCGCACAGATGAAAACGGTGGTAACACAATTTCAGAATACCGTATTCCGGGCCTCCGGACGAATTATCCCTGCGCTGGAGCTGGCCGATTTGCGGGTCGCCATTCTATGCCTGCTGCCCACTATCCAGAGCTGAAAGCAACCGGGGAATTCTTTTGTATGAAGAAGCGGTTGCGATGTGCGATCGCTTTTTTGTAGTTTTGTAAGTAAAGGAGAAAAGAAAAATGAAAAAGGTACTTGCATTGACCATGGCGCTGGCCCTGGTCGCCGCCTCCTTCGCGGGATGCGGCAACAGCACGTCTGCCGCTTCCACCACCGCCGCTGCCGAGACCACGGCTGCCGCCGGTGAAACAGCTGCCGCTCCCGAAGGTGTCGGAACCGTAAAGATCGGCATGTCCGGTCCTCTGACCGGCGGCGCTTCCGCTTACGGCCTGGCCGTTCGCGCAGGCATGGAGATTGCTGTTGAAGAGATCAACGCCAAGGGCGGCCTGCAAATCGAGTTTAAGGCTGAGGATGACGAGGCTGACGGCGAGAAGGCTGTTTCCGCCTATAACGCTCTGAAGGACTGGGGCATGCAGGTCATGGCCGGTCAGGTCACAACCGGGGCCGCTTTGGCTGTGGCTCCTGAGTCCACTGCCGATAACATGTTCAACCTGACGCCTTCTGCGTCAGCCGAGACTCTGGCACTGTCCGGTAGCAACATCTTCCAGATGTGCTTCACTGACCCCAACCAGGGCGCTTCCGCAGCTGAGCTGGTTTCCAGCAAGGGGCTGGGCACCAAGGTCGGTATTATCTATGACTCCTCTGACGATTATTCTACCGGCCTGTACAACGGCTTCAAGGCCAAGGCTGAGGAGCTGGGTGTTGAGATCGTTGCCGCTACTTCCTTCACCGCAGACAACAAGGCAGACCTGTCCACTCAGGTAACACAATGCCAGGATGCCGGAGCCGATTTGGTCTTCCTGCCCATCTACTACACCGAGGCTTCTCAGATCCTGACCTACGCCAACCGCATCAGCTACGCGCCCAAGTTCTTCGGCTGCGACGGCATGGACGGCATCCTGACTGTGGAGGGCTTTGATACCTCTCTGGCTGAGGGCCTGGCTTTGATGACCCCCTTCGATGCCAACGCTTCCGATGAGGCTACCCAGTCCTTTGTCGCCAAGTTCAAGGCTAAGATGGACGGCCTGGTGCCCAACCAGTTTGCGGCTGACGGCTACGATGTGATCTACGCCATCTACGATGCTCTGACTGCCGCCGGTATTACCGGCAACGAGTCCGTCTCTGAGATCTGCGATGCCCTGAAGGCACAGTTCGCTACCATGACCGTTGACGGTCTGACCGGCTCCGGTATGCACTGGGATGAGAACGGCATGATCTCCAAAGCGCCTGCCGCTGTGGTTGTTGAGAACGGCGTCTACGTTCCCATGGCCTGATACATCTCCGTAATCCATTAGGGATGGAGGGGTTCCCCTCCATCCCTAAGACGGCACTTCGGGAAATAAAGTCAGCAGTCTATGAGAGCGGCAATGAGATTGACGCCGTCATAGGCTGTTGAAAAAGAGAGGGGATTTCATGAAAATCATTCAGTACCTGATCAATGGTATCAGCATTGGCTCGGTCTACGCCATTATCGCGCTGGGCTATACCATGGTCTACGGCATTGCGAAAATGCTGAACTTTGCCCATGGCGATATTATTATGGTTGGCGCGTACATTTCTTTCTGCGTTACTAATTACCTGGGACTGCCCATTGTGGTCTCCATTCTGGCGGCCATGGCAGTCTGTACCGTTCTGGGTATGCTCATTGAGGCTCTGGCCTATAAGCCTTTGCGGGGAACCCCCAGCTTGGCCGTCCTGATTACGGCCATCGGCGTCAGCTATTTTCTGCAGAATGCCGCCCAGCTGATCTGGTCCTCTAGCCCCAAGAACTATACCAGCATCGTCACGTTCCAGCCTCTGCGGCTTATGGGCGGTCAGCTTGTCATCACCGGCGAGGTCATCGTGACGATTATCGCTTCTGTCGTCATTATGGTCGGTCTGACCTGGTTTACAGGCAAGACCCGTACCGGCAAGGCCATGCGCGCCGTCTCCGAGGACCGGGAAGCTGCGGAGCTTATGGGCATCAGCGTGAATAAGACCATTTCCACCACCTTCGCCATTGGTTCCGCGTTGGCGGCCATTGCGGGCGTCCTGTTGTGCTCCACGGTTCCCACCTTACAGCCTACCACCGGCTCTATGCCCGGCATTCGCGCTTTTACGGCGGCTGTTTTCGGCGGCATCGGCTCTATTCCCGGCGCCATGCTGGGCGGTATCCTGCTGGGGATCATCGAGACGTTCAGCAAGGCCTATCTGAGTCCTCAGTTCAGCGATGCCATCGTATTCGGCGTGCTGATCGTCATTTTGCTGGTGAAGCCCGCTGGCCTCCTTGGCAAGCAGGTTCAGGAGAAGGTTTGAGGTGCGTCCCATGAAGAAGAAACTGAATCGGAATCAAATCAAAAACGCTTCCACCTATATTCTGGTGACGGCGGCGTTTGTTGTTTTGCAGCTTTTGTCCGCCCAAGGGAAGCTGAACAGCACCACCAGGGGCTTTCTGGTGCCGGCATGCGCCTATATCGTGCTTGCGGTGTCGCTGAACCTGCTGGTGGGCATCTGCGGGGAACTGAGCCTGGGTCATGCGGGCTTTATGGGCATTGGCGCGTTTACGGGGATTGTTGTAACGTCCCTGTTGGTCGAGGCGGTGCCGAGCGGCATACTGCGGCTGGTGATCGGCATGCTCGTGGGCGGTGTGCTGGCGGGGGTGATCGGCTTCTTGATTGGTATCCCTGTGCTGCGCCTGAGGGGCGACTATCTGGCTATTGTCACCCTTGCTTTCGGCGAAATTATGAAAAATATTTTCGGAAACCTCTATCTGGGTGTTGACGCGGATGGCCTCCACGCCACCATTAAGACCGGGGGTCTGACCCTGGCGGAGGGAGGCAGGATGATTATCTCCGGTCCCCGGGGTGCGACCGGCATTACCAAGCTCTCTACCTTTGCCGTTGGTTTTGCGCTGATTCTGTTTACACTTTTTGTGGTACAGAATCTGATCAACTCCAAGGAAGGCCGGGCAATCAAAGCCGTCCGGGATAACCGGATTGCGGCGGAGTCTGTGGGGATCAACGTCACCGCCTTCCGTATGAAGGCCTTTGTGGTTTCCGCATTTCTGGCCGGTATGGCAGGCGCACTGTATGCCATGAACTATGGTTCCATCACTGCCTCCAAGTTCAACTTCAATACCTCTATCAACATTCTGGTGTTCGTTGTCCTGGGCGGTATGGGCAACATCCTGGGGTCCATTATCTCCGCGACTGTTCTGTACATCCTGCCGGAGGCCATGCGCGGCTTACAGGATTACCGGATGATTATTTACGCTGTTGTTCTGATTCTTGTCATGCTCTTTACCTGGTCTCCCAGGATGAAGGATATCCTGTCTGTAGCGGCGGATAAGGTGCGCGGAGTGTTCCCCAAAAATAAGAAGGAGGCGGCTTCGAAATGAATGAGTATTCCAAGAAAATTCTGAAGGTGCCTACCGTTACTTTTGTCCGGGAACAGGACCAGGGCAAGCAGCCCGTCCTGGATGTTCGGAACCTTGGCATCGACTTTGGCGGTCTGACCGCTGTGGACAGCTTCAATATTACCATCGGACCCACCGAGATATCCGGTCTGATTGGCCCCAACGGCGCGGGCAAGACGACAATTTTCAATTTGCTCACTGGCGTTTACCAGCCTACCCGTGGCAGTGTGCTGGTCAACGGCATTGATATCAAGGGAATGCCGGTCCACAAGGTCAATAAGCTGGGCATTGCCCGTACCTTCCAGAATATCCGTCTGTTTACGGATATGTCTGTGCTGGATAATGTAAAGGTGGGTATGCACAACGATATCAGATGCTCTTTCTTTGAAAGTGTGCTCCATCTGCCGGGCTACTACAAGGCAGAGAAGAAAGCCAATCAGAAAGCCATGGAGCTGCTGGACTTTATGGGACTTTCCGAGTATGCCGATGCCAAGGCGGGAAGCCTGCCCTACGGCGTCCAGCGCCGGCTGGAGATTGTCCGGGCGCTGGCAACCAATCCTTCCGTAATTCTTTTGGATGAGCCTGCCGCCGGCATGAACCCCAGCGAGACTACGGAGCTGATGCACCAGATCCGCCGCATTCGGGATACCTTCCATGTGGCCATCTTCCTCATTGAGCACGACATGAACTTGGTCATGAATGTCTGCGAGGCCATCGCCGTGGTCAACTACGGCCGCATCATTGCCAAGGGAACTCCGGAGGAGATTCGGACAGATCCCGCTGTTATTGAAGCCTATCTAGGCAAGGAGGAGGGCGCTGCAAATGCTGAAGGTTGAGAATATTGACGTATACTACGGCGCTATCCATGCGGTGAAAAACGTGTCCTTCGATGTGGGCGACGGGGAAATCGTGGCCCTGATCGGCGCCAACGGCGCCGGTAAGAGCACCATCCTGAAGACTGTCTCCGGCCTGATGCACCCCCGCACGGGAACCATTACCTTCTGTGACCACAATATTACCCATACAGAGGCCTATAAGCTGCTGCGGACGGGGCTGGCCCACGTGCCGGAGGGACGGCGTATTTTCCTGCAAATGACGGTTCAGGAGAACCTGGAAATGGGCGCGTATATCAATAAAACCGTGTCCCAGGAGGACCTGGAAATGGTCTTCAATTATTTTCCGCGGCTAAAGGAGCGGCGTAAGCAGGTGGCAGGTACCCTGTCCGGCGGCGAGCAGCAGATGCTGGCCATGTCCCGGGCGCTGATGTCCCACCCCAAGCTCATGATGCTGGACGAGCCCTCCATGGGCCTGGCCCCCATTATCGTGGACCAGGTATTCGGCATCATCAAGGAGCTGCACAGGTCCGGCACCACCATTCTTCTGGTGGAGCAGAACGCCAGGAAGGCCCTGCAGATCGCGGACCGGGCTTACGTCCTGGAGACCGGCTCCATCACCCTGACCGGTACCGGCGCGGAGCTTGCCAAGTCCGATGAGGTCCGCAAGGCCTATCTGGGCGGCTGAGCAAATTCTTCCATAGGAAGTACACCCTCTGCATAGACTGTGCAGGGGGTGTTTTCTGCGTGTGTCGAAAAAGGTATCTGCATGGGTTTTGCATGATCGCTCTGGGCATTGGGATCCTGCTGGGGACATGGATCAGCTCCGTGTTTCTGTGCGTCCTGCTGGGACTGATGCTCATGACCATTGGCTGCTGCGTTTTGCGGGGGAGATAGGGAACCTCTGATTAAATCGGCAAGAGCTGAGAGCGAGAGATTTTTTGACCGGTC
>CAVLCF010000014.1:0-69543 GCA_963661735.1 bacterium | reverse complement strand
TCAGACCATTACCTTCCTATTCTAACAGCTTAGGCAACGAGATGTCTCGGCTCGTAGCTGGCTGCCACTTTTCCGAGGCAAATATATTGTAACAGGAGAACCATTGCGGCATGGACTTTTCCAAAGCAGTCGCGATTGTGCGCCCCAGCGAGTATATTTCTGCCGTAACACCCCATATGCGGCCCCGTGAATTTGCTGAATTAAAGAAAATAAATGCCTATGTCGTGGAGCAGAAACTCCGGAAGTTTGTCAGAACCTATAAAAAGGCAAAGCTTCACCCAGAAAACCCACACAACAAAAGCGTCCTTACCTATTCTACGCTGCAATACTTTGAGGAATACATAGACTGGGACGTTGACGAACAATGAACGATGCGTTTGTGTCCAATTCGGGCACAAAAGACCCCCGCCGAACCATCGGCGGGGGATTGCTTACAGATGCAGTTGTTCTCGCAGCGCCCCTTGCAGGACCTGGGAAAAGTTGATGTTGTGTTCCAGCGCGGCCGCATTCAGCCAGGCCGGCAGCGTCACCGTCCGGCTTACGGCTTTGTTGACCTGGGCCAGCCGGATAGACGGCATATAGACGTCCACCAGCACAGCCCGCTCGCTGCTATCCAGCTTGACCTCGTTCAGCGGAGTGGGCGAGGGGATTGTCTCGCCATCTTCTTCCATGCCGCAGAGCACACAGCCAAGCAGCTCCCGGGCGCTCATCAGCGCGTCGTCGTCATTCACGCCGCTGGTGGCCACATCCAGATCAGGGAAGACCACAGCGATCTCCTGGCCGTCTTCATAGGAGAAGACAGCGGGATAAACATATCTGTCAGGCTTTTTCATAAAAACGCACCTCCATTGGAATTGTCAGAAGGGACAGCCGGATCACCGGAACCGGAGACCCGACTGCCGCTCGATGCTGTCCAGGGTTTTGCGGGGAATATCCTTATCGGGATGCTTCACCGTGACCCGCCCCGGTTTTGTCGGATGCTTGAACTGATAGTGGCTGCCAACGATGTTAACCACATACCACCCGTCAGCCTTCAGCGCTTGGATCACTTCCCTGGAACTGTAGCTCTTCATAAGCTTTCCCTCCTGACACAGATATATTAACACATATTATTCTATTTGTCAATACAGAATAGCAAATCTTTTTATATGTGTTCCCGTTTTTGCGTGTGTCCAATTCGGGCACATTCCTTTGCGGGAGAACAGCCTCACTGCACCCGCTCCTCGGCCCCGTTCCCGCTGCCCGGGATGGGTGCCGCCCCTCGGGGCGTCCCCGTCCTGGAGGCGCTGAGATACCCGGCTGTCACGTAGTACAGCTCCCGCAGCTGCCAGATCTCTGCGCCCCGCAGAAGGACGATAATTCGTCTGATCCAGTCGTTTCTCTTTGCTTTCTGCCCTGCATTTGTCATAATTGCTGCGCCTCCTGTTATTTTTTTGGTTATTTTGCGCATTGCGGTTCCGCACCGCAGGCACTAAAATAATCCTATAAAAACAAGCGGCGTTTGTACAGCGCCGGATCTTCCAATTCCGGGAATATCCGGCATTTTCCAGGGCCGCATATTCCGGAGGCGTAAACAATGCCAAAATGACACCCACCATCCAACCGCCGTGTCCGCACCGCCCGAAAAGCCAAAAATAACCCGGTGTCCAATTAGGACACCGGAGAAATAGAAAGAGGAGAATCCCTATGATCTGTCCAAAATGTGATGCCGAGATCCCTGAGAAAACCAGCTATTGCCCCCATTGCGGCGAGTTCCTGGGCGTTACCAAATGCCCCAGCTGCGGCGGCGATGTCACCCCCGGCGCGGCGTTTTGCCCCAACTGCGGTGTCACGCTGCCGAAAACTGCCCAGCAGGCCCGGGATGCCGTAGCCCAGCAGTCCGCCCAACAGCCCCAGCCTGCCCAACCTCAGCAGCCCACGATCATCATCAATAACACCAACACGAATACCAATACGAATACTTCCCCCTCCGGCATCGATGCCATGACCTCCCCTAAGAGCCGTTGGGTAGCCTTGGCCCTTTGCTTCTTCCTGGGCGGCCTCGGCGTCCACCGCTTCTATGTCGGGAAAATAGGCACCGGCATTCTCTATCTTTGTACTGCCGGCCTCTTTGGCATTGGCTGGATTATCGATTTCTTTTCCATTCTCTTCGGCCACTTCCGCGATAAATACGGCTTCTGGCTCCGCCGCTGATACAGAAAATCCGCACGGCCCCGTGCGGATTTCTCCTAAAGTTTTATAATGACCGCTGGTGTCCAATTAGGACACCGGAAGGAAGGAGAAACTATGCCAAACGCTGTGATTTATGCCCGCTACTCATCTCATGCCCAGCGGGACGCATCTATTGACCAGCAGCTGGCCGTCTGTCGGGCTTACGCCCAGCGGGGCGGCATCGATGTGGTGGACGTCTATACAGACCGGGCCCTGACCGGCACCAATGACAACCGCCCCGGCTTCCGCCGGATGCTGGCCGACGCCGCAAAGGGCGGCTGGAACTATGTGATTGTCTACGCCCTGGATCGTTTTTCCCGGGACCGTTACGACGCGGCCACCAGCAAACACAGACTCAAGCAGGCCGGGGTTAAGCTACTCTCTGCTACAGAGCCTATCGCGGAGACGCCGGCGGGCATCCTGATGGAGTCTATGCTGGAGGGCTATGCGGAGTACTACTCCCGGGAGCTGGCCGCCAAGGTCCGCCGCGGCCAGATGGACAACGCAAAAAAATGCATGGTCAACGGATCTCTCCCGCTGGGCTATTGCAAAGGGCCGGATGGCCGCTATGCCGTAGAGCCTACGGAGGCAGCCGTCGTCCAGGAGATTTTCCGCCGCGTAGGGGCAGGGGAGCCCCTGGCCAATATTATCGACGACCTCAACGACAGGGGCCTCCGCAGCAAAAAGGGCAAGCTCTGGAATAAGTCATCCTTTAACCGGATGCTCACCAACGAGCGCTATACCGGCATCTATATCTACCAGGATATCCGCATCCCCGGAGGCATCCCGGCAATTGTCGGCCAGGCTGAGTTTGATGCCGTCCAGCGGGCGGCAATCAGTAAGAAAAATCCCCGCCGCGCCGTTATGCCGGACGCGCCCATGTCTCGCCGCCGCCAGGATGGCATCTACCTGCTGACAGGCAAGCTTTTTTGCAGAGACTGCGGCAGCCCACTGATCGGCGTCTCCGGGACGGCCAGAAATCAAAACTTGCACCATTACTACGCCTGCAAAGGCCGGATCGCAAAGAGCGCCCCCGGCTGCGGGTTGAAAAATATCCGCCGGGAAGACGTTGAGTACGAGATCGCTGCCGCCATCAAGCAGACCATGCTCACCCCGGAGACGATCCAGGCCATCGCCCAGGCAACCTACGACTACCAATGCGAGGCTTATGCAGATCCGGACCTGACGCTCCTGGAGGACCAGCTGCAGGAGACCAACCGTGCCCTTAAAAATCTCACAAGCGCCATCGAGCAGGGCCTTTTTACGCCTACCACCCGGGACCGCCTTCTGGAACTGGAGCTGCAAAAGGACAACCTTAACGCCCGCCTGGCCGTGGCAAGATCCCGCGCCGCTGACCTGCCGACCCGGGAGGAAATCGTCTCAGCCATGGACTACTACGCCAACGGGGACCTCTCTGACCCGCTGTACCAGGAGGCCCTGATCGACACCTTCCTGGTCCGCGCCTATGTCCACTCCGACCATTATGACATTTATTTCTCCCCGGACGCCAAAACAAAGACGGAGTTCCCCATCGGCTTCACGGACGCAACAAAGCCCGTATTTGCATTGCTAAACGGTTCGCATAACCTCCCCACGCTCCCACCAACCCGACCCTAGACAAACTCGTGTTGTCTAGGGTCATTTTGTCGTCATATAGGTAAATTTTATTAATGAAGGTATCAATCAGAGCTTGTTTGATTGTTTTTGATGTTGGTTTATTGCATTAAATAACGCATTCGCGCGTTTAATTGCGTTTCTTTGTGCGTTCTTTTGGGCAAAAAACCCCGCAGCGGATAACCGCCACGGGGTAGGGAAGGGGATATGTAATTCCGGCAACTTACCAACAAATTGCCGGCAAGTCAACCACCGCTTTCAAGCTCGTCCTCAAGGATCTGCTTCCATTCGTCCATATGTCCCTCGGCAGCGGGGCGAAGAAATGGGTGCGGGGGACGCTTGCTTGTGCCCTCTTCCTCAAACTGTGCGTACTCTACATTGGTTCCGATGTAGGCAGCGTTGCCATCCACATAGTTTGTGATGCTGTTTCGCAGTCGCCCGGTAACAACGTGGCACAAGTCTTTTGCGTAGCTCTCACATTCTAGGCCAATCCGCACAAGCGCCCGGTGAATAGCCGCTTTGATGCCCTCGGAAATCTCCTGCGTGAAATCTGTCATATCAAGATCCACATGGAATCCGCCGCCTCCGCTGGAACTGTGGGTGTGGTTTGCCATAATGTTACCTCATTTTTAAATGAATGGCACGATGGCTTTGGTATCCTTTAAGAACTCTTTTGCTTTTTGCAAAAAAGCATTGTCGGTTAGATATTCAATACCCGCCGGCGTAATTAAACACCCATCCAAGTCTACAGGATACGGATACGGCATATTGTCGAAATCATCAAATATAACACCTTCAATCAGGCCAAGCCGTTGCAGGTTAAAAATGATGTACGCCCAGTACCGCTGATTCAGTTGTTGCCCGTTTGCTTTGAAGTAAGTGCTTTCCACACTCAAACGGGCAGGGTCGACCATTTCACCGTGCTTCAAACACTGATACAGATAGGAAAGAATCTGGTAGACAATAACGTGAAAATCATCTTTTGCCATAATTACTGTTCCCTCACTTTCTTGTTGTTTACTCTCTCGATTGATTCAATTTCATTTTGATAAATGTTTTCAATACTACCATCATCCAAATCGACAACAATCATGTCATCGTCGGTGTCAATTTCTTCGGCCTCCCAGATAGCAATTGTTTTTCCCTCAATAGTATTGCCATCTTTCTTTTTAATTCGGACAAATGGCTTGCTATATGCAAAATCCCATATATTTACCATATTTTTCATCACCTTTTAAGAACAGGGAAAATATGCTCGCCACGCTTTGAGTAATGGATAGCAATTCGGTTACTTCCGTGGTATTGACCGTCATGGTAGCATTGCCCGGCCTCCATATCGACGGTTACATACTCAACAAATTTCATGTTATCAGGTGATTTACCAGAGATAATTACTGTACCTGTTGAATGGTACTTTTCTATAATCTCCTGTACTTTATCCTCTGATATTGTTAATTTATCTTGTGGCGTTTTTCCTTTTCGTAACCGTTCGGACAAATATGTTTTATACTCATTGGTCCCTTCGATGTGTTTTCGCTGCTGGCCTTTATTGACTTTCAAAGGGTATTCGCCAGATTGAATCTTTTCTTTAAGTATAGCACGGTTTTCCTCATTTTTCAATTGGACTTTCCGCTGCTTTTCCTCTTCTTTTTGAACTTTTTGTAACTGTAAATCTTTCCCAGCTTTCCAATCCTTATAGCTCAAATCGCCTAGCTTGGATGCTCTGGGCGCATTCGGGTCGTGAAATTTATCCACAGAAACGACGGTGCATCGGCAGTTGTACACCAGATACCCCGGTGCACTTGGGTCTCCCGGATATTCCAGCTCGTAGCCGTCCACCTTGAATTTCTCGCCAATATCCACCATTTGCCCATCAAGCTGCCTGTGGGCGTGGCGTGTTCTTCCGTCCAGAGTTGCCCGCCACATCTGCTTCAGCTGGATTCCCAGAGATTGCGCATCCGCAACTGGATAAACCAGGAGCCGGAGGGGAGCTGACGCACGGTTGGAATTTTCATTTTCGCCTTGCCTTTCCGGGGCAAATCTGGTAATATAAAAAGGCAGACTGCCCCTATGTGCGACGATATATGTGCGTCTGTGACAACCTCCAAGCGTTTGCGGACGCTTGGAGAAATGGCCGCTCCGGGTACTTGCAGACACCGGGGCGGTTTCTATTTATGCGGGGATGCTCAGTTCATACAGCGCATGGGGAGCGATTCCCTGACTATATGGGCACAGTTTCCCCTCAGCAGAAGAAAGAGGCAGCACCAAAATAAGCCGTCTACTTGGAAATGATTTCACCGCTTCGTGCCTCAATAATCATCATGATGTTCCGCAGTGTCTTTGTGGGAATGCGGGAGTTGTTGTGACAGAGGTAACAATGGCCTGAAGCGGTGATCCAGATTTTGGTGGCATTTGAGGATGGAGCACCTTCAGCAACATGAACATGGACAGGCTCCAGAGGATCGCTTTCATTTGACCAGAAGTAAACCCAGTAGGAGCCAATCTTAAAAACCTGCGGCACTGTTGAAGCCTCCTTCTTGGGAGAATTGGAGAATCAGATGCGCAGTGGAATGAATGACTTCATCATAGCGGGCAAGCTCCTGCTGAGTGAATCCGGAAATATCCTGCCAATGGTAGCCGGGCAGGATACACACAGCACTGTGGAATCCATCCTTGGCATCCGGTTTTTCTACATACACCTTCACAGTGCCGTCCGGCCGCATTTCGGAATGGACAATTTCCGCAGAATCATCTAATGTTAAAAATGGGTACATCATAGGGAGACCTCCTTTTGGGTATCGTTATTATTCCAATATTTCGCCGAAGTTGATTCAGAGCATCGGCACGGGCAATTTTGCCTGCCGCGCGGAGTTCAATTTCATTACAATCTACACTCTCATTGCAGGAAACGACTATATAATTTCAAATTACGTTAACAGCGGAATGACAAGCTCAAAGTTCTCGTCAATGCGGACTGCCGCCATTGCAGCTCCACCGGCGGCAAATCCTCTTTTGTAACACCCAAATGCGATAGGTAACGCAATGATAATGCCTATTGCGATTTCTAACACTAGAAGCAAGCCATTCATATTTTCACCTCTACTCAATGTCTGAGTGCCATTTGCAAGATAAACACAACTTACACTTTTGTTCATTCCAACCCAAAGAATCCGGCAAAATATTGCTTGATGCTTCCTTGTCAGCAACCAGGACAATTTCTAAGCAAGTACTTCCATCAATATTCTTTTCCATCACAGGACAATAAACTGTATTCATTTTAGCATCCCCATAATTTTTGAGATTGTATCATCAAAATCTTTGAAAGAAAAAGCGGTCTTCACCTTTAGTGTTTCGGGGTTTATGTATGCCGCTCCCTCTTCGGAGTAATAATTAACGCTTACTCCATCCCACCGCTTTCTCGTTATGGAGAATTTGGCGGTCTTTACATAATTTTTTGCATCTGCAAGATTGCAACCATGCCTTGTTGCGTGATCATCGTTTAAAGATAATTTCCGTCTGTCAACCTTTTCAGGAGGAACCCTGATTTCTCCCGTTATGCCAGTTTCCTTAATCAAGACATATGTCCAATAATCACTTTCTTTTGCATCCGGAACCCTGGAAATATAGCGCTTATACCCTTTCAGGAAGCCCCATCTTTCGGAATCATTATACTTAACATTCTGGAAATCGTCAAGCGATTTGACAACCTTTCGGCCTAGCGCAGCCTTATATTCCGCATACTGTTTTTTGTCAGATGCTAGATTCTGGCTCTTTTTCTGGTACAGCTCCCACGCCTCCGGGTTCTCTGCCTTGTGCTTCGCTTCCCATTCGGTGTAGGTCATTCCCTGGATTATTTCAGCTTTGCCGGTCAGCGGATTTTCGGCAACTCTTGGTGCTTTAGAATCGTGAAATTTATCAACAGACACGACAGCACAGCGGCAATTGTAAATCAAGTAGCCGGGTGCGCTTGGGTCTCCCGGGTATTCCAGTTCATAGCCGTCCACCTTGAATTTCTCGCCAATATCCACCATTTGCCCATCAAGCATCCGGTGCGCGTGGCGTGTTCTCCCGTCCAGAGTTGCCCGCTACATCTGCTTCAGCTGAATTCCCAGAGATTGCGCATCCGCAACTGGATAAACCAGGAGCCGGAGGGGAGCTGACGCACGGTTGGAATTTTCATTTTCGCCTTGCCTTTCCGGGGCAAATCTGGTAATATAAAAAGGCAGACTGCCCCTATGTGCGACGATATATGTGCGTCTGTGACAACCTCCAAGCGTTTGCGGACGCTTGGGGGAATGGCCGCTCCGGTGCTTGCAGACACCGGGGCGGTTTTTATTTATGTGTGGATGCCTAGCTCATACAGCACTATTGCACCCCATGCAATTCCGAACTGTACATAATTTCTTGTATTATGCGCTCATGAATGATATAATGACCAAAAGGATTTGGAATGCTTGAATACGGTGTTATGGCTGCAAAAGCGTCGGCCGATGGCAGCCGCATTCCGGTGGTATTTTGACTTTATAGGGAGAGTATCTTTATGCGCCTTGATGAACTTTATGATCAACTGTCGCGGACCATTTCGGCTCTGGATTTTGAACGTATCTGGCCGGGGTTTGCGCCGCTGAAGTTCGCTCTGTATGATAATGAGCATTGTGTGCTGGATGGGTCCTATATCGAGAAAACCGACGCTTTCTGCGCAAACACGTCTATTGTCTATCAAGGGGAACAAATCGCCATATGGAACGTTGCAGAAGAGATAAAGCCAGCCATTCTGGCGTCCAAGATCGTCCATGAGATGTTTCATGGGTTTCAGAACCGGCAGGGCTGGGACTGCTGGGCTGACGAAATGGAAGCGCTGTACCATTATACGTACAGCGCCGGGAATCTGGGCCTGAAGCTGCGGGAAAATGAATTGCTTTTGTCCCTGCTGGACGGCTTCGACAGCGCTTCCTTTTCGGAGCTGCTGTCCCTCAGAAGACTGCGTGGGGAACGGAATCCATATGAATTTGCCTACGAAAGCAAGGTCGAGGAGATCGAGGGCTCCGCAAACTATGTAGAGTGGATGGTATTGAAGCAGCTTGACGAACAGGCTGCATATGCTATGGAGGCGCGTATGCGCAGCCTGTTGACCAAGCCGGATTACCTGTTTCCAATCCGGATATCCAGTTACTATACCGGCGCGCTGCTGATCCACGCCATGATCGGCGCAGGCGTTTATTCCTATAATTCCGCAGAACGTCCGGTCATCCGCACGATCCTGAGGGGTATCCGTTCATCGGACGGCGACTTTCCCGGAAAGGACGCCTGCTATCAACAGGCCAAGGATGCCATTGCGGCGTTCAACAAGGCGTCCGAGGCGATTATTGTGTCCGCGTTGGAAAAGAATGAGGTGGTCGTGCAAGGACCTGTCGAGGTAGTCTGCGTGAATATATACGATGCGCGGTGTTATAAAGGATACATGACATCAAGATATTTCCTGCAATACAGAGATAGCGGCGGGCAGAAGACGATTTACGGAAACTTTGTCCTCAAAATGGCGGACGAAAAGACAATAGCGTGCGTCTACCGGTGGGATGTCCCCGATGACTAGGCCGCAATTGTCATTCTTTTTCTGATATTTGAAATATTGGAGCTCTTGAAACATAAACAGAGAAAGGGAGTATAGGTTCCTATGAATGGCCTGAAATACATTCTGAAATTTGCCGTGCCGGTGCCGGATATCAAAAACTACGGTCGGTTTCTCTTCATTGGGCCACACCCGGATGATATTGAGATCGGTGCCGGGGCTACTGCCGCGCGGCTTGCGGCGGAAGGAAAAGCGGTTTGTTTTCTGATCTGCACCGACGGGCGCTATGGGGACGGCTTTACAGACCTTCGGGGGGACGCACTGGCGGCCCGAAGAATGGAGGAAGCCTTGGAGAGCGCGAAACGGCTGGGTGTAACGGATGTGCGTTTCCTGAACCTCAGTGACGGCGGATTTTATGAGAAGGAAGCCCTCGCCGCAGGGATCGCCAAAACGATTGGAGATTTTCAGCCGGAGGTCATCTTTGCGCCAGACCCCTGCGTTACCAGCGAGTGCCACCAGGACCACTTAAACGTGGGCAGAGCTGCCAGAAAAATCGCCTGCTTTGCTCCGTACCCCAGTCTGATGGAACGGTTTTCGGCCAACAGTGCCGATGTAAAGGCAATCGCTTTTTACTTTACCGCCAAGGGTAACTGCTTCGTGGGCACGAGAGGGTATGAAAGGACCCAGCTTGCGTCAATCTTTTCCTGCCACAGAAGTCAATTTCCGGAAAATGGTGAGGCAGGAAAATCCATTGCTCTGTATTTGAAGCTCCGGTCCGTATACTATGGTCTTAAAAGTCTCCGGGGCCGGGCTGAGAGCTTTCGGGTGCTGAACCAGACCCAGATGCATTGTTTTCCCGAGGGCGGGGACTGAACGATAAAAAGGCCCCATGCCGTGCGGTAAACACATCGGCATGGGGCCACAGCATTGCGGCGCTGGTTTTTTACAGTCCCAGGAAGAAGTTCCTACGGGCCAGAGCCTGTTCGCAGCGCTGGCAGAGATAGTCGCCTATGAGGATGGTTTCGCCTGCCTGGCTGGGGTCGCCGCAGCGGGCGCAGAGAGGAGAGGTGGTCTGCTTTTTCTCGTAGATCCAGTAGGAGGTGCTCTTTTCTGTGATGTCGCTCCAGGCATGGCGGTCCTGCTGGTGGGCGGGGAGACGCTTGTAGTTGTAGATATTGGAGTCCCGGACCTGAACCCCGTCCTCGTCAATGCTTTCCAGAACGATGTAATGGCCGCCCCGGGTCCAATAGCCCTTGACCTGAGAGGAAACCACCGCATAGCCATCCTCCAGGGCCTGCCTGGCCTCATTGGGATCATAGGTTTGCTTTTTCAGATAGAAGCCCAGTACCGGAGGTTCGTACTTGAAGATCATGCAGTCGGTACCGTTGCTGTGGCAGTACCTGCCATAGCGGGCGCAGAGGGTGGGGGGCGTCAGCTCCGTATCCGTCATGTAGGTGGAGAGCATGGCAAGGCTGGTAATGCCGCAGCCGTGGGAGCGGAGCTTGTAATTGCCATACATGGTGTCGCCGAAGTCCTGCTGCAAGTAAATAGGGATCTCAGGGTAGCGCTCGTGGGCAATATCGGCGTACAGAATGGAATCGTATGTAAGAGCCTGGGTCGGATCACACAAGACGATGGACGAATAGGAAATGCTCAGCTCATGCGCGTCCAGGCATTCCTGAACAAAGTCCGCAAGCTTCTGCTCCCTCAGCGCTGTTTCGCTTTCAGCCTCTCCGGCGGAATAGACCCGGGAGATATAGAGCATATGAACGCCGCTGTCCGTCCAGAGAATGTCAGTATCCCCGGCGGTGCGGCCGGGATCAAAGCACCAGTCGTCCAGCACCTGGGGCAGCTGTCCCTGGCGGAGCCGGTAATAAAAGCCGCCCTCCTTGTAAGTGGCCTCTTCCTTGGATTCGTTATAGGCAAGCTCGGCGAAGCTGCCCTCGCCGCGGCGGAAGCTGGCTTTCCAGGAGTTCAGCAAACGCTCGGCTCTGCGATGACAGTCTGTCCAGCTCTGCTCACTGGAAGGATCCTCGGGCTGCAAAAGGATGTGACGGATATCTACGTAAGGCTCGCCGCCGGTCTGGACAGCCTGGGCCAGCTCTTCTTCCGTAGGCTCCAGATAGTAACCCATGGTGGTCAGATACATATAGGCCAGGTTGATGTCCGTAGCTGCCTGAAGGGTCTGGCCCTGGAGGGTTTCGGACAAGGAATCCAGATATGCTTGATGCATGGTGTTGGGGACGTAGTATTTCTGTTCACCATAGAGATATTTGATGGCGGGGATATTGACCATGCATTCCTCGTGCAGCTCTTCGTCCGGAGCGAAAGCCTCGTCCAGGGGCATGGGATTTTCTTCGGAGGCAATAATCAGGGCCTGAACATGGGTCCACCGGTCGATGGCCTTTTTCAGGAAATATTGCTGCCAGCTGTTGACGCTGGAATCAATGGGACAGCTCTGGGTGTCCAGACTTTGGGTCAGGTCGGGGGCCGCTTCCGGATCGTCCGCCATGTAGCTGGAAACCTCTAACTCGTAGTATACCTGCAGCGTGTCGTTGGTCAGCTGTTTGCCGCCCATAGCCGCCACAAGGGTATTGTTGGTGGTGTCCGCCCGATAGGAACCCTTGCATGTTACATCATTCGGATTTCCATCGGCGGGAACTGTGGTTTCGGGGGCGGCCTCCGTAGTCTCCGTCGCCGTTGTGTGATCGGCCACGTCCGTTTCGCCCTGATGTGTAGACGTCTGTCTGCCGCAGCCCGCAAGGCTCAGCGCCAGGCATAATAAAAAAATGATCCATGTTCGCTTCATCGCAATCACCTGTCTGATTTCTTTCGTATGGAAAAAGTATGGACGGTATCCCGCTTTTTCGGTCAGCCATAGTTTACCACAGGGAAGGGAAGAACGCAAGGCCAGAAGACGAAAAAGTACCGCAGACCGGCTGCGGTACTTCTATGACAGGGGTTAGTCCTGATCCCAGTTGTGCCAGGTGTTCTGGACATCGTCGTCGTCATCGAACAGCTCCAGCATCTTCTCCATCCTCTCAGCGTCCTCGGGGGACAGCTTGACATAGTTCTGGGGAACCATCTCGATCTGGGCGGAGACGAAGGAATACTTTTTCGCGGTCAGCGCGTCCGCTACGGCATTGAAGTCGTCGGGAGCTGTGTAGACGGTAAACACATCGCCGTCGACCTCGAAGTCATCCGCACCGCAGTCCATGGCATCCATCATGACCTGGTCTTCCTCATAGTCGCCGTCCTCATTGTCGATGACCAGCACGCCCTTTTTGTCGAAGCTCCAGCTCACGCAGCCGTTGGCGCCCAGATTTCCGCCGTACTTGTCAAAGTGGTGGCGGACGGAGCCGGCGGTGCGGTTCCGGTTATCGGTCATGGTTTCCACAATCACGGCAACGCCGCCGGGGCCGTAGCCTTCGTAAGTAATGGACGCATAGTTCTCGCCGGAACCGGCAGAGCTGGCCTTCTCCAGGACACGCTTGATGTTGTCGTTGGGCATATTGGCGGCCTTGGCCTTGGTAATGACGGTAGCCAGACGGGAGTTGTAAGCGGGATCGGCAGAGCCGCCGCCCTCTTTTACGGCCACGATCATTTCCTTTGCGATCTTCGTAAAGGAAGCGGCGCGCTTGGCGTCCTGTGCGCCCTTGGTTTTCTGAATGTTATGCCATTTGGAATGTCCGGACATATTGGTTATCTTCCCTTTCTGGAATGGTTTTCAAAAATGTTCAAGCTATTATAACGCCGTTTTTCGGAAAAATCAACGGGTATTCAGAAGAATTTCATGCAATCCCTATGATTTTGGGAGATTTGCACCGTGAGCTCCGGAAAATGCACCTGGATTTTTTCTGCCAGATAAGCGCAGACCGGATTTTCCGTATAGAAATGCCCCGCGTCAATGAGATTCAGGCCCAGGTCGGAGGCATCCCAGAACCGGTTGTATCGGATATCCGAGGTCACGAAGGTGTCGCACCCGGCACCGGCGGCATCCGGGATTGCGTCCGCACAGGCGCCGCCGCCCACGGCAATTTTCCGGCAGGGCTTCCCGGCGTCCACATACCGAAGTCCCGGGCAGCCAAGCCTTGCTTTCACGGCTCCCAGGAATTCCGACAGGGGCTGCTCTGGAATATTACCCCGACGCAGAAGATTCTCACTGCCGAAGGTCTCGATGTCCGCAAGCCCCAGAACCCGGGCAAGGCAGTCGTTGACGCCGCCGGGGGCGACGTCCAGGTCGGTATGGCAGCTGTAGAGACTGATGCCGCTGCGAATCAGCAGGGCTGCCGCCCGGCCTACGGCAGTCTCGTCCGTTACGGCCTTGATGGGATCGAAGAACAGGGGATGGTGGGTGACGATCAGCTGCGCGCCGGTCGATATGGCCTCCTGGCACACATCCTCAAAGGGATCCAGGGCGACCAGAATCTTGCTGACGGCCAGATTCCGGGAACCGATCTGCAAACCGCAGTTGTCCCAGTCCATGGCCAGCTCCCGGGGAGCCAAGGTGTCAAGATAATCGAAAATCTCCGATGAAAGTGTCATACCGGTTCCTCCTGTAAAAGCTTTAATTCCTTGTAGGCATCCCTTTCCCACTGAGAGATATCCGCCTGATTGTGGACGGAAAGCCCCAGGTGGTCTGTGACCCAGCGGATGTAATCGGGAAGCAGAGGGTCCTGTGTCTCCCGCAGGGCGGGGGAGACGTAGCATTGCCCCGGGGTCAGCACTGTAGCGGGGGACCAGACAGCCTCCATGACGGTATAGAGGAACCGACCGTCCTTCAAAACCCGTTCCCGGCAAATTCGCCAGCCGGTTTCGCTCAAATATTTCCGCAGCTGGGGTGTTTTGGACTGGCACTGTAAAATGAGCTTGTAGTGGTCACTCCGCAGCCAGGGGGCCGCCTCCAGGATGGAGATCATTACATCCGCCCCCATCCCGGCGCAGACCAGGGTATCAAAGTCCCTGGGAACATCCCGAACGCCGTCTCCGAGAAAATAGGCGATTTTCTCGGAGACACCGTATTTTTTGCCGTTGCGTTTGGCGCTGTCCAAAGGCCCGGGGCGGATATCCGAGGCATAGACCCGGGAGGCCAGCCCCGATTGCAGCAGGTGGATGGCCAGATACCCATGATCGCAGCCCACATCCGCCACCCGGGCTCCGGGGTCGATATAGCCGCAGCAGGCCAGCAGCCGCTGGGAGATGGGGAGTTTCATAGATGTCCTCCGTAAATAAAATCGTAGGGGCAGCCATCAGCCGCCCCTACAAAGCTTTTCAGAAATCAGGCATTCTCGCCGTTCTGGGCCTCGTAGGCCTCCAGGAAGTGGTTCAGCTGGGCCAGGAAGGGCTCGCAGTCCACACCGTGGACCATGCAGGCTTCCTCAACGGTCTCGCCCCGGGAGGAGGGGCAGCCCAGGCAGTGCATGCCAATGGCGAAGAACAGGGGAGCAGCCTGAGGCGCTACGTCCAGAATATCACCGATGATGGTTTCTTTTTCAATTTTAACAGCCATGAAAATGACCTCCTGTGTTCTTTGTGTGTTTCTATTATAACCGCTGCAAGAAAAAATTACAAGAGGTAATTTTCAACCTGCTAAAGTGGTGGGCTTTGGCAGACTGAAAACCATACTTCCAGGCATAATCTGACTGCCGCAACTTCTTTTACTAGTACAAAAAATGCGGATAGATGTGGACTTACCGCTGCAGCCTTTCCAGCCTTGCGATTTCCCGCCGGATCCTGTCTACGAATTCGCCCTCAGTGATGTTCCAGTCTCTGGCCGCAAGCTCGATTTCCTCATTCATCGCGGCGATAGCCTCGGTATAATTTCCACAGACCTCCAGGGCCTGGGAAACGGCTTCCAATGGATCCAGCATTTTGGGACCGGGCTGGACCTCCAAAGCCTTGCGGTAGTGGGCAATGGCCTCTTCCCAGCGGCCGGTTTTGGCGTAAAAGTCGCCAACATGGTGCCATACGCACCAGTCCTCCGGGAAGTCCCGCTTCATCTTTTTCCAGATAAGAAAGGCTTCCTCCCGGTTTCCGTTCTGCCAGGCGATCATGCCCTGATACAGAGGCACCCGGTAGGTGGAATCGAAAGCGCTCCAGGCTTTCCAATAGCTTTTTGCCTCTTCCAGACGGTAGTCGTCAATGAGCTGGTCCAGCAGGAGCATAATGGCGTGCCAATTTTTGGGATTTTCCTGAACAAGCGCCTTGCAATGGGTAATGAGGCGGCAGTGGTTTGTATAGTTCCAGTCCTGAAATTTACCGTTCATGGCGTGGTTCAGCTGGTTCATGGGGTCCCAGCCGGTGGGATCCCGGCGCAGGGCCTCCAGGGCATAGTCCCGGGCCATTTCCTTGTGTTCGTCTGCCAGATGGTTTTCAAGAGCTGCCAGCAGGGCGTGGGGCTTTCCGTTGTCCGGGCGCTTCCGGGCCTCTTCCGTCAAAAACTGCCGGGCGCTTTCCGCGTCTACCGGGTCCCAGAAGCGCACGTCCTCGATGGCGTTCTCAATACGCTCCATACGCATTTCCGGGGTCAGAGAGAACAGTTCATCAATGGTGGTGCCGAAGTATGCGGAGATATCCGGCAGCATGCTGATGTCCGGCGCGCCGGTGCCCCGCTCCCATTTGCTGACAGCCTGAGCGGTGACGCCCAGCTTTTGGGCAAACGCCTCCTGCGTCACACCCTTGCGCAGCCGCAGGGCCTTGATCTGTGTTCCGATTTCCATAAGGTTTGCTCCTTCACTTCATTTTCGAGCTCGTGGCATTATCCTATCACGGAATGCCCGGAAAAACAATGAACCGCATCTTGAGGCAACCAAACGCCCGGTTGAGTTTCCGGCGCTTGCGCATCGGGGGAAGGTATGCTATACTGTGGAAAAACAAAAGTGAGGCCCAAGTATGATTCGATTCTTTGTAACGCCGGAAGAACTCTCTGGCCCCTCCTGCCAGCTGACCGGTGAAAACGCCAGGCACGCCAGGGTGTTGCGGCTGAAGGCCGGTGAGGAGGTTTTGCTCTGCGACGGCCAGGGCAGGGAGTGCCTGTGCCGGGTAGAGGACCCGGAGACGCTTACCCTCATCTGCGGGGAATGCCGGCCATCGGAAAGCGAGGCTGCCGTTTGGGTCAGCGTTTATATGGCCTTCCCCAAGGCGGACAAGCTGGAGCACGTGATCCAAAAGGCCACAGAGCTGGGGGCCGCGGAAATTGTGGCCTTTCCCTCGGAACGCTGCGTGTCCAGACCGGATGAAAAGAGCCTGAAAAAGAAGCTGGAGCGCTGGCAGAAAATCGCGGCCTCTGCCGCCGAACAGTCCGGCCGGGGGCTGATCCCGGAGATTCTGGTGCTGGGGTCCTACGCCGAGGCGCTGGGCCGGGCGGCGCAGACTGATAAGGCTCTGCTCTTTTACGAGCACGAGGATACCGTCACCCTTCACGATGCCCTGGAAAGCGGCCCCTGGAGGACCGTCAGTATTCTGACCGGCCCGGAGGGCGGCCTGGAGGAGCGGGAGGTTGCCCAGGCGCTGGACGCCGGAATGACAGTATGCACCTTGGGAAAGCGCATCCTGCGCTGCGAGACGGCCCCGCTGTGTGCCCTTTCCGCCGTCATGTACGCGGCAGGGGAGTATTGAAACAGGAAAACGGCGTACCGCGGGAATGCACGGTACGCCGTCGCGTTATCTTTGCCGGATATTTACGCCGCCGGAAACGGTTTTGGCGGCGATGGAACAGCTGCCATCGCCGGAGGTATAGCTGCTGTCCTTTGCCCGGAATTCAAAATCCGAACGGAATTTGCCGCTGACGGTTTCCAGGTCCAGGGTAAACCCGGCCTTTTTTGGTGGGGTAAGCTCCAGATTCCCGGAGACAGAGTCCATCCGGATCTTTTCGGCGTTATTTGTCAGCTCCAGGGTGCAGTTCCCGGAGATGGTGCCCAGGGTTATGTTCTGCGCGGTGCCGGAGCAGGTAATCCTTGCGGAAGTGGAGGAGAGGTCGAGCTTTTCCGCCTGGATATCCGACAGCTCGATCGTGCCGGAGATGGTGTCCGTGTGCAGTTCCTTTACGCGCAGGCCCTCCGCCTGAACCGGGGCGGAAACGGCGCTGACGGAGACATTGTCAGCGGCCCAGTTTTTGGGAATCGTAATGGTCAGGTTTCTGCCGTGCGCGTCGCCCAGGCTGAACAGACTGTCCTTTGCGCAGCTTATAGAAAGCGCGCCGTCGTCAGACTATAGGTGGCAGCGTCCGCGTTGCTGCCGCTGACGGTGTAGCGCGGGGTGCTGCCGCTGTCGCGCTGAATCTGAATGGAGCCGTCCATCCAGTCGATGTACAGAGACTGAACCTCGGAAGCGTCAAAAGTCTGGCTGGCAGACTCCGTTCCATTTGAAATGGCAGAGACCGCGTATTTTTCCACGGGGGACCACCACCGTTTCCCAAAAAGACTGAAGACCAGGCAGCAGATGGCGGCTGTGATCACGACAATGCGGAGGGCCTTGGGCAGGGGGCGCTTGCCAAGCAGCGCCAGAACCAGCTTCGTCAGAGAATCGGAAATGGGGAAAATGATCCAACTGATCCACCAGGCGTGGGTCCGAAAGCTTACCAGCAGATAGATCGCAAGCGTCAGCGTTCCCAGCAGGGAGCGGACGCTCTTCTGACCGTCCTCCTGTGTTTTCTTTGGTTCCTTCTGAGGCTCCTGTGTGTCCTTTCCCACGATGATTTGCATGGCGACGCCTACGGCGACCATGCCCAGCAGACAGCACAGTCCCAGTTCATTCTGAAACAGAAACAAGGGTACGGGGCATAGAATATACAGGGCGATGGCGCATGTATTCAGCCCTACGCGCCCGCCGGGAGACAGGGGATCGCGTTCGTCCAGATCATCCATGAGCTTTCCCGCCAATACCTGAATCACCACGCCGCAAGCAACCATCCCCAGCAGACAGCACAGCCCCAGGGTATTCTGAAAAAGAAACAACGGAATGGGGGAGAGAATATACAGGGCTACGGCTACGGCATTGCACATCCGCTTGCCCATGGAGGTGTACGCAGCCTGACTTTTCTCTACTGTTACCTTCCCAAGCAGCTCGTCGATATCGCCGATGCCGGCGATGGCTTGTCGGTAGGCTTCTTCCTCCGGAACACCCCGGGCGATCAGATCGTCGTACCGGTCCAGTGTATTTTGCAGAATCTCCTGCGCCATGTCTTCCGTGCCCTGCGTTCCGGCAAAGAGCCGGGAGACATATTCCTTCAGCTTATCTCTCATATGGATTCCTTCCCTTCCAACAGATGGTCCATGATTTCCTTGGTTTCCAGCCATTCCAGCTGCAATCGATGGCAGGTCTCCCGGCCCTCGGGCGTAATGGAATAGTACCGCCGCCGCGCGCCGCTGCCCTGGGTGCCCCAGTAGGAGCGGATATAGTCCAGCTCCTCCAGGCGTTTGAAGGCCGTATAGAGCGTGGCTTCCTTCAGCTCAAATTTGCCGCCGGTCATGGTGGAAATGGTTTTGTTGATCTCATATCCGTAGCTGTCCGATTGCAGCAGCCGGGCGAGAATGATCGCGTCCGTATGCCCGCGAATCAGATCACCGGCAATCGACATAGGTTCCACCGCCTTTCGTAGAATGATTCTATCATGAGATACCTCATCTGTCAAGGTATTTCATATAAAAATATAGGCGGCAAGCCTGCCGCCGCGGTTTACTTATGATACCGGCTGCCTGCCTGGATGGCTTCCGCCCGGTACAGCTGCTCCAGAACCATGATCCTTGCCAGATGGTGCGGGAAGGTCATAGGTCCCATGGAGAGCTTAAAATCCGCCTTCGCCTTGACCCTGGGTGCCATACCGAAGGAGGAACCAATGAGAAAACAGGCGCTGCTTTTGCCGGAGAGCTTGACGGACGCCAGTTTTTCAGCGAAGGCCTCGCTGCTGATAACCTTTCCCTCCGGGGTGAAGACGCAGAACCATGCGCCTTTCGGAATACGGGAGAGAATATCCTCCGCCTCCTTTTCCAGTCCCGCGGCGATTTCAGCCGGACTGGGATTTTCGGGAAGCCGGTATTCCGGCAGCTCCAGAAGGGTAAACCGGCAGTATCCGGAAAGCCGCTTGGCATATTCCTGGGCGGCGGAAATATAGAACTTCTCCTTCAGCTTGCCCATGGTAATCAGGGTGATTTCAAACATAGCTCCGTCCTCCTTGCGTCCATAGCATATCACAGGAGAAAAAAGAACGCAATAGGGTATCTTTCTCTCGTCTCTGCGCAGACTGGCAGGGGAGGAATGACCATGAAAAACAAACGCAAGCAGCCGCCTCTGTTTCTGCCGCCGGAGGGCGGTGCCTCCGGCAGCATTCAGACGGACCCCCAAGGGAGCTATACAGGCCGCCCGGAGGAAATTCTGGAAGAACCCGTCCAGGACGTGGACGATCTGTAGCAAAAGCGGCAGCCCCAATTCGGCTGCCGCCCGGTTATTCCCCTTTGTATTTCCGTCTGGTAGCCAGACCTCCTCGGATGTGGCGCTGCTGCTTGTTCCGGTCCAGAACCTGACGGACCTGTTCAGAAAGTCCCGGTTGGGTTTTCCGCAGCCGCTGGGTCAGGTCTTTGTGGACCGTTGATTTGGAAATGCCGAATTTCCGGGCGGCGGCGCGCACGGTGGCCCCGGTTTCGATCACATAGGCGGCCAGTTCACAGGCCCTTCGCTCCATCTCGTCGTTCATCGGGCGTCCCCTCCGATGCTGATAGATTCCGCACTACCATGGGTATTCCCCGGTTTGCGACCTTATGACCGCTTGACAAAAAACGGCGCGGGCACTAGAATGGGAGCACAGAGGAACGAGGTGCCAAAATGATTTATTTCAACAACGATTATTCTGAGGGCTGCCATCCCAAGGTACTGGAAGCTCTGACAGAAACCAATATGGAGCAGACTCCGGGCTATGGTATGGATGTCCACTGTGCCCGGGCAGCGCGGCTGGTCAAGGGACTGTGTCGGGATGAGGGCTTGGCTGTCCACTTTCTGGTGGGCGGAACCCAGACAAATCTGACGGTCATCGCCGCGGCGCTCCGTCCTCACCAGGGGGTCATCGGTGCGGACACCGCTCACATCAATACCCACGAAACCGGAGCCATTGAGGCTACAGGTCATAAGGTCCTATGGCTGCCGGGAAAGGACGGCAAAATCTCAGCGGATCAGGTCCGCGCCTGTGTTCTGGCGCACAGAGCAGACGAGAGCTTTGAACATATCGTCCAGCCCAAAATGGTCTACATATCCAATCCCACGGAATTGGGGACCCTGTATATCCGCAAGGAGCTGGAGGCTTTGCATCAGGTCTGCCGGGAGCTTGGCCTATACCTGTTCCTGGACGGCGCGAGACTGGGCTACGGCCTGGAGGCAAAAGGCAACGACGTGACGCTGCCGGATCTGGCGAGATTCTGCGATGTCTTCTACATCGGGGGTACAAAGGTCGGCGCCCTGTTCGGAGAGGCCGTTGTGATCTCTGACCCGGCTCTGAAAGAGGACTTCCGCTATCTCATCAAGCAGCATGGCGGTATGCTGGCCAAGGGACGGCTGCTGGGGGTGCAATTTGAGGCCCTGCTGGAAAATGGGCTTTATTTTGAGATTTCCCACCACGCGGACGTTCAGGCGGACAGGATCCGGGCCTGTCTGGCGGATAATCATGTACCGCTGCTGGTGCCGAATGAAACAAACCAGATTTTCCCGATTCTGCCGGACGATGTCCTGGCAGAGCTGAAAAAGGGATATGTCTTTTCCGAGCAGTGCCGGGTGGATGACAGCCATCGGGCTGTCCGCTTCTGCACCAGCTGGGCGACGAAACCGGAAAATGTGGATGCGCTCTGTAAGGACCTGGAAAGGCTTTTGAATCAAAGAAAGAAGTAAAAGAAGAAGGATCGCAAACCGTTTTCGGAATGTGATCCTTCTTTTCAGCACATTTATGTGTTGTTTTCCAGTATAAGCTTCAGCGCCTCCCGGCAGGCGGTTTCCCGGATGGCCTTTCGGTCTCCTTGAAAAAGGAAACGGCGGGAGACGGTTTTTGACCGGTCGCTGTAGCCGATGAACACAAGCCCAACGGGATTGCCGAATTCGTCTCCGCCGGGACCGGCCAGGCCCGTAACGGATACGGCGATATCAGCCTGCAGGGCCTTCCGCGCCCCCACCGCCATGGCTTCGGCCACCGGGGCGGAGACGGCCCCCAGAGTATCCAGCGGCTTCTGATCCACGCCCAGAAGGTTGTGCTTGACCCAATTCGTGTAGCTGATGATGCCGCCTTTGTAGACGGCGGAGCTTCCGGGCACGGCGGTCAGCGCCGCGCCGACGCCGCCGCCGGTGCAGCTTTCGGCTGTTGCCAGAGTTTTGCCCCGGAGTGCTTCCAGGACTTTACAGCATAGGTTCGTCATGATAGGCCACCTTGATTTTTTCAACGCTTTCCAGAGCACGGGTGATCAGAGCTTCCCGGTCCAGCTTCCGCTCCGCGTGAACGACCTGGCCCAGGGTGGGTTTTGTCTTGGGGTGCTTGGGGGTAAATACGGTGCAGCAGTCCTCATAGGGGAGGATGGAGGTTTCCAGGGTGCCGATCCGCCGGGCGATGGTGACGATCTCTTCTTTGTCCATGCCTACCAGCGGCATGAAAATGGGCATATCCACCACAGCGCCGGTAACGGTCATGGCCTCCATGGTCTGGGACGCCACCTGCCCCAGATTTTCGCCGGTAACGAGTGCCCCGCAGCCATCTTCCCGGGCCAGCCGCTGGGATATCTCCATCATGAAACGGCGCATAATCAGAGTAAAGTATTCCTCCGGACAGTTGTCCCGGATGGCCTCCTGAATTTCCGTAAAGGAAACGATGTTAACGGTCATTCTGCCGCTGTAGCGCGTTACCAGTCTCGCCAGCTCCAGGACCTTGTCCTTGGCCAGCTGGGAGGTGTAGGGGTAGGAGAAGAAGTGGACGGATTCGATTTCCACGCCACGCTTGGCCATCATATAGGCGGAAACCGGAGAATCGATGCCGCCGGAGAGCAGGCACATGGCTCTGCCGCCCACGCCGGTGGGCAGGCCGCCCGCTCCGGGCAGAGCCGGGCCGTGGACATAGGCGGACAGGTCCCGGACCTCCACATAAACCGTATAGGCAGGGTGGTGGACGTCAACGGTCACATTGGGGTGTGCTTCCGCCAGCCGGCCGCCGATTTCCTGGGAAATGGCAATGGAACTCATGGGGAACTGCTTATCGGAGCGCTTGGACTCCACCTTGAAGGAGGCGGCGCAGTCCAGCTCATCGCCCAGGTATGCCTCCACGGCCTCAAAGATGGCGTCCATGTTCTTTTCGCAGGGGCGGCAGCGGCAGATACTGTTGACGCCAAAAACGCTCTTGCAGGCATCCCAGGCCCCTTCCACGTCCGCTTCCGTATCCTGAGGCTCCACATAGACCGTGGACTGGAGGATATACACATCAAAATTTCCGTAAGGCTTCATCCGGCGGCGGATGTTCTGCCGCAGCTTGTTTTCAAACTGGCGCTTATTGGAGCCTTTGAGAATGATCTCACCCAGCTTCAAAAGAAAAATTTCGTTCATAGGAATCCCTTTCTGCCAGGTGTTCCCATACAGGAACACCGAAAATTCTGGTACATTATATCGGATATACCAGGGAAAAGCAAGGAAAAAGTCTTTCCTCAGCCGCCGTTGCCCAGCCGGACGGCCCGGTACTGAATGGCCTCGGCAATATGGGGGACCTGAATCTCCTCGCTGCCGTCCAGATCCGCGATGGTACGGGCAACCCGCAGGATCCGGTCGTAGCTGCGGGCCGTCAGACCCATGGACTCAAAGGCGTCCTTCATAAGGCCCGCGCATTCATCGGAGAGTGCGCAGTATTTCCGCATTTCTCCGGGACCCATACGGGCGTTGCACATGCCGGTGTCCTCACCGAACCGGCTGATCTGAATCTGCCGGGCGCCGTTGACCCGCTGCTTGATGGCGGCGGAGGATTCCGCCCGGGCACGCTCCCGCAGGTCCTCAAAGGGAACGGCGTTGACCTCCACAATGATATCGATCCGGTCCAGCATGGGGCCGGAAATCCGGCTCTGATAGTTCTCCACGGACTGCTGGCTGCACCGGCACCGGCCGCTGGGATCGCCGTACCAGCCGCACTTGCAGGGATTCATGGCGCAGACCATCATGAATTCCGCGGGATAGGTGAAGGAGCCGGAGACCCGGGAAATGGTGACTTTCCCGTCCTCCAGGGGCTGGCGCATCAGGTCCAGGGAATCCTTTCGGAATTCCGGCAGCTCGTCCAGGAAGAGAACGCCCTTGTGAGCCAGGGAGATTTCGCCGGGCTTGGGGTTGCTGCCGCCGCCCACCAGGCCCGCGTTGGACACCGTGTGGTGGGGAGCGCGGAAGGGCCGCCGGGTAACAAGAGGCCGTTTGGCGGTCAGAAGGCCCATGACGGAATAGATCTGGCTGACCTCCAGGCTTTCTGCCCAGGTCATATCCGGCAGAATGGAGGGAAGGCGCTTGGAGAGCATACTTTTACCGGAGCCTGGCGGGCCGATGAGCAGTACATTGTGGCTGCCCGCCGCCGCAACCTCCAGGGCCCGCTTTACGTTTTCCTGTCCCAGCACGTCCTGAAAGTCCGGTATGGGCTCCGTGTCCGCTTCCGGAACCCAGAGCGGTTCGCTGGGCAGCTCCCGCAGACCGTTGAGGCCGTCGGCCAGCTCCCGGACGTTGTGTACGGGGATGACCTCAGGGCCTCGGGAAAGGGTGGCCTCCGCGGCATTCTCCGCGGGGACAAAGAGAAACCGCAGGCCGTTCTGCTTGGCGGCCAAGGCCATGGGCAGCACACCGGATACGGGGCGGATCTGCCCGTCCAGGCTCAGCTCACCCAGAAAAGCGCAGTCCGAAGCCGGGCGGCGAATCTCGCCGGAGGCGCAGAGAATGCTCAGAAGAATGGGCAGGTCATAGTGAGTGCCGGCCTTTTTCAGACTGGCGGGAGCCAGATTTACGGTGATCCGGCTGACGGGGAATTTCAGCCCCGAGCTTTTTGACGCTGCCCGGACCCGCTCCCGGGCCTCCTTTACGGCGGCATCCGGCAGGCCCACGATATCAAAGCCGGGAAGACCGCCGGAAATATAGCTCTCCGCCGTCACAACGGACCCCTGGATCCCGGAAACGCCCAGCGTACGCACACTACAGATCATTGGTACGCGCCCCTTTCTGTACCCGGCAAAATGCACAGCTTTTTGCCGGAAAATTCACGATATTTCTATAATATCGCATTTTTGTTGAAAACTCAATCCCTATTTCAAATTTCGATACCCCTATTTATAAATTTATATAGCAAATTCTGCCCGGATATTTGGCGGTTTCGTAAATTTTCACTTTTTTGTCCCCGATTGGCTTTACAACCGCGTCGTTTCGTGGTAATATATGTACGCAAAACTTGAATCCTTTAGGAGGTATTTCATTTTGGCAAGGAAATTCAAAACTATGGACGGCAATACCGCTGCCGCCCACGTCAGCTACGCCTTTACAGAGGTCGCTGGCATTTACCCCATTACCCCGTCCAGCCCCATGGCCGACAACGTTGACCAGTGGGCCGCTGCCGGCCGGAAGAACATCTTCGGCAATACCGTCAAGGTTGTTGAGATGCAGTCCGAGGCTGGTGCCGCCGGTACCGTCCACGGCTCTCTGGCCGCCGGTGCTCTGACCACCACCTACACCGCCTCCCAGGGCCTGCTGCTGATGATCCCCAACATGTACAAGATCGCCGGCGAGCTGCTGCCCTGCGTGTTCCATGTTTCCGCGCGTACGGTTGCTGCCCAGGCTCTGAACATCTTTGGTGATCATTCCGACGTTTACGCCTGCCGTCAGACCGGTTTCGCCATGCTGTGCGAGACCAACGTCCAGGAAGTCATGGATCTGGGCGCCGTTGCCCACCTGGCTGCCATTGAAGGCCGCGTTCCCTTCATCAACTTCTTCGATGGATTCCGTACCTCTCATGAGATCCAGAAGATCGCCATCTGGGATTACGACGACCTGAAGGATATGGTCAACATGGACGCCGTTGACGCGTTCCGCGCGCATTCCCTGAACCCCGAGCGTCCCGCAATGCGCGGCTCTCACGAGAACGACGATATCTTCTTCCAGCATCGTGAGGCCTCCAACAAGTACTATCAGGCGCTGCCCGCGGTTGTCGAGAAGTACATGGCCAAGGTCAACGAGAAGCTGGGCACCAACTATCAGCTGTTCAACTACTATGGCGCTGCCGACGCCGACCGCGTGATCGTGGCTATGGGTTCCATCAACGACGTGGCCGAGGAGGTCATTGACTACCTGAATGCCCACGGCGAGAAGGTTGGCCTGGTCAAGGTCCGCCTGTTCCGGCCCTTCTGCGCTGAGAAGCTGCTGGCCGCTATCCCCGCATCCGCCAAGAAGATCGCTGTTCTGGACCGCACCAAGGAGCCCGGCTCCCAGGGCGAGCCTCTGTATCAGGATGTCGTTATGGCTCTGGCTCAGGCCGGCCGTCACGATGTGACTGTCATCGGCGGCCGTTACGGTCTGGGTTCCAAGGATACCCATCCCGCTTCTGTCTTTGCCGTCTACGAAGAGCTGGCGAAAGACGCTCCCAAACGTGAGTTCACCATCGGCATTGTTGACGACGTGACCCACCTGTCCCTGGATGAGAAGGTTTCCCCCAACACCGCTGCTGAGGGCACCATCGAGTGCAAGTTCTGGGGCCTGGGCGGCGACGGCACCGTCGGCGCGAACAAGAACTCCATCAAGATCATCGGCGACCACACCGACAAGTACGTACAGGCTTACTTCCAGTACGACTCCAAGAAGACCGGCGGTGTCACCGTTTCCCATCTGCGCTTCGGCGACAAGCCCATCAAGTCTCCCTACTACATCAACAAGGCTGACTTCGTGGCCTGCCATAACCCCTCCTACATCACCAAGGGCTTCAAGATCGTTCAGGACGTCAAGCCCGGCGGCGTGTTCCTGATCAACTGCCAGTGGAATATGGAGGAGCTGGAGCATCATCTGGATGCCTCCGCCAAGCGCTACATCGCCAAGAACAACATTCAGTTGTACACCATTGATGCCATTGACCTGGCCATCAAGGTCGGCATGGGCAAGCGTACCAACACCATCCTGCAGTCCGCTTTCTTCTCCCTGGCAAAGGTTATGCCCGCTGAGGAAGCCATCAAGTACATGAAGGATGCTGCTGAGCACTCCTATGCCAAGAAGGGCATGGACGTTGTCGAGAAGAACTGGAACGCTATCGATGTGGGCGCCAACGCTTACAAGAAGATCGATGTTCCCGCTTCTTGGGCTGATGCTGAAGACAACAAGGCCGAGGCACATCTGGAAGGCCGTGCCGACACCGTCAAGGTCGTCAAGAACATCCTGACCCCCGTGGGCAAGATGGACGGCTACAGCCTGCCCGTCTCCGCTTTCGCCGATCTGCCCGACGGCCAGTTCCCCCTGGGTGCTTCCGCTTACGAGAAGCGCGGCGTTGCCGTTACCGTTCCTCACTGGGACGAGACCAAGTGCATCCAGTGCAACAACTGTGCTTATGTCTGCCCCCATGCTACCATCCGTCCCTTCGCTCTGACTGAGGAAGAGGTCAAGGCCGCTCCCGCCGGTGCCCGTTTGGTGGACGTCAAGGCCGGTAAGGGCAAGGGCGTTTACAAGTACATGATGGCTGTTTCTCCTCTGGACTGCATGGGCTGCGGCGTCTGCGTCGGTGTCTGCCCCACTCAGGCGATCACCATGGTGCCTCAGGAGCAGGAGCTGCCTGAGCAGGAAGTCTGGAACTACATGGTAGACCACGTGTCCGAGAAGAAGGACATGCAGGACAACACCGTGAAGGGTTCTCAGTTCCACAAGCCTCTGCTGGAGTTCTCTGGCTCCTGCGCCGGCTGCGCCGAGACCTCTTACGCCCGTCTGGTGACCCAGCTGTTTGGCGATCGGATGTATATCTCCAACGCCACCGGCTGTTCCTCCATCTGGGGCGGCCCCGCTGCTACCGCTCCCTATACTGTCAATGCTGAGGGCCACGGTCCCGCATGGGCAAACTCCCTGTTTGAGGACAACGCAGAGCATGGCCTGGGTATGTACACCGCTCAGTCTGTGATCCGTGAGTCCCTGGTCAACAAGGTCCGCACTGTTATCGCCAACACCGAGGACGAGGCCCGGAAGGCTGCCTGCCAGGCTTGGCTGGACACCTACAACGACGGTACTGCCAACAAGGAAGCTACCAAGGCTCTGGTTGCCAACCTGGAAGCCAATGTCTGCTGCGACACCGTGAAGGACATTCTGTCCAAGAAGGAATACCTGTCCAAGAAGTCCGTGTGGATCTTCGGCGGCGACGGCTGGGCTTACGACATCGGCTTCGGCGGCGTTGACCATGTGCTGGCTTCCAACAAGGACGTCAATGTGTTCGTCTTCGATACCGAGGTCTACTCCAATACCGGCGGACAGGCCTCCAAGGCTTCCAACATCGGCCAGGTCGCTCAGTTTGCTGCCTCCGGTAAGGAAACCAAGAAGAAGTCTCTGGCAGAGATCGCTATGAGCTATGGCTACGTTTATGTCGCTCAGGTCGCTATGGGCGCCAACCAGGCCCAGACCCTGAAGGCCATCACCGAGGCTGAGGCCTACAACGGTCCTTCTCTGGTCATCGGCTACGCTCCCTGCGAGATGCACTCCATCAAGGGCGGCATGACCAACTGCCAGGCTGAGATGAAGAAGGCTGTTGAGTGCGGCTACTGGAACCTGTTCCGCTTCGATCCCTCCAAGGAGACCGGTAAGTTCACTCTGGACTCCAAGGCTCCCAAGGGCGGCTACCAGGAGTTCCTGCTGAACGAGGCCCGTTACAGCCGTCTGACCCGTGAGTTCCCCGAGCGCGCTGCTGAGCTGTTCCCCAAGAACGAGGCTGCCGCCAAGGAGCGTTACGAGCACCTGCTGAAGCTGGTTGAGATGTACAAGGGCTAATCCCCAAGGCATTTCTCCTGTGTAACTGGAATTGCCCGCCCCTGGGAACAGGGGCGGGTTTTCTTGAAAGGAGTCTTTTATGATTGGAACCGTAATCGATATTGACGGCGACTATGCCGTTGTCCGCTACGATGTCACCGGGACGGAATCCCATGTGGCACTGGCCATTCTGGGGGATGCCCAGATCGGGGATAAGGTGAAATTTGAGGATTTCTCCTATACGCTTCTGAAGCAATGAGAGGGACACTATGCTGGAGCTTAAAGTCATTCCCCGGAATTTTTCCGTATGCCAGGTGGCGGATTACAGTCTTGTAAATTGGCGTTCCGAATTCTGCTTTACGGGAAAAACGGATGAAGAAAATTCTCTGGTATGTCTGACAAACGAAGTGCCTTCCAACGTTATACAAAGAGATGATGGCTGGAGAGCATTTCGTATTCAGGGGGTTCTGGATTTCTCTTTGATCGGCATCCTGGCAAAAATCTCCGTCATATTGGCGGACAATTCCATTTCCATTTTTGCGCTTTCGACCTACAACACAGATTATGTGCTGATAAAGGAAGCGGATTTTGAACGTGGACTGGCAGTTCTGATGGCTTCCGGATATGAGATTTGCCGATAATCATAAAGCCGGGGGCTGTTGCAAAATAGATTTTTTAGAAAACCATTCTAATAATTTAGCGGCAGAAATCGCAATTATTTCGCGATTTCTGCCGCTATTTCTAACTTTTAGAAAGGTATATTTTAAAAAATTTCTATTTTGCAACAGTCCCTGTAGCTATTTTGCTTATTCCTTCACTGTCGGATCGTAGTTTACCAGGATATCGTGCTCTGTCAGGGCGGAAACATCGGGGATCTCGTTGCCGTATACATTGACCTGAACCAGGTGGTAGCATTCTGCCAGAGCGTCTACGCTGGTGAGCTTGTTGTAATCCATATAGACATAGGAGATGTCCGCCATTTTGGCAATACTGTCAATAGACTCCAGAACATTGTAGGAGCCGTCGATAACCTGCATGGCGCTGTCAGAAGCAAATTCCGGCAGGGTGGCCACGCCATTGTAGGAAAAGTCCAGCCGTTCCAGGGTACTGATGCCTGCCAGAGCGTCAATGTTGCTCAGCTGGTTATTGGAGATGGTCAGGGTTTTCAGGCTGGCGCAGCCGGACAGGCCGGAGATATCGGTCAGGCTGTTGTAGTCCAGGTTCAGCTCTTCCAGCATGGGCAGAGAGGCCGCGGCACTCACATCCTGGATCTGGTTGTTGGCGGCGTTCAGCTTGGTCAGTCGCACGTTGCCGGTCAGGGGAGCAATGCTTGTGAGGGCGTTGTAGGAAACATCCAGCACTGTCAGCTCGGAAAGCCCGCCTACAACGGTCAGGTCCGTAACGGCATTGTGCTGTAAATGCAGCTCGGTCAGCGCGGGCATCCCGGAGAGAGGCTCCAGGTTCCGGATGGTGTTGTCGCTGAGGTCCAGAATCTCCATGGCCTCGGCAGCCTCCAGGCCGGAAAGCGTGCTGAGGGAGCAGTTAGAAAGGTTCAGTTCCCGCAGCTGGGGCAGCTCGGCAATGGTTTTCAGACTTTCCGCCGGGAACCGGCAGCCGGACAGATTCAGCTTTTTCAGATGGTTCAGTCCGGCGAAATCCTGTAGATTGCTCATATTCCGGCCGTTTACCGTCAGGCTTTCCAGATAAGTCAGATAAATCAGATCCTCCAGCGTCATGGCATCGGAGGGAACCTCCAGTTCGGTGATCTGCCAGAGATCATTGGTGTAGAGAACGTGAGACTGGTCATACCCGAGAGCGGTTCGGACAGCCTGTTCCATGGATGCGTCCATAAAAATAACCGGTTCAATAACGCCGCCGATGGTGTAGCCCAGAATTGTAACGGGGCTTACGAGACCATTGTCCGCCACGCTGACCGCATAGATCTGGCTTTCACCCAAAGGCAGCGCAATGGGCGCGGAATAGGGATCATCCGCAATGGAAGGGTAGTCGCCGTCAGTGGTATAATAGAGCGTTCCTTCCGAGGAGGAAAGGGTCACGGAGATATACTGGCTGTAGTAGCCGGACGGGTAGTCCGCCTGGGGGGCCGTGGGCCGCATAGCCTCCAGCTCTGCCTTAATGGAGGCATTGGGAATGTTTGCCAACATGGATACCGCATCCAGAAGCTTGTCCTGCTCCACATAGGTCTTGCACAGGGCAATATACAGTTCCTTGGTGGCCCCGTCACGGATGGCCTTGGAGAGTGTTACCTCCGCTTTGGTGTAGTTGCCGGAGGCCTTGTACTGGTTGGCAAGCTCGATGGCTACGTTTTCGTCCTGGCCGGAAAAGCTATAGGCAAGGTTGTAGAACCAGGAGGAAAGGCTGGTGTTGCCCTTCAGATCGTTATCCCGGGCCTGCTGCAGCAAAAGGTCCCGGGTGAAAGCACGGTCGTAGACAAACAGGTACCAGCCGATGCTGGCAATGACCAGAACGACCATCAGCAGCGGCACCAGAAAATGAATCAACTTTTTCATTATAAAAGCTCCAATCTTAAGGATTGTTGCGGCAATTATACAATATTTTAAGAAACCTGTCAAGTATGCCGCATTTTTGGAGCAAAGGCATCACTTTTGCTGCTTCTTCGCCTGTTTCATGCTCAGGCTGATGCGGTGGCGCTTCTCGTCCACGCTCAGGACCATCACGTCCACAATATCTCCAACCTGGACCGCCTCGCTGGGGTGCTTCAGACGGCGGCTGCAGACCTCGGAGATGTGCACCAGGCCGTCCTGGTGGACGCCGATGTCCACGAACACACCGAAGTCAATAACGTTGCGTACAGTGCCGGTCAGCACCATACCCGGCTTCAGGTCCTTCATTTCCAGAACGTCCTTACGCAGAATGGGCTTGGGCAGCTCGTCCCGGGGATCCCGGCCGGGCTTTGCCAGCTCCTTGGCGATGTCCGCCAGAGTCGGCTCACCCACACCGCAGCTCTCGGCGGCTTTCTTCAGACCATAGGTCTCCAGCAGGCTCGGCAGCTGAGTCCGGTCGTCACAGGGGATCAGCTTCAGAAGCGCTTTTGCCGCCGGATAGGATTCCGGATGAACGCCGGTATTGTCCAGAACCTCTTTGCTTTCAGGGATCCGCAGGAAGCCCGCGCACTGCTCAAAGGCCTTGGGTCCCAGCTTGGGAACCTTTTTCAGCTGGCTGCGGGAGGTAAATGGGCCGTTTTCCTCCCGATAGGTCACGATGTTTTTGGCAGTGGCCGCCGTCAGGCCGGAAACCTGCTGCAAAAGGCTGCGGGAGGCCGTATTAGCGTCCACGCCTACGGCATTGACGCAATCCTCCACAACAGCGCCCAGAGCCTCGTCCAGCTCCTTCTGGGGGCAATCGTGCTGATACTGGCCAACACCAATGGCCTTGGGGTCAATCTTCACCAGCTCTGCCAGAGGATCCTGGAGCCGTCGGGCGATGGACACGGCAGAGCGCAGATTCACGTCATATTCCGGAAATTCCTCAGCAGCCAAGGGGGAGGCGGAGTACACGGAAGCCCCTGCCTCGTTGACGATCATATAGCTGGCCTCCGGGAAGGACCGCAGCATCTCCACGGTCATGGCTTCCGTTTCCCGGGAGGCGGTGCCGTTGCCGATGGCGATGTGCTTTACCCCGTGCTTCCGCATGAGCTGGGACAGAGTAGAAATGGCCTCCTGCTTTTTTCGCTCAGAGAAGGTGGGGTAGACTACGGCGGTATCCAGGACCTTGCCGGTGGGGTCGATGATTGCCACCTTACAGCCATTCCGGTATCCGGGGTCCAGGCCCATAGTCACAAAGCCCTTTACGGGGGGCTGCATCAGCAGGGGCTTCAGATTCAGGGCAAAGTTGTGAATAGCGCCCTGACTGGCCCGGTCTGTCAGCTCGTTTCGGATCTCCCGCTGCACGGAGGGGAAGATCAGCCGCTCATAGGCGTCCTCCGCCGCAGCCTTGACCAGCTGGGCCACCTGCATGGTAGGCTTCAATGCGGCCCGGCATACCAGAGCGGGGCCCTCATTTCCGGGGAGGGTAACGCTGACCTTCAGAACGCCCTCTTTCTCGCCGCGGTTGACGGCCAGAATCTGGTGATCCAGAAGCCGGGTAATGCTTTGATTGAAATCATAGTAGAGCTTGTAGACCGTATCCTCATCAGGATCATCAGCCTTGCTCACAAGACTGCCCCGGCGCGCGATCAAACCGCGCAGGTTTTTGCGGATTTCCGCGTCATCGGACAGATTCTCGGCGATGATGTCACAGGCTCCCGCAATGGCGTCCTCTATGGTGGCGACGCCCTTTTCCGTGTCCAGGAAATCCGCTGCCAGAGCTTCGATATTTTGCCCATCCTGAGCATAGATTGCCTGCGCTAGAGGGTCCAGCCCCTTTTCCCGGGCAATGGAGCCCCGGGTGCGGCGCTTCTGCTTGTAGGGCCGGTACAGGTCCTCTACTTCCGTCATGGTCGCCGCGTTGTCAATGGCGGCGGACAGCTCTTCCGTCAGCTTGCCCTGGTTTTCAATGGACTTCTTGACCTCATCCCGGCGCTGCTGTAAATTGCGCAGGTAGGTGAGCCTGGTTTCCAGATTCCGCAGGGTGGTGTCGTCCATGGCACCGTGCATTTCCTTCCGGTAGCGGGCGATAAACGGAATGGTATTGCCCTCATCAATGAGGTTTACCACATTTTCAATATACTGCTGCTTCTGGCCCAGCTCCTGGGCCAAAATCTCTACAATGGACTGCATGGGTATTCTCCTTTTCGCAAAATCGTACCCATTCTATCACAAATCTTTGAAATTGCAAAGAAGAAATGGGGGAAGCCTTGCAAATTTCAGAAAAGAATGATAAAATACCCCTGAATATAATAAAGGACTGAAGGTTTATGGAAGAAAGCAACATTACATTTGAAAGCCTGGGCCTGTCGGAGGCTATGCTGAAGGCTTTGGAAAAGAAAGGCTATGGCTACCCCACAACCATCCAGGCGGAGGCAATTCCGTATTTTTTGCAATGGCGGGATGTGATCGCCAAGGCCCCTACGGGCACCGGCAAGACCTTTGCTTTCGGCATCCCCATGATCGAGCATATAGACCCGGAAAGCGAAGATGTGCAGGGGCTGATTCTGGCCCCGACCCGGGAGCTGGCCATCCAGATCGGTGATGAGCTGCGGGGGCTGCTGACCTATTTCCACAATATCCGGGTAGCCGTGCTCTATGGCGGCGCTGGCATCGGCGGGCAGATCAAGGCATTGGAAAAGAAGCCCCAGATCGTGGTGGCCACTCCCGGCCGTCTGATGGATCACTACAACCGGAAGACCGTTCGCCTGGATAAGATCCAGACTGTTGTGCTGGACGAGGCTGACCGGATGCTGGACATGGGCTTTTTCAAGGACGTGACCCGGATCATCGAAAAGGTCAAGAATCGGAAGAATCTGGGCCTGTTTTCCGCTACCATTTCCCAGGAGGTCATGACTGTCTCCTGGATGTACCAGCGGGACGAGGTGGAGATCACCGTGGAGCCCAAGCAGGAGGACCGGCCGGATATCGACCAGTACAGCCTGACCTGTACCCCTTTGGAAAAGGCGGCCACCACCCTGCGGCTCATCAAGAGCCAGGGCTACGAGCGGGTTATGATCTTCTGCAACACCAAGCATATGTGCCAGCGGCTGTGTGACGATTTCCAGCGGGCAGGGCTGGACTGCGAGTGCCTCCACGGCGATATCCGCCAGCAGCAGCGGGAAAAGACCATGCAGCGCTATCGCAGCGGCAAGCTGCCGGTGCTGGTTGCTACGGACGTGGCCTCCCGGGGCATTGACGTGGACGATGTGGACTGTGTCATCAATTTTGATGTGCCGGAAGAAAACGAGTACTATGTCCACCGCATCGGCCGGACCGGCCGGGCCAAGCGGAAGGGCATTGCCTGGAGCATCATCGGCAACTTCCCGGAAAAGGCCAAGCTGGACGAGATCGCGAAGTACTCCAACTATACCATTCAGCCCATGCTCCTGTCCGAGGACGGCAAGCTTACCAAGGAAGAGGTCAAAGCGCCCCCCGCACCCAAGCGGAGATTCCGCTGATGGAAAATTACGGCTTTCTGCTGCTGACCAGCCATCTGGGCAACCCGGAGCGGAAGCCCCTTACCCCGGCCCAGCTGCGGACCCTTTCCCAAAGGGTCCTGGACCATGGGGCTTTTGAACCCGGAGAATTGACGGAAAAAGAGTTGCTCTCTCTGGGGTACGCCAAGCCGCTTTCCACCCGTATTTTGACCCTCCTGGGGGATACGGAGCTGCTGGAACGGTATCTGCAAAAGGCAAAAATTCGGAAATGCGTTCCGATCCAGCGGACGGACGCGCATTACCCCGTATCTGTCCGTAAAAAGCTGGGATTGGACAGCCCCGGCTGCCTGTGGGCCAAGGGTGATCTGGCGCTGCTTGACAGACCGAAGGTATCCGTCGTGGGCAGCAGAAAGCTGATGCCGGAAAATCGGGCATTTGCCTACGAGGCAGGCCGTCAGGCGGCGAGGCAGGGCTTCGCCCTGGTCTCCGGTAACGCAGTAGGCGCCGACCAGGCAGCCCAGCAGGGATGTCTGGAGGCTGGGGGACAGGTGATCAGCGTGGTACCGGATGCCCTGCACAGTTATCTGGAAACCCCAAACGTGCTCTATCTCAGCGAGGAGGACTATGACGCGCCTTTTTCGCCCCAGCGTGCCCTGCACCGCAACCGGGTGATCCACACCCTGGGGCAGCTGGTCCTGGCGGCGCAAAGCCGGGCTGGGATCGGCGGCACTTGGAGCGGCACGGCGCAGAACCTGCAAAGCCGCTGGACCCCCGTCCGTGTATTCCATGACGGCAGCGAGGGAGAAGCCGCCCTGCGGGGCCTGGGCGCGGAGGCCATAGGGCTGGATGCTTTGCAAAGCTTATCTGACCTTTGCCCGCATGAGCCGAATCTCTTTGAAGTCTGATAGTTCCCGCAGCCGGTTTGCTGCGGGATTTTGGCGGAAATTGGAAATATTCTGTGAATTTTGCGCTTACCCTGGATTTTTGATTAGGTTCGTGCTATACTTATAAGGTATGCATAAGGCAAGGACGGTGAAAGCTGCCCTTGGGAAATTCTTTTGGAAGGTGTTATTTATGACAAAGGTTGATATTTATTCCGGCTTCCTGGGCGCTGGTAAGACCACGCTGATTAAAAAGATGATCGCGGAGGGCTACGAGGGCCAGAAGCTGGTGCTGATTGAGAATGAGTTTGGTGAGATCGGCATTGACGGCGGCTTTCTGCAGGACGCCGGCATCAACATTACGGAGATGAATTCCGGCTGCATCTGCTGCTCCCTGGTGGGCGACTTTGGCAAGGCTCTGACAAAGGTCATCAACGAGTATCATCCCGACCGGATCATCATCGAACCCTCCGGCGTGGGCAAGCTGTCCGACGTGATCGGTGCTGTGAACAAGGTAACAGGTCCTGATGTTACCCTGGGATATACTGTGGCTGTTGTGGATGCCGGAAAGGTCAAGGTCTATACCAAGAACTTCGGTGAGTTCTATAACAACCAGGTGGAGACTGCCTCTACCATCATCCTGTCCCGTACCGATTCCATCCCCCAGGCCAAGTTGGACGCCGCTGTGGAAATTCTGCGGCAGCACAACTCCGTTGCCACTGTTATCACCACCCCCTGGGGCGAGCTGACCGGTGAGCAGCTGATCTCCGCCATGGAGGGCAAGGCATCCCTGGCCGCTGAACTGGCCCGGCTGGAATCCGAGCGCCTGGAGGCTGAGGAAGAGGAGCACGAACACCATCATCACCACCATGACGACGATGATGACGAGGACGAACACGAGCATCATCACCACCATCATGACGAGGACGACGATCACTGCTGCTGCCACGATCATGACCATGAGGAGCATGAACACCACCATGATCACGAGGAGCACGAGCATCATCATGACCACGACCATGAGCATGACCATGAGCATGACGAAAACTGCACCTGCGGCTGCCATGACCACCATCATCATCACCATCATGCCGACGAGGTCTTCACCTCCTGGGGCACCGAGACTGCCCGAAAGTTTGAGAAGCAGACCATTGAGAACGCTCTGAAGGCTCTGGATTCCGGCGACTACGGCGCGATCCTGCGGGCCAAGGGCATTCTGCCCGCGGTGGACGGCACCTGGATTCACTTTGACTATGTGCCCGAGGAGCACAATGTCCGTTCCGGCAGCGCCGATGTCACCGGCAAGCTCTGCGTCATCGGCTCCAAGCTGGACGAGAAGGGCATTGCCGAGCTGTTCGGGGTGTAAGCCATGGTCATGCAGCAGATCCCTGTTTATGCCTTTACGGGCTTCCTGGATTCCGGCAAGACCAAGTTTATCCAGGAGACCCTGGAGGACCCCCGGTTCAACGCCGGAGAGCGGACCCTGGTCCTGATCTTCGAGGAAGGGGAGGAGGAGTATGACCTCTCCACCTATCCCAAGAAGAACGTCTATCTGGAGGTTCTGGATCAGCAGACGGTGACAAAGGAAGAGCTGAAGGCTTTGCAGAAGAAATACAAGGCCGAGCGCGTGGTGGCCGAGCTCAACGGCATGCAGCAGGTGGGCGACCTCTATATGCGCTTTCCTGATAACTGGGCCATCGCCCAGGAGGTCATGTTCGCCGACGCCACTACCTTTATGACATACAACGCCAATATGCGCAATCTGGTTATGGACAAGCTTATGGGGGCTCAGATGGTGGTTTTCAACCGCATGACCCCGGGGCAGGATGTAATGCCCTTCCACAAGCTGGCCAGAGCTGCCAACCGCCGCATTGACATTCTCTATGACTATACCGACGGCACTACCAAGTTCGATGAAATTGAGGACCCGCTGCCCTTTGATATCAACGCGCCTGTGATCGAGATCAAGGACGAGGACTATGCTCTGTGGTATCGGGATGTGTCCGAGGAACCGGAGAAGTACGATGGCAAGACCGTTCACTTCAAGGGTCAGGTGGCCATGCTCCGCCGGGACAAGAACGGCATGTTTGCCCCGGGCCGATTTGTCATGACCTGCTGCGTGGAGGATATCCAGTTCTGCGGCATTCCCTGCCGTTATGCCGGGGCCGGGAGCCTGGAATCCCGTTCCTGGGTCTGGGTTACAGCGAAGATCGGCGCGGAGAAGCATCCCCTGTACAAGGGCGACGTTGGCCCCGTGCTGACTGCCGTTTCCGTGGAAACCGGCGCGGAGCCCGCCGACCCGGATGTGGCAACGTTCTGAACAAGTCAGGGGCGGCAGAATTGCCGCCCCTGTGCGATACCTGAAAGGAGGAGACGTATGTACCAGCCTCTGGCCGACCTTTTGCGGCCCGAAAACCTGGATGATGTGGTGGGGCAGGAGCATATCCTGGGCAAGGGCGCTGTGCTGCGCCGCTTGATCGAATCCGGGAAAATTCCCAATATGGTTTTCTACGGCCCCAGCGGCACGGGAAAAACCACCGTTGCCAACATCATCGCCAAGCAGACCAACCGGGCCCTCTATAAGCTCAACGCCACCACCGCCTCCACGGCGGATATCCGGGAGATCACTGCTCAGCTGGATACCTTCATGGCCCCCAACGGCGTGCTGCTTTATCTGGACGAGATCCAGTCCTTCAATAAAAAGCAGCAGCAGTCCCTTTTGGAGTACATCGAAAACGGCAAGATTACCCTGATCGCCTCCACCACGGAGAACCCTTACTTTTATGTGTTCAACGCCATCCTGAGTCGCTCCACAGTGTTCGAGTTCAAGCAGATCACCAAGGAAGCGGCGAGAAAGGCAGTGGACAGGGCGGTGGCCTTTATGGAAAAACGAACCGGGCTGACGGCTCAGCCGGAGGCGGGTGTCCTCGACTATATTGCCGGGGCCAGCGGCGGCGATCTGCGCAAATCCATGAATGCCATTGAGGTTTTGTTTTCCGCGGCGGTGCCCCAGGGAGATAGATTGCCCTTGACCATGGCGGATGCCGCCGCTGTGACCCAGAAGAGCGCCATGCGGGCGGACCGGGATGGAGACAACCACTATGATCTGCTGTCTGCCCTGCAAAAATCCGTCCGGGGTTCTGACCCGGACGCTGCCTGCCACTATCTGGCCCGGCTTCTGGAGGCGGGCCAGATGCAATCCGCATGCCGCCGGCTGATGGTCATTGCTGCGGAGGATGTGGGTCTTGCGTACCCCCAGATTATCCCTATTGTCAAGTCCTGTGTAGATATGGCCCTGATGCTGGGTATGCCGGAGGCAAGGATCCCCTTGGGAGACGCGGCTGTGCTGATGGCAACCTCGCCCAAGTCCAATTCCGGCCATCTGGCTTTGGACGCCGCTCTGGCGGACGTACAGAAGGGGAAGGCCGGTCCGTTTCCCAGACATTTGCAGAATGTCCATGCAGATACCTTCACCCAGGAGCGCAGCCAGGGCTACCTCTATCCCCATGACTACCCCAACCACTGGGTGGCCCAGCAGTATCTTCCCGACGAGCTGGTGGGGACGCATTATTACGAGTACGGCCCGAATAAGCTGGAGCAGGCGGCAAAGCAGTACTGGGATGCCGTCAAAAAGGAGGTCTGACCATGGATATTCGCATTGGAGATGTTCTGACCATGAAAAAGGCCCACCCCTGCGGGGAAAAGCGCTGGCAGGTCCTGCGCACGGGGGCGGATTTCCGTCTGAAATGCCTGGGCTGCGGCCACGAGCTGATGACACCCCGCTTCAAGGCGGAGAAGAATATCCGCGGCGTGGAGCGGAAGGAAGAAATATAAGTTTCGAGGCGCTGCGATTTGCAGCGCCCTTTTCATGCCCTTTGGGATAGGAACCTTTTGAAAGCTTACCGGTGCTGTGCCCGAAAGCGGGGGAGACTTTGCGGAACTTGCGCCGCGCGCCCCACTTTGCTGCGACGGCATTCTTGTCCACCGGAGGGCTATACTCATTTCAGACAGCGGGGAAGGGGGGCTGCAATGTACTGGGATCTGACGGTGCTTTTCAATTTTCTGGTGGATTATCTGCTTTTGTTCGCGTCCGCAAGGATTTCCGGCAATGCGGCACGGCAGGGACGTTTGCTGGGGGCCGCGGCGCTGGGCGGGGGCTATGCCGGGGTGTGCCTGTTTCCGGGGTTCGCTTTTCTAGGAAACACACTTTGGCGGCTGGTCTTCCTGGGTCTCATGGCGCTCCTGGCTTTTGGTCCCCGGAAAAGCACTTTGCAGCAGGGCGGGGTGTTTTTGCTGCTGAGCCTGTCTTTAGGAGGCATGGCCCAGCTGGCGGCCCGGAACAGTCCGGGAAAGCTCCTGCTCTGCGCGGTACTGCTGTGGGTGTCCTGCACCTTCCTGCTGCATGGGCGGACTGGGGCCGGGCAGTTCGTGCCCCTGGAGATATCCCGGAACGGTGCAACCGTTCATCTGACGGCCCTGCGGGACACCGGCAATACCCTGATGGACCCGGTAACAGGGGAGCGGGTCCTGGTCATCGACCGGGATGCCAGCCGGACCCTGACAGGACTGACCCCGGAACAGCTGGAAAAACCGATGGAGACGTTGACGGAAGGGCACATTCCGGGCCTTCGGCTGATTCCCTACCGGAGTGTGGGACAGGCGGAAGGATTCCTATTGGGTATGAAGGTGACGGATGTGATTCTGGGGGGCAAACGGCGGCCGAGCGTGGTGGCCTTTGCGCCCAGTTCGGTAGGCGGGATAGCATATCAGGCTTTGATAGGAGGCAGCGTATGAATTTTTTGCAGAAAATCGCGCGATTCTTTACCCGGCAGGAGCAGGTCCTTTATTATATCGGCGGCAGCGATGTGCTGCCCGCGCCTTTGAAGGGGGAGGACGAGCGCAGCGCCATCGAGGCACTGTCCCGGGGAGAAGAAAGCGCCCGGCAGACTCTGGTGGAGCACAATCTGCGGCTGGTGGTCTATATCGCCCGGCGGTTTGAGAACACGGGCACGAATCTGGAGGACTTGATCTCCATTGGCACCATCGGCCTAATGAAGGCCATCGGTACCTATCGGGCGGACCGGAATATCAAGCTTGCCACCTACGCTTCCCGGTGCATTGAAAATGAAATACTCATGCACATCCGGAAGATATCCAACCAAAAGACCGAGGTTTCTCTGGATGAACCCATCAACCAGGACGGAGACGGTAACGAACTTCTGCTTTCAGATATTCTGGGCACCGGGGAAGAGGAGATATTCGCTTCCTTGGAGGCTGACGCGGACCTGGGGGCTCTGCGGCAGGCTCTTACAGAGCTGAATGACCGGGAGCGGCAGCTTATCGGTATGCGCTTTGGCCTGGACGGGCAGAAGGAACTGACGCAAAAGGAGATCGCCCAGCTCCTGGGAATCTCTCAATCCTACATTTCCCGGCTGGAAAAGCGGATCCTCAGCAAGCTGCGCCGGGAGTTCCAGAAACAGATGAGCTGCGCCTGAGTATCCTAAAGAAATACTTATAAATGTATCGATAAATATAATAGGATTTGCTTCTTGAAAAAAAGTGCCGGAAGTGGTATAATCGATAAAAAATCGTATCGATAGGAAATGGTATCGATAAAAGAGGAGCGAAGAATCATATGGAACAGAATACAAAAATTTCCAAGGCCGTTCTGAAACGGCTTCCCGGTTATCTCGCCTATCTGAAGAGCCTGCCGGATACGGCCCCTGCCAATATTTCCGCCACGGCCCTGGCCAATGCCCTGGATATGGGCGAGGTGCAGGTACGTAAGGACCTGGCCATCGTTTCCGACGGCGGCCGTCCCAAGGTGGGCTACCAGCGGGAGGCGTTGATCGATGACATTGAGCAGTTCCTGGGCTACGACAACACCACCGATGCCGTGCTGATCGGTGCCGGCAAGCTGGGCCTTGCGCTGATGGCCTACTCCGGCTTCGAGGCTTACGGTCTGAACATCCAGGCAGCCTTTGACGTGGCCCCCACCATGGAGAAGACCGAGGACGGCCAGCCCATCTATCCCATTACCAAGCTGGAGCACTACTGTAAGCTCCATAAGGTGCTTATGGGCATTATCACCGTGCCCGCCTCCGCTGCCCAGGAGGTTGCCAATATGCTGATCGTCGGCGGCGTCAAGGCCATCTGGAACTTCGCCCCTACCCATCTGGATGTTCCGGCCAATATCCTGGTGCAGAACGAAAATATGGCCACCTCTCTGGCTGTCCTGTCCGTCCACTTGCGGGCAGCCATGAAAGAAGAGAAAAAGTAAAGCAATGCCCCGGATCCCGCTCGAAAAGCGGCATCCGGGGTTGTTTCTATGCGTTTTTACTTTGCGGGCTTGAAGCTGTCCTTCAGGCTGACGGAACGGTTGAAGACCAGGTGATCGGGAGTGGAATCCTTGCTGTCGGGGCAGAAGTAGCCCAGGCGCATGAACTGATAGGATTCGGGAGCCTTAGCGTCCTTCAGAGAGGCCTCCGCCTTGCAGCCCGTCAGCACCTCCAGAGAATGGGGGTTCAGACAGGCCAGGAAGTCCTTTCCGGCGGCATCGGGATCGGGATCGTCAAAGAGGTTGCTGTACTGGCGGACCTCGCAGTCCACGCAGGTTTCGGCATCTACCCAGTGGATGGTAGCGCCCTTGATCTTCCGACCGTCGGCGGGATCGCCGCCCTTGCTGTCGGGATCGTGGGTGGCCAGAACCTCCGTGACCTTGCCGGTTTCGTCTGTGACGCAGCCGGTACACTTGATGACGTAGGCGCCCTTCAGGCGGCACTCGGGCCCGTCGGGATACAGGCGCTTGTACTTGGGGATGGGCTGGGCCAGGAAGTCGTCCCGTTCGATCCAGAGGTTCCGGGAGAAGGTGATTTCCCGGGCACCGGCTTCGGCATCGTTGGGGTTATTCTCTACCCGGAAGGTCTCGGTCTGGCCCTCGGGATAGTTGGTGATGGTCAGCTTGACCGGGTCCAGCACGGTCATGACCCGCTTGGCTGTCTCGTTCAGGTCCTCCCGCAAGCAGTGCTCCAGAAATGCGTACTCAATGGTGTTGGGGGACTTGGCCACCCCCACCCGGTCGCAGAAGTTGCGGATGGAGGCGGGGGTGTAGCCCCGGCGGCGCAGACCGCAGAGGGTGGGCATCCGGGGATCGTCCCAACCGGATACATAGCCGTTCTCCACCAGGGCCCGGAGCTTCCGCTTGGAAAGCACCGTGTGGTCGATGCCCAGCCGGGCGAACTCGATCTGCCGGGGATGATTGGGCACGGACACATGCTCCACCACCCAGTTGTACAGTGGACGGTGGTTCTCGAACTCCAGGGAACACAGAGAGTGGGTAATACCCTCCAGAGCGTCCTGAATGGGGTGGGCAAAGTCATACATGGGGTAGATGCACCACTTGTCCCCCTGGCGGTGATGGTGCATATGGCGGATGCGGTAGATGACCGGGTCCCGCATGTTGAAGTTGCCGGAGGCCAGGTCTATCTTGGCCCGAAGGGTATACCGGTTGTCCTCAAATTCCCCGGCCCGCATCCGGGCGAACAGGTCCAGACTCTCCTCAATGGGACGGTCCCGGTAGGGGGAGACGGCGGGGGTATTCAGGTCGCCCCGGTACTCCTTGAACTGCTCAGGGGTCAACTCGCAGACGTAAGCCAGCCCTTTCTTGATGAGCTCTACGGCGTACTCGTAGTCCTTCTCGAAGTAATCGGAACCGTAGAAGAACCGGTCGCCCCAGTCAAAGCCCAGCCAGTGAATATCCTCCTGAATGGCTTGAACGAATTCAACATCCTCCTTGGTGGGGTTGGTATCATCCATACGCAGGTTGCACAAGCCGCCGAATTTTTCGGCGGTGCCGAAGTCGATGATCAAGGCCTTGCAGTGACCGATGTGCAGGTAGCCGTTGGGTTCCGGCGGGAAACGGGTGTGTACAGTCTTCCCGGCGAACTGGCCGCCGGGGGCGATATCCTCCTCAATAAAGGCATGGATGAAATTTTTACTTTCCGCGATCTCTGCCATATCGAAAACTTCCTCTCTAAAGCTTTGTATAATGGGGTATTATAACCGATTCAATCGCCGATTGCAACAAAAGATTTCTGGGAAAAGCCTGCCCTTAAGAACATCTTTCGGGAAAAATAAAGAATTCACAAAATAGTGGTTGTCAATTTGCCGTTTGTACGCTAAAATAGAGCCGATACCGTGTGGGGGGTGCGCCCCAGTGCGGACGCAAGAGAAGGAGTGATCGGATTTGTCTCAAATCAAATACAAGCGTATCCTGCTGAAACTCAGCGGCGAGGCGCTGGCGGGCGAACAGCACCGGGGTCTGGACTATGGTGTGATCCATCCTGTGTGCGAAGCCATCAGACAGTGCCGGGATCTGGGTGTGCAGATTGGCTTGGTTATTGGCGGCGGCAACTTCTGGCGGGGCGTGAAGGACGGTGCGGACAAGATGCAGCGCTCTCATGGCGATGCCATGGGCATGCTGGCGACCGTTATGAACTGCATTGCCATGGCCGATGCTCTGGAGCAGCACGGAGTGCCTGCCCGGGTGCTGTCCGCTGTGGAAATGAACAAGTTTGCCGAGTATTTCACCCGGGATACCGCTGACCGTTACCTGAACGAGGGGAAAGTGGTCCTCTTTGCTGCCGGAACCGGCAACCCCTATTTCTCTACCGACACCGGTGCTGTGCTCCGGGGTGTAGAGATCGAAGCGGATGCCATTCTCATGGCGAAGAATGTGGACGGCATCTACTCCGCCGACCCCAATACCGATCCCACTGCCGTCAGGTTTGACGAGCTGACCTATGACGAGGTCCTGGCCCGCCACCTGAAGGCTACGGATACAACCGCAATGACCCTGGCCATGGACAACCATATGACCCTGGTTTGCTTTGCCCTGGCTGACCCCAACAACATTCTCCGCGTCGTCCGCGGGGAAAAGATCGGAACCATCGTAAAGGAGGACTAAACAATGAGCGTAGATTTCACCGAATTTTCCAGAAAAATGGACCGTACCCTGGTACACCTGGGGGAGGACTTTGATGCTGTCCGCGCGGGACGGGCCAATGCCAAGGTCCTGGACCGTATTACCGTTTCGTATTACGGCAGCGAGACTCCGCTGAACGGCGTTGCCACCATTTCTTCTCCCGATGCCCGCACCCTGGTCATCAGCCCCTGGGATACCAAGCTGCTGAAGGATATTCAGAAGGCCATCCAGATGTCCGATCTGGGTATCAACCCCCAGAACGATGGCCGGGTCATTCGCCTGATTTTCCCCCAGCTTACGGAAGAGCGCCGGAAAGACCTCTCCAAGCAGGTCAAGAAGTATGCCGAAGACGCCAAAGTCGCCATGCGGAACATCCGCCGGGACGGCATGGATTATGTCAAGAAGCTGAAAAAGAACAACGAGATCACCGAGGATGACCAGAAGAAAGCAGAGAAGGACCTGCAGGATATGCTGGACAAGTATATCAAAAAGGTGGACGCCGCTTTGGCCGCCAAGGACAAAGAGCTGATGTCCATTTGAATGGAAAGCCTGCGCGGACAATCGCCCATCCCATAGGGGCGGCTGGCAGCCGCACACCGACTGTTGGGCCTGAGCGTTTTGACCGCACAGCTCACTATTGAGACCTTTCGGGCGGCTGATAGCCGCCCCTAAAGGTTTTCTACCAAAATACCAGAAATCGAGGGAACGCCCATGGCGCTTGAAAATGAAAATCTCCCGGCACCGCCCAGGCATATCGCCATTATCATGGACGGCAATGGGCGCTGGGCGAAAAAACGAGGTCTGCCCCGTACTGCCGGACACAGCGCCGGTGCGGAGGCATTCCGACGGATCGCCAACTATTGCCGCAGCCTGGGTGTGGAATATCTGACGGTCTACGCCTTTTCTACGGAAAACTGGAAGCGTTCCCAGGAGGAAGTGGGCGGCATTATGCTCCTGCTTCGCAAATATCTGGAGGAAGCCCTGCTGGACATGGAGAAAAACCGGGTCCGGTTCCGCTTCTTCGGCGACCTGAGCCGGTTGTCTCCTCAGCTGCAAAAGCTGTGCCATGACGCGGAGAACCGGTCGGTCAATTATGATGTGCAGGTCAATTTCTGCCTGAACTACGGCGGACGGGACGAGATCGTCCGGGCCGCCCGGGCCTTTGCGCAGGAGGTGGCGGAGGGAAAACGCCGCCCCGAGGACCTGACAGAAGGCCTTTTTGACAACTACCTGTATTCTGCCGGAGTACCGGACCCGGAGCTGATTATCCGGCCCTCCGGGGAAATGCGTACCAGCAATTTCCTGCTCTGGCAGTCCGCTTACGCCGAATACGTCTTCATGGATGTGCTGTGGCCCGACTTCGGCCCGGAGGACCTGGATAAGGCCATTGCGGAATATCACCGGCGCAGCCGCCGGTTTGGAGGCGTATAACCAATGAAAACGAGAATTATCACAGCGGCAATTGCCATTCCGGTGCTGCTGATTATCCTTCTGGTGGCCCCGGAGATCGTAGCGGCCCTGGTGTTCGGGGCGCTGCTGGCGGTGGGGGCCTATGAGTTCCTGTACCGCACCGGCCTGATGCGGCGGGTGCGCATGGTTATCTACAGCGCCCTTATGGCCTTCGCCATGGCCATCTGGAGCTACTACGGCGGCTTACAGGCGTACCTGATGATCGGCTCGATCGCCTTCTTTATGCTGCTGTTTTCTGAGGTCATGATGGACCATGTAAAGGTGAGCGTGGAATCCGTCGGCCTTTGTACATTGGGCGGGTATCTGATCCCGCTGCTTTTGAGCGCGCTTATCCGTATTCTGATGGGTGAAAACGGACGCTACTTTGTCCTGATTCCTTTTACAATTGCCTTTCTCTCCGATGCTGGCGCTTATTTTATCGGCATGAGATTTGGCCGTCACAAGCTTGCCCCGGTGGTCAGCCCTAATAAGACCATCGAGGGCGTACTGGGCGGCGTGGGCTTTGCGCTGGTTGGCATGATTATTTACGCCATTATTCTTGGGCCTGTGCTCAAATTCCGGGTAAACTATGGTGCGGCAGTTCTCTATGCGCTGCTGGGTTCCGGTGTGGATGTGATGGGAGATCTGTGCTTCTCCGTGGTCAAGCGGCAGACCGGCATCAAGGACTATGGCAACCTGCTCCCCGGCCACGGCGGCTTTCTGGATCGCTTTGATTCTCTGGTCCTGGTGGCCCCTCTGGTGGAAGCGCTTCTTCTGATTCTACCCTTGGCGGTGTAAGCATATGATTAAGTGCGTCAGTATTTTGGGATCCACCGGCTCCATCGGCCGGCAAAGCCTGGATGTGGTTCGGATATATCCACAGATCCGCGTGGGGGCTTTGACGGCGGGCACCAGCATTGCGCGGCTTGCGCAGCAGTGCCGGGAGTTCCGGCCGGAGCTGGCCGTTGTCGCTACGGAAGAAGGAGCGGACGAACTGAAGCAGGCTATCCATGACCTGCCGACCCGGGTGCTTTGGGGGGAAGAGGGGCTTCTTGCCGCCGCGACCCTGAACAGCGCCGATTGCGTCATTACGGCTGTGGTCGGCATGCTGGGCCTGAAGCCCACTTTGGCCGCCATCCGGGCGAGAAAGCGTATCGGCCTTGCCAATAAGGAGACTCTGGTCTGCGCCGGAGAACTGGTCATGGCCGAGGCCAGACGTTGGGGGGCGGAGATCGTTCCTGTGGATTCTGAGCATTCCGCTATCTTCCAGTGCCTTATGGGCTGCGGCGATAGGAGAGAGGTCCGCAGACTGCTTCTGACCTGTTCCGGCGGCCCCTTCTTCGGCATGGACCGGGAAGCTCTCCGTCGTGTGACCAAGGCGGACGCATTGAAGCACCCAAACTGGAAAATGGGACCAAAGATCACTATTGACTGCGCGACCCTTATGAACAAGGGCCTGGAGGTCATTGAGGCTATGCGGCTGTATGATCTGCCTTTGGAACAGGTAGATGTGCTGATTCACCGGCAGAGCATTGTCCACAGTCTGGTAGAGTTCAATGACGGCGCAATTATGGCCCAGCTGGGCACGCCGGATATGCGCCTGCCCATTCAGCTGGCCATGACCTATCCGGAACGTCTGCCCAGCCCTGTTGACCGGTTGGATCTGACCCAGTGCGCAGCCCTGACCTTTGTCAAGCCGGACCTGGAAGCGTTTCCTTGCCTGGCTCTGGCCCGGGACTGCGCCAAGCGGGGCGGCAACGCCTGCGCTGCCATGAACGGCGCCAATGAGGCGGCTGTCGCCATGTTCCTCCGGGATGAGATCGGTTTCTACGACATCTATCGGTTGGTCCAAAAGGCGGTGGAGGAGACGCACTTCCTGAGCGCGCCTACCCTGGAGGATATCCTGGAAACGGACCGTCTTGCCAGACTTTCCGTAAAAAACAACGTTTGAGGCATTCTATGAGTTATCTTTTCGCAATTCTTCTGTTCAGCTTCCTGATTTTTATTCACGAATTGGGCCATTTCATTGCTGCCAAGGCTTTTGGCGTCCAGGTCAATGAGTTTGCCTTGTTTATGGGGCCTGCCATCTTCAAAAAGCAGGTTGGCCAGACCCTCTATTCCATCCGCTGTATTCCCATTGGCGGCTTCTGCGCTATGGAAGGGGAGGATGAGGCCAGCGACGATCCCCATGCCTTTCCCAACGCGGCCTGGTGGAAGCGGGTGATTATTCTGGCCGCTGGGGCGACCATGAATTTTCTTACCGGTGTTGTGCTGCTGGCCTGCTTCTTTGCTCCGGATAAGCAGTTTATTCTGCCAACCATCAGCGAGGTGGATCCCCGGTGCAGCTTTGCGGACAGCATTCAGGCAGGGGACCGAATTGTCTCCCTGGACGGGGAAAAGATCTATGTGTACAGTGACTTTTCCCTGATCCTCTCTCTGAATCCCGGGGATATCCATGATCTGGTTCTGGAGCGGGACGGCAAGAAAATTGTGCTGAACGACCTGAATATGGCCAAGCGGGATTTTGAAAACGAGGACGGCACTACCTCCCAGCGCTTCGGCTTCAGCTTTTCGCTGGTTGAGGCCAGCTTCGGGGAAACCATGAAATACACCTGGGCCAGCACCCGGGATACTGTGCGTATGGTGCGGCTGTCCCTGCAAATGCTCTTTACGGGCAAGGCCAGCGTTCAGGATGTGTCCGGTCCGGTGGGAATTGTGACCCAGATGGCCCAGGTGGCCGACAATTCCGGCTCCCGGTACTACGCGTTCCTGAATCTGCTGTATTTCGGCGGCTTTATCGCCATCAATCTGGCCGTTATGAATCTGCTGCCGATCCCCGCGCTGGACGGTGGGCGGCTGGTGGGCGTGCTGCTGACCACCGCCATTGAGACCGTGACCCGGAAAAAACTGAATCCGAAAATTGAGGGCTATGTCCATGGCGTGGGCATGATCCTTCTGCTGATCCTTATGGGACTTATTATGTTCAAGGACATTATCTTTGCGATAAAGGGGTAAAAGAAATGACCAGACAGATAAAGGTGGGCAATGTCCCCATCGGCGGCGGTGCGGAAGTAGTGATCCAGTCCATGCTCAATACCAAAACTACAGATGTAGAGGGTTCTTTGGCACAGATTCGTTCCCTGGCCGCAGCCGGTTGCCAGATTGCCCGGCTGGCCGTACCCAATATGGAGGCCGCCCGGGGCTTTGCCCAGATCTGCAAAGAAAGCGTTTTGCCTCTGGTTGCGGACATCCATTTTGACTACAGGCTGGCCATCGCCGCCGCGGAGGGCGGGGCCAGCAAAATCCGTATCAACCCCGGGAATATCGGCGGGGAGGATCGGGTCAAAGCCGTGGTAGACGTGTGCAAGGACAAGCACATCCCTATCCGTATCGGCGTCAACGGCGGGAGTCTCGAGAAGGAGCTGCTGGAAAAGTACGGCCATCCTACGGCGGAAGCTCTGGTGGAAAGCGCTTTCGGCCATCTGGAGCTGCTGGAAAAGTATGGCTTCTATGATACCTGCGTTTCCATGAAGTCTTCTCATGTCCCCACCATGGTGAAAGCGGCCCGGCTGTTCTGCGGGAAGTGCGATTACCCCCTGCACATTGGCGTCACGGAGACCGGCCCCGTGCGGCAGGGCCTGATTAAATCCGCCATGGGCATCGGTGCGCTGCTTCTGGACGGCATCGGCGACACCCTGCGGGTGAGCCTGACGGACGATCCGGTGGAGGAGGTCTATGCCGCCAAGGACATTCTGAAGGCCGCGGGGCTGCGGAAGGACGGTGTGGATATTATTTCCTGCCCGACCTGCGGGAGGACCCGCATTGATCTTATCGGATTGGTCAATCAGGTGGATGCCGCTTTGAAGGACTGCAAAAAGCCTATTACGGTGGCCGTCATGGGCTGCGTTGTTAACGGCCCCGGCGAGGCCCGGGAGGCTGATATCGGCATTGCCGGCGGTGATGGCTGGGGCATGATTTTTGAAAAGGGCCAGCAGGTGGCAAAGCTTCCCTATGACGAGCTTCTGCCGGAACTGCTGCGCCGTATTGAACAGCTATGAATGAAACGGTTTATTTACTGAATATGTTCCCGGACTACGAGCCGCCTGAGGAGATCCGCGAGGCCCTTTCTCAGGCGGCCCTTGTGGCCGTGGATATCCGGGCGGAAAATCGAAGCGTGGAGGTGGCTGCCCACACGGAGAGCTATGTGCCACGGCGGTTGACCCGACAGGCGGAAAAGGACATTCTGTCCCTGTACGGTCTGCGGAGTCTGGAGATCACTTTGACCCACCCGGCCCGGGAGCTTTCCAAAATAGAACCGGAGGAGCTGCGGGACCTGTTTGTAGACCAGGACCCCATGACCCGGGGATCCCTGGCTGGGGCAAAATGGGACTGGGCAGAGAACCACCTGACGGTTTCCCTGGTGGCCAACGGAAAGGCAGGGGTGGAGGCCCAGATTCCCAGCGTTGTAAAGGCCCTGCGGGAGCGTTTTGCCGCGGATGTTACCGTCTCGGTGAACGCCAACCATGACCTGACCGGCGAGGCGCTGACCAAGGCCATGGAAAAACTCCGGGATGAGGCCCTCAGCGCGGCTCCGTCCGCCGCAAAGGCCAGACAGGAGCAGAAGGAGGAGCGAAAGCCCCAGGACAGCGAGACCTTCTACGGCAAACCCTTCCGGGGTACTGCCGTTCCCATGAAGGACCTGAACCTGGATATGGGCACCATCATTGTAGAGGGCAGGGTCTTTGCCATTGAGCACAAGGAGCTGACCAAGCGGAATGCCTGGGTGGTGAAGTTCGATATGACGGACAACACCAATTCTATCCGGGTCACGCGTTTTCTGGAAGCCAAGGAGGCAAAGCCCATTCTGGACAATGTACAAATGGGCAGCGTTCTGCGGGTCCAGGGTAAGCTTATCGAGGACCGGTTTGAAAACGACATGGTGCTGAAGCCCTATGCCATGATGCCAGGCTCCATGCCCAAGCGGAAGGACACGGCGCCGGACGGTAAGCGGGTAGAGCTGCATCTGCACACCACCATGAGCAACATGGACGCCCTGACGGACACCGCTGCCGCTGTCAAGCAGGCCGCCGCCTGGGGCCACAGGGCTATTGCCATTACGGACCATGGCGTAGCCCAGTCCTTCCCAGACGCCATGAAGGCCGCTGCCAAGGCCAAGGTGGCCGGAACGGACGAGAATATAAAGATCCTCTACGGCGTAGAAGGGTACTACGTCAATGATGTGGACGACCGCATTGTGGTTCACGGAGAACAGGATATCCGGTTTGACGACGAATACGTGGCTTTTGATCTGGAAACCACGGGCCTCAGTTCTGCCAATGACCGGATCATTGAAATCGGCGCGGTTGTGATGAAAAACGGAGAAGAGCTGGACCGCTTCCAGACATTTGTAGACCCGCAGCGTCCCCTGGAAAAGAAAATTATAGAGCTTACCGGCATTACGGACGAAATGCTCCATGGTGCGCCGCTCATTGAAGAGGTGCTGCCGAAATTTCTGAAATTCGTTGACGGGCGGGTCCTGGTGGCCCACAACTCCGACTTCGATACCGGTTTTATCCGGGCCGAGTGCGGTCGTCAGGGACTGCCCTATACCTATACGGCGGCAGATACCCTGATTTTGTCACAGAATATGCTGCCCCAGCTGACAAAATTCAAGCTGGACATCGTGTCCAATGCCCTGAGCCTGCCGGACTTCAACCATCACCGGGCAGCGGACGACGCCGTCACCTGCGGCCTCATCATGCACCGGCTCATGGGGAAGATGGAAGAGGAGCTGGGGATCCATACCCTACAGGAGATCAACCCCCGCATGACGTCCCTCCGGGCCAAGAGCCGCATTACAGATCGGCATGCCCGGCATATCATCATTCTGGCGAAAAATCAGGTGGGTCTGCGGAACCTGTACCATCTGATTTCTGATTCCAACCTGAAATACTTCAAGCGTGTACCCAGAATTCCCAAGTCTGAGCTGCTGGAGCTGCGGGAGGGCCTGATTATCGGCTCCGCCTGCGAGGCAGGCGAGCTGTTCCAGGCCATTCTGGACGGCAAGAGTGAGGACGAGCTGAAGCGTATTGCTTCCTTCTATGACTATCTGGAAATTCAGCCTCTGGCAAATAATATGTTTATGCTTGCCAAGGGCATCGCCAAAGACGTGGAGCAGCTGCGGGAGTATAACCGGACCGTGGTCCGGCTGGGCGAGGCCCTGGGCAAGATGGTGGTCGCCACAGGCGACGTTCACTTCCTGAACCCGGAGGACGAGAGTTTCCGGCATATTCTGCTGGCCACCAAGGGCTTTGACGACGCGGATAAGCCCAATCCTCTTTATTTCCGCACCACAGACAATATGCTGGAGGAATTCAGCTACTTGGGCGAGGAGAAGGCCTATGAGGTGGTAGTTACCAACCCCAATCTCATCGCGGATATGTGCGAGACCCTGCGGCCTGTACCCCATAACCTGTTTGCCCCCAAGATCGAGAACTCTGTGGAGGACCTGAAAGCATTGGTCTATGGCAAGCTTCACAGACTTTATGGTGAGAATCCTCCGGAGCTGATTACGAAGCGTGTTGAGACGGAGCTGCATGACATCATTTCCTGCCACTACGACGTGATTTACATGTCCGCCCAGAAGCTGGTGCAGAACTCCCTGGAGCACGGCTATCTGGTCGGCTCCCGTGGTTCTGTTGGCTCTTCCATAGTTGCCTACATGTCCGGCATTACGGAGGTCAATTCCTTCCCGCCCCACTACCGCTGTCCCAATCCGGCGTGCAAGTACACGACCTTTGATGTACCCAAGGGCTACGGCTGCGGCGCGGACCTTCCGGACGCCGTCTGCCCCAAGTGCGGTAGCAAGTTCGATAAAGACGGATTCAACATCCCCTTTGAGACCTTCCTGGGCTTCGGCGGCGACAAGGTCCCCGATATTGACCTGAACTTCTCCGGTGAATACCAGTCCAAGGCCCATGCCTACTGCGTGGAAATGTTCGGAAAGTCCCATGTGTTCCGGGCAGGTACCATCGGTACTGTGGCCGAAAAGACCGCTTTTGGCTACGTAAAAAAATACCTGGCAGAGCGGGGCAAGACCGCCAGCCGGGCAGAGGAGGCGAGGCTTGCCGCGGGCTGCGTAGGCGTTCGCCGGACCACGGGCCAGCACCCCGGCGGCCTGGTGGTTATTCCCCAGGAGAATGAAATCTGGGATTTCTGCCCGGTGCAGCACCCCGCCGATGACCCCAACGCCGACCAGATCACCACCCATTTTGAATACCACTCCATGGAGGAAAACCTGCTGAAGCTGGACATGCTGGGCCACGACGACCCCACCATGATCCGCATGATGGAGGATATGACCGGCGTGGATGCCAAGACCATCCCCTTGGATGACAAACGCACCATGTCCATTTTCACCTCCTCCAAGGAGCTGGGCTATGAGAACGACAAGCTCTTAGGTCCGACAGGCGCCGTAGCCATTCCGGAATTTAACACCAAGTTCACCCGTGGTATGCTTATGGACACCATGCCGGAGCGGTTCGATACCCTGCTGCGGCTCTCCGGTTTCTCCCACGGCACGGATGTGTGGCTGGGCAACGCCAAGGATTTGATCACCTCCAAAACGGCCACGGTTGACCAGGCCATCGGCTGCCGTGACGACATTATGCTGTACCTGATTTCCTGCGGTATGCCGGAAAAACGGTCCTTTAAGATCATGGAGGCCGTCCGGAAGGGCAGAGGTCTGCCTGAGGGTGCGGAACAGGAAATGATCGACGCTGGGGTGCCGGACTGGTATATCGGCTCCTGCAAGAAGATCAAATACCTGTTCCCCAAGGCCCACGCTGTGGCCTATGTTATGATGGCTTTCCGGATTGCCTGGTTCAAGGTCTACCATCCGCTGGCCTTTTACGCGGCCTATTTCTACCGCCGCAGTCAGAAGGGCGGCTTTGACGCAGTGCTCATGACCCAGGGAATGGAAGCAATCAAGGCAAACATTGAAGCCATCGAGACCAACGAAAACGCCACAGACAAGGACGAGGACCTGCTGACCACAATGGAGGTGGTCTATGAATACTATCTCCGTGGCTTTGACTTCCTGCCCATCGACGTTTACAAGAGCCACGCCACAAAATTTCTCGTCATTGACGGCAAGATTCTGCCGCCCTTTGTGGCTATTTCCGGCCTGGGCGAAAACGCGGCATGGGACCTGATGCGGGGCAGGGAAGGGAAAACCTTCCTGTCCATCGAGGAAGTGGCGGCAGCCTGCCCCAAGGTCTCCAAGACCCACATCCAGATGCTGAAGGATGCCGGCGCTTTCGGCTCCCTGCCGGACACCAGCCAGATCAGTTTGTTCTAGTCCTTGCGGAAAGCAAAAGAATATGCTATAATTTTTGTACAATTCATACAAAGGAGAACCTGCTATGCAGAAAACGGAAAAGCAGTATCATATTCACTGCGCCGAGGGCGACGTAGGCCGCTATGTGTTCCTGCCCGGGGATCCGGGGCGGTGCGAGGCAATCGCGGCTTATTTTGAAAACCATGTCCATATCGGCATGAATCGGGAGTATAACGTTTACACTGGCACCATCCTGGGCGAAAAGGTTTCCGTGTGCTCTACAGGCATCGGCGGCCCCTCCGCGGCCATTGCCATGGAGGAGCTGGCCAATATCGGGGCGGACACCTTTATCCGCGTAGGCACCTGCGGCGGCATTGATTTGCAAGTCCGCCCCGGGGATATCGTGGTTGCCAGCGGCGCTGTTCGCTATGAGCATACCTCCTTGGAGTATGCCCCCATTGAGTACCCCAGCGTGCCGGATTTTGACGTGACCGTAGCCCTGCGGGAAGCAAGCCGGGAACTGGGTTTCCGCACCCACGTGGGCGTAGTCCAGTGCAAGGATTCCTTCTACGGCCAGCACAGTCCGGAGAAAAGCCCGGTTTCCTACGATCTGCTGCAAAAGTGGGAGAGCTGGAAGCGACTGGGCGTAAAGGCCAGCGAAATGGAGTCTGCCGCCCTGTTTGTGGTGGCCGCCGCCAGAGGCGTCCGCTGCGGCAGCTGCTTCCATGCGGTCTGGAACCAGGAGCGGGAAAAGGCGGGCATGTTCATGCCCATGACCGAGGACACCAGCGGCGCAATCCGCGTGGGCATTGAGGCGGTCAAAAAACTGATTCTTGCGGATAAGAAGTAAAAACGGGCCGACACCTTTTTGCGGGTGTCGGCCCAATTGCAATGTATATCACGCCTGGTACAGATAGGCAACGAAGCCCAGGGTCATGTAATCCAGACAAACGGTTTTGTCTGGTGTTGAACCCATAGTAACCCGGCGGCAGTGGACTTTCCAGACATCGGAGCCGTTGAGCTTGTCCTTGCGAATGTCAAACACATGGTTCCAGCTGCGGCCCTCCATGTACTGCTCGTCCTTCACAAACCGGATCAGCTCCAGCCGCCGGAAATGGGAGGTGGGGAATGCGTTTTCTACGCAGGCCTCAAACAGGGCCTCCGCATCCCGGACGCTGCCCAGCTCAAAGGTATTGCGAATCATTGCGCCGTAGTCTTCCATGGTCAGTCCTCCTTATAGCTTTTGATAGGTTTTCTCCAGAAATTTCTCGCTGCCAACCAGTACTCTGGTATGGCTGGCCTTGCCGATCTCTCCGGCTTCGTCAAAGGCGGTGATGGCAAAGCTGATTTTCTTGCCCTCCACGGCTGTTACTTCTGCCTCAGCCCGGACCTCCAGGCCTACGGGAGTGGCGCTGGTATGCTCCAGGTTCAGGGCTGTGCCTACGCTGGTTTGACCCTGAGGCAGGGCTTCCTCAATGGCGGCGCAGGCAGCACCCTCCATCAGGGCTGCCATGCAGGGGGTGGCGTAGACCAGCAGGCTGCCGGAGCCTACGGCCTGAGCAGTATCCTCTTTTTCCACCAGGGCGCTGGCTTCGCCCTTCATGCCGACTGAAATTTCCATGGGTAACACCTTCCATTTCCGGTTTCTTCTTTATCAATATATCGCAAACGTGAGAAAATGTCAATGGAATGGCCTTGTAATCCATGGGGATTTTTCGTATAATCGTCTCAAAATCCGAAAGGAGAATGCGTTCTTGCAAAATGCGTCAACTTCCGCCAGAGCGATGGCTCTGGGCGGTGTTCTGGCGGCGCTGGCGGTGTGCGTCATGTGCCTGGGGAGCCTGATCCCCGTCAATACCTATGTAAGCCCCATGCTCTGCGCTCTGCTTTTACAGGTGGTTCTGAATGCCTGCGGCGGCCGGATCGCCTGGGCCTGGTTTTGTGCCGTGGCGATCCTCTCGCTGCTGCTCTGTCCGGACCGGGAGGCGGCGGGGGTGCTGCTGACTCTGGGATATTACCCTATTCTGAAGCGCTTCCTGGATACAAAAAAGCTGCGTCTTCTCTGGAAGGGCCTGTATTTCAATCTGAGCGTTCTTGTGCTCTACTGGGCGCTGCTGTTTGTCCTGGGCCTTCCGGCGCTGAATGCGGAATTTCAGGAGCTTGGCACGGTGATGCTCCTTGTGCTGCTGGTTCTGGGCAATGTAACTTTTTTCCTTCTGGACAAAGTACTGGACAGACCCTTTTTCCGAAAGCTGGGCAGTTATGGAAAACACTGAATGGGAACTGTACATCCTGCGCTGCGGGGATGGGACGCTGTACACAGGTATTGCCCGGGACGCGGAAAAGCGCCTTGCCGCCCACCGCAGCGGCAAAGGCGCGAAATACACCCGGGGGAGAGGACCACTGGAAATTGTCTACCGGGAAAAGTGCGTTGACCACGGCGAAGCCCTTCGCCGGGAGTATGCCGTCAAACAGCTAACAAGGGAAGAGAAGGAGCGGCTGATCGGGGCGTTTGCCGTCTAAAGGAATAAGTAAATCAGCATTGTTATCAGCGCCGTGTTTGGCGTGTCCCGGCAGTTTTCGGACATGAGGAGCAGCAGAAGGATCACGATCAGATCCTCTGCGTCCAGCCCCTTTGGCAGCAAATTGCCAAAGAAGCCCGGGATGCTCTCGGGCTTTTCCGGCGGCTTTGGCGGACGTTGTGGGCCGGGCGGCGGACCAGGCGGCGGGGCCGGGGCTTTGGAGGCATCCGGCAATACCTGCCGGCGAAAACTGCCGTCCTCCGTTGGAACATAGCGGTTATACATGGACCTACACCCCCGTCAGTTTTTTCAGAGCCCCGGATTCCATAAGGCTCGACGCCTGCTGGGCCAGCTTAGCCGCCCGCATGGCCCGCTCCAGCTTGGCAGTCTTTTCCCGGCTGACGTAGGGAGACAGGGCTTTCAGAAGCGCGCGCTGGTCTTTATCGATCTCCGCCCCCCGGGCGAAGCCTGTAAAGGCTTTGACCATTTCCAGATCTCCCGCGCCGATCCCCGGGGGTGGGGGCGGTGGACCTTCTTTTTTGGGCGCTTCCGCCTGCCTGGGAGATTCCTCCGGCTGGCCCAGACTTTGGGCCAGGGACTGGATTTTCGCCATCATCTCCGGATCGGAGAGAATGGCCCCCAGTTGGTCCTCCATGCCGCTCATAGGTTTTTCCGCAGCTGGCCCAGCAGCTCCGCTGCCTCCGGTGTGGTCATAAATGCCTCAATGCTTTTCCGGGCGGCGTCCAGATCGCCTTGAGCCGCCTGGTCCATGGCCTGGCGCAGCCCCTGGGCGTTGGACTGCCGTAGAAGCGCCTTTAATTGCTGTCCCATGGGCGTATCCGCCAAAAGCCGGGCCTGCTCCAGCTTTTCCGGGGTAAAATCCGAATTGTTCATGGTGTTGCCTCCTTTTCGGTGGATGGGGATTCTCTACTATCTTATGTGCCTGACAACAAAAACTTACCCGGAAAAGAAAAAATTTGAAACAGTAGCATTCTTTCCCCATGTATGGTATAATACAAAGATGAAAAAATAGGGAAGAAAGCGCTTCCTGTAAGGATGGAATATATGCGTTTACTGATTTTATCCGATTCCCATCACTATCTGAGCTATATGGAGCGGTACGTGGAAAAGTTCCGGCCGGATTGCGTGATCCATCTGGGGGATTATTACCCGGATGGCCGGGAGCTTCAGCTCCTTTGCCCAGGTATTCCTTTTTATCAGGTGCCCGGCAACTGCGATGAATATTCCTGCGATCCCTTTCTGCCGAGGGTCATGACGCCCACCATCGGCGGCGTCCGCTTTTTTCTGACCCATGGGCATCAGCACCATGTAAAGAGCAATCTCTTTTCGCTTTTGCGGGACGCCCGGGCCAGTGGGGCCCAGGTGGTCCTCTACGGGCATACCCACATTCCGGACCTTCACCGGGAGGAGGATGGGCTGCTCGTCATGAACCCCGGGGCGGCGGGCTTTGCTGGGGCGGCAGGTCTGCTGGAAATTGAGAGGGGCGTCGTCACCCGCAGCCGTCTGCTGTGTCCCCGTGACCTGGAGGAAAAACCATGATTCTTGCCGTGCATATCGGAAATACAAATATTACCATCGGTGCCGTCCGGGGTTCGGAAATCGTCTTCCAGGCAAGACTCCGGACGGATCCCACCAAGACCTCGGATGAATACGCCATCGACCTGAAAATGCTTCTGGCCATTCATAGCGCGGCTGCCTCGGAAATCGAAGGATCTATCATTGCTTCGGTGGTACCCCAGGTTCTGAACCAGATGAAAACGGGCCTGAAAAAGCTTTTTGGTAAGCCTATTCTGGTGGTAGGCCCCGGCATCAAGACGGGGCTGAACATCCGCATTGACAACCCCGCCCAGACCGGCTCGGATCTGGTGGTGGGCTGCGTAGCCGCCCTGAAGCTGCGCAAACCGCCGCTGATTGTGGTGGGTATGGGCACGGCCACCACGCTGATGGTCCTGGACAAGAGCGGCGCTATGATCGGCGGCAGCATCAGCCCCGGTGTACGCATCTCCATGGAGGCGCTGACAGAACGGGCAGCCTTGCTGCCGGGACTGCAATTGGACCAGCCCAAGCGGACCATTGGCCGGAACACCGTGGAATGCATGCGCAGCGGTATTCTGAACGGCGCCGCCGCCATGCTGGACGGCATGATCGCGCGGATGGAGGAGGAGCTGGGCGAAAAGGCCACGGTGGTGGTAACAGGTCGGATTGGCCAGTACGTGGTGCCCCTGTGCAGGACACCTATGCTCTATGACCGGGACCTTATTATCAAGGGACTGGCTGCCCTTTACATGGAAAACACCAGACAGAAAAGCGAACCAGGAGGAATCCAATGAAAAAGAACGCACAAGCGGCCCCGGCGGCCTCCGGCGCCATGACCGGCTATAACAAATTCAAGCATGTGGTGGGCGTTATCGTCACCTGGATGTACCGGCTGCGCAAAATTGTGCTGGCCGCCCCGGTGGTGTATTTTGCTCTGCGTCTGGCGGCCTATAATATGGTCAATCTTCCCATGTCCGTAGGCCTGTGGCTTCAGTCCAACGGTGAATTCTCTATGCATATCGCCCGGCAGCTGGCAGTGGTCGGCCCTCTGGCGCTGACCGGCGGCTGCCTCGTTATGATGTTCCTGTCGAGAAAGGCGCTGTACGCCTGGGCCATCAGTGTGTTCACTCTGGCGGTGCCTGTTCTGCTTATCATCAGCAACAATTATCCGGCATAATTTCTTTTCCAAACGTTCAAGGATTTTTCACCTTTCCTCGCCGCGGCTATGGTATACTGTAGCTACAGAAGACGGGAGACGGTGAAGACAGCCGATGCCGCGGAAATATTCGCGGATAAGCCGACGGCGCGTCTTGTGACACACCGGCCCCGGAGGACGAAAATGAATACCGGCGGCAGCGATTCGGTTGGATCGCTGCCGCCTTCTTTACGTTTTGGCGTTTTACGGCAGATTGGTAGCCAGCGGGAATTGCAGAGCCAGATGCTTCCAGGTATGACGGTCCAGCTTTCCGGTCATGGGCAGGCCGGAAAGCCGCTGGAAAGCCGCCAGGGAATCCCGGGTGGGCACATCCAGAATACCCGTAATTGGGGGGGCGTCTACGCAGTGATAGCTTTCTGAGAGAATTACCAGGATGACCTGGGCAAGATACACGGCGGCGTTCTTTTCCCCAAGACAGATGCTTTGCCCCGGATTCAGCAGCACTGCCAGGACCTGGGGCTGTACGATCTCCACCAGGGCCAGAGCATATTCCTCGGCAATATAATTCCAGGTTTCCAGGTCTGTCACCCCCGTCACCGGCAGGCGGCTGCGCCGTTGGAAGACCCGCACCGCCTCCATGGTGTCCGGACCGTAGATCCCATCCGGAATCAGGGCTTTATAATCGTCGTTGTTTTCCGCCAGCACCCGCAGCATGGTTTGCAAAGCCCGGATGGGCTGGCCCAGAAAGGTTTCCGTAGGCTTCATCGCACAACCTCCTGTCTCACCGTGTCCTGATTGTTCATGGATAGATCATAGCCGGGGAACTGGGTCATGGTGGAGCTTCGGGAATAGCGGTTCCGGGGCAGCGTCTGGTTAATAACGGCGCTGGTATAGGGGAAGCTTTCCAGATCCCGGAAGCTGGCGTTTTCAATGCCCGTGAACTGGTCGTAAATCTCGTCCCAGGTGGCAAGGTCCACCGTGCCGGTCTGGGGCAGGCCAAAATAGCTCTGGGCCGCCAGAACGGCGCTGCGGGTGGCGCTGCCGTAAATGCCGTCTACCGTAACGCTGGGGATCTGGGAAATGTAGGCGGAGAGGACACGCAGCATATATTGGAGGTGTTCTACCCGGATGCCACGGTCGCCCGGGCTGATGGGCTGGCCCTGGTTCCAGGCGATGGTATAGAACTGCTGTCCCTGGCTGCGCAGTTCGGACAGGGAAGTGACGGCGGTATAGAGCCGCACCAGAGCGTACCAGGTGGCGGGGCCTACCACGCCGTCCGGGTCCAGGTCAAAGATCCGCTGGAAGGCGGTCAGTGCGTTTTCTGTCTGGGCGCCGAAGATACCGTCCACTGTGGCAATCTTCGGGATCGCGGGGTAGTTCTGGGAGATACGGTTCAACTCCGTTTGGACTACTACCACATTTGGTCCTACGCTGCCCCGGCGCAGAGGCGTTCCGGGGTAGGAGGACACATAGTCCCGCACCGGGGCGTTGGTTACAATCTCCACGTCTCCGTAGTAGCTGCGCAGAATTTGGGTGGAGTTATAGCCCTGCTGGGCAAGGCCCTGGCTGCCCCACTGGCTCAGGCCCTCACAGGTGACGGTGGTGCCGTTGCAGAATTTCGCGGCCAGAGGTTCCACAAAGCCTGGGCGGCGCAGATAGGAGTTGAAAAGCTCATCCACCAGCCTGGCAACGTTGGAAAAGAAGCTGCGGCCCCGGACAAAGAACTGGTCGTAGGCCGTGGAGCTGGTGATGTCAAAATCATAGCCCCGGCTGCGGTAAAATTCCGTATATACCCGGTTCAGAGCAAAAGAGATGATGGCCAAGATATTGGCCCGGAGAGCGCTTTCCTCCCAGGTCGGGTAGATCTCGCTGGATGCCACGTTTTTCACATAGTCTACAAAGCTGACGGTCACATTGTCCGCGTTTGCGTTGGGCGCGCCCAGATGGACCGTGATCCGCTGGGGTACATAGGGGATGACAGTGGGCATGGCTCCTCCTTACAGATTCTGAGGCGGCGTATTGAACAGCATGCTTTCGTCAAAAGCGTCCGGCAACTCCGACAGGGGGATCATTTCCAGGTCCTGCACGGTAGTGACTCCCGGAAAAACCTGGACGTTTCTGGCGCTGATCTGCTCAAAATCCGTTTTGTAGGCATAGACTGTCACATCTGTAAAGGGCCGCTGGCCGTTTTCCTCCGGGCTTTCGCTTTCGGCCCGGTCCGGTGTAGGGATAGGGATGGGTTCCGTCAGTCCGCTGCGGTTTGTCAGGCGCATGGCAATGGCCGTGCCGTCCTGGGATGTGACCACCACAGCCACGTCCTCCAAGGGAATCTGGGCATAGCTCATATAGGCCCGGGCAGTTATGTAGCCGTTTGATGACATGGTTTTCCCTCCTTGAAGCGTTTCTCATACAGTATATGCGCCAAGGAGGGAAAGGGTGCCCGGACTACAGAAAGGGCCGCATCTGGCGGATGTTGTTGGTTTGGGTATCGATGAGCTTCTGGGTGAGGGTGTCTACCCGATTGTCTTTTCCCTCGCAGTGGTGCTGGCCGCGAAGGGACTTGACCAGGCCCTTGGTGTTGCCCTGGATCATCATTTCGGAAATTTTGGATGTGGCGTCCGCCCCGGTAAGCCGCATGCGCACGGTCATGTTGGAGAGAAAACGGACGGCGCTGTCCAGCTCCCGCAATTCCCAGCCCCGCTGGGAGGCGATGGCGTGAGCCTCTGTCTCAATACCATCGTATTCCTTTAGCTGCTGAGTCAGCGCACGGCGCAGCTCCGGATCCAGGGTGGTGTCCAGTACGCTGCGGATGCCCACCTGACCCATCTGGGTGGTTTTCAGGAGGTCCGAAAGAAGTTCCTGACTGGTTTTCATATGCGTCACCTCCCGGCTAGTATCTGCATCCCCGAGGAAATCATGCACCCTTTGGGAAAAACGGACATAGGATAAATCCGGGAGCGTGATCTTATGTGTGCCATTTCCGGCTGTATCGGACTGCCGATGAATGAAACGACTGCTGAAGCCATGCTGCGAACCATGGCCCGCCGGGGGCCGGACGGCCGGGGCTGCTATCGGGATAGGGACTGCACCCTGCTGCATACTCGTTTGGCCATTATCGATCCCCAGGGCGGCGCTCAGCCTATGAAGCTGAATTGGGCAGGGGAGGATTACTGCATCACCTATAATGGCGAGCTGTACAATACCGCTGAGGTTCGGAACACGCTGGAAAAGCTGGGGCACCATTTTGGAACCCACTCCGATACGGAGGTGGTCCTCCACAGCTATGCCCAGTGGGGAGAACAGTGCTTAAGTAAGCTCAACGGTATTTTCGCTTTCGGGATTTGGGAAGCAAACCGGCAGCGGCTCTTTCTGGCAAGGGATCGCATCGGGGTGAAGCCTCTTTTCTATTGCCTGGGCAGCGGTGGACTGCTCTTCGCCTCGGAAATCAAGACCATTCTGACCCATCCAAAAAGCAAAGCGGTCCTGGACCGGGAGGGAGCGGCTGAAATCCTGCTTCTGGGGCCGGGACGGAAGCCCGGCAGCGGTGTTTTCGCGGGGATTTCGGAGCTGGAGCCGGGGCACTACGCGTTTTTTGAGGATGGAAAACTGAAAGTCACCCGTTACTGGTTTCTCCGGGACCGAGAGCATCGGGAGAATTTCCAGCAGACCGCGGAGCATACCCGCAGTCTTGTGCTGGATGCAATCCGGCGGCAGATGGTCTCCGACGTACCCATTGGGTGCTTCCTTTCCGGCGGACTGGACTCCAGTCTGATCAGCACCGTCTGCGCGAATGTGCTGGAAGAGAAGGGGGAGAGACTCCCTACATTTTCCGTGGGCTACCCCAACAACGACCGGTATTTCCGGGCGGGGAAGTTCCAGCCAACTTCTGACAGCGATTACATAGATATTATGGCAGATATTCTGCATTCCGAGCAGCATCTGACGGAATTACCGCCGGAGGCATTGGCGGGCTGCCTGGAGGAGGCTACCATTGCCCGGGATCTGCCGGGCATGGCGGATGTGGATTTTTCCCTGCTGGCTTTCTGTAAGGAGATCCGCAGGCATGTGAAGGTCGCCCTGTCAGGAGAGTGCGCCGACGAGATATTCGGGGGCTACCCCTGGTACCGGGACCCGGAGGTCCGGGCACGGGAAGGATTCCCATGGGCCCAGAATACATTGGACCGCTGCGCCCTTCTGCACCCGGACCTGGCACGGAACCTGGACGGCAGGGAATACGTCATGGAAGCATACCGGAGGACCTGCCGGGAAAGCGACATTCTCCCGGGACAAAGCGCCCAGGAGATCCGGATGAAGGAAATGGTGAATCTGAATTTCTGCTGGTTCATGCAGACTCTTCTGGACCGGAAGGACCGTATGAGCATGTACAGCGGCCTGGAGGTCCGGGTACCTTTCTGCGACTACCGGATCGCGGAATACCTCTACGGTGTCCCCTGGGAATACAAGGATTATCAGGGGGAGGAAAAGGGGCTGCTGCGCTATGCCTGCGGCGACCTGCTGCCGAAGGCCGTAGCGCACCGGAAGAAAAGTCCCTATCCCAAGACCTTTGATCCCAGATACGAGGCTATGCTGATAAAAAGAATGGACCGGCTTATGGAAAAAGACGCGCCCTTGTTCGCTCTGGTTGATCGGAATGCGCTCAAGGCCCTTCTGGAACGGGACACATCCTGGCCTTGGTACGGTCAGCTCATGGCAAGACCACAGAAGATCGCTTTTTTCCTTCAGATCAACTTCTGGCTGGAGCATTATGGGATAGAACTTCAATTTTAGGTATCCAAAAAGCTGCTGTTTTCCTATGACAGCAGCTTTTTTGTGAATATTGCAAAAGAAATTCGATGAAAATTTGGATAAAAAACACTATTTGCTTTTTCTTTAAAAATATGATATCATATCACCATAGATTAAATTTGTCAAGAGGAGGTTTTTCCCATGTTTCAGGTGGACGAGCTGGTCGTCTACGGCATCCACGGTGTGTGTCGGGTGAAGGAAGTACAGGAACGGGTGGTAAACAAGGTTACACAGCAATATCTGGTGCTGGTGCCGGTAGGTAAGGGCAGCAGTCAGTTTATGGTGCCGACCCAGAACGATGCCGCCATGTCAAAGCTCACAGCGCTGATCTCCAAGGAAGAGTGGGAAAATCTGCTGACCTCTCCGGCGGTGCATACCAGCAACTGGATCACCGATGAAAACAAGCGCAAGCAGTCCTATCGGGAGCTGGCTGGGTCCGGCTGCCGGGAAACGCTGCTGCAAACCGTCTATTCTATCTATGTCCACCGCGAGGCCCAGAAAGCCGCAGGGAAAAGGCTCCATATGTGCGATGAAAATTTCCTGCATGACGCGGAAAAAATGCTTTCCAGCGAAATTGAAACCGTCCTGGGCTTGTCTGCCCCGGAGGCCCTCAGCTATCTGCGGACAAGCCTGAGCGCGTGAAGTGAAAACCGGACCCGCTGCAAAACACGCAGCGGGTCTGATTGTTATGTCAGCATCTCCAGAAGTTCCTTTGTAGTGTTTGCGATAGCCTTCGCGCCGGCCTTTTCCATGGCGGCCACATCGCCATAGCCCCAGCTGACGCCGATGGTGGGGATGCCGTGTGCGGCAGCGCCAAGAACATCGTATTCCGTATCGCCCACCATAATCATTTCGGCGTCGCTGCCGGCGCGTTCCAACAAGTAGGCGATGACGGCATCCTTGCTGTTGCGCTTCTTTTCCAGATCCGCACCACAGATATGATCAAAGTATCCGGCAAGATCAAAGTGCTCCAGAATCTCCACCGCCGTGGTCTCCGGCTTGGAGGTGGCGACATAGATGAGGTTTCCCCTCTTTTTAAGATTTTCCAGCAGCTCCCGAATGCCGGGGTAGGGGGTGTTCTCAAACTTTCCGATGGGCACATACCGGCTGCGGAAGACCTTTACCGCCTCGTCCGTGCGCTCCCTGGGAATGCCGAACTTCTCAAAGGTGTCCCACAGGGGTGGGCCTACGAAAATGCCCATTTCTTCTCTGGGGGGCACGGGATACCCCATTTGCTGAAAGGCGTACTGGGCACAGTTGATGATCCCTTCGCCGGAATCCGTAAGCGTACCGTCCAGGTCGAACAAAATCGCTTTTTTCACTGGAAAAACCTCACATTTCTCTGTTTTTATCATCATAGCATATTTACCGCGTTTCTTCAAGTCTGCTTCCGGGGTTGAAGAAACGCGTTCTTTATGATACAATCAACAATAAACTAAGAAAAGAGGAACTGCTATGAAAGCGGGAATCCTGACCCTTTACCATGAAAACCGCAACCCCGGCGGTCAGCTTCAGGCCCGGGCGCTGGTGCGGGCCATTGAGGCCGTGCCAGGCTGGCAGGCGGAGCAGCTGCCTTTTGCCTACAGCGGCAGCTGGATGCAAAAGAGCTTCCCGGAACGGGTTCTGAAAAACATCGCCTATTCCGGCACGAAAAAGCTTCGGGGTGGAAGTGCTCCGGCTGCGCCGGTGGTTTCCGAGGAATTGCGGCAGGCTTTGGAGCAGCGCCGGGAGGCATACGATGCCTTTGCCGCCGGAACGCCTCACAACGTAACTGTCTTCACCCCGGAGACCATTGGAAAAAGCCTGACGGAATACGACTGCTTTATTTGCGGCGGCGATCAGATCTGGAATGAATTTGGCACAGGATACTATTACTGCGCCCTGGACACCATGTCTTTGGGCTTTGTGCCGGAGAACATCCAGAAATTTTCCTATGCCCCCAGCATGCCGAACCATGCGCTGAACCTGAAATTTCTGAGAAAACTAGGTAAAAACGCTGCCCGGTTGGAAGGGCTGTCGCTGCGGGAAAAAAGCAGTGTGGCCGACCTCCAAAAGGTGTGCGGCAGGGAAGCCCAGGTCGTTGCCGATCCGGTGCTGCTATTGTCCGCCGAGCAGTGGGACAGGGAACTGCGCGCCCCCAGGAGCGGCAACTATGTCCTGTGCTATCTGCTGGGTGCGGGGCAGAAGACCCGGGAGGCGGCCCAAAAAGCCGCCGGAAATCTTGGAATGCCGCTGGTGACACTGCCCCATCTGGCGGGGATAAAGCAGGAGGATATGGATTTCGGAGATGAACAGATGATCGGCTGCGGCCCTGCCGAATTTGTGGGGCTGATCCGCAACGCCGACCTGGTCATTACCGATTCCTTCCACGCGGCGGTGTTCAGTATGATTTATCACCGGCCCTGCGCCATTCTGCCCCGGTTTTCATCAGACGGCGGCACCACTATGGGCAGCCGCCTGACGGACTTCCTGACGGAATATTCCCTCCTGAGCCAGCAGTTCACCCCCGAGGCCCTGAGCATTCTCCACGGCCTGCCGGAGATGGACTTCTCCCTGGCAGACGCAACCTGGGAAAGGCGTCGGACGGAATCCCTGGATTACCTGAAAGCATACCTACGAAAGAAATGAGGAACCTTTTTTGAAGCAGCCATCCGATCAATTAAAGCTTGGTGCCATTCTGTCCTATGTGTCTACGGGGCTGAATATGGTCGTTCAGCTTCTCTATACCCCTCTGATGATCCGCCTGCTGGGGCAGAGTGAGTACGGCCTGTATACCCTGGTCGGCAGTGTGGTCAGCTATCTGAGTCTATTCAGCCTGGGCTTTACAGGGGCCTATCTGCGCTTTTATTCCCAAAGAAGGGCAAAAAATGACGAGGCTGGCATTGCCCGGCTCAACGGCATGTTTTTGACGGTTTTCTGTGTTATGTCCCTGGCGGCCCTTGTGTGCGGCATGGTGCTGCTGCAATTTCCACGAGCGCTTTTCGGCAAAAAGCTGACGGTCCAGGAAGTGGGCACGGCCAAAATCCTCATGGCCATTCTGGTGGTGAACATCGCCCTGACCTTCCCGGCGGGGCTGCTGGAATCCATGGTCACTGCTCAGGAAAAATTTCTCTTCCAACAGCTGGTGACTTTGGCCAGCGTTGTTTTTAATCCGCTGCTGTGCCTGCCGCTGCTGCTCATGGGCTTTGGCTCCGTGGCTGTGGTCAGCGTTACCACGCTTCTGACGGTTGCGAAGCTGGGAGTAAGCGCCTGGTACTGCCTTAAAAAGCTTCATATCCGGTTCCGGTTTGACGGATTCGATCTTGGCGTCCTGCGGGAGATCGCCGGATTCAGCTTTTTCCTGTTCCTGAACATGCTCATCAATCAGATTAACTGGTCTGTGGATAAGTACATTCTGGGCCGGGTCTCCGGCACGGATGCCGTAGCCGTTTACGGTGTGGGTTCTCAGATCAATTCACTGTTTATCAGCTTTTCTACAGCCATTTCCGCCGTTTTTGCCCCCCGGGTACACCGAATCGCCGCAGACAGTGATCCCAACAAAGCCGGGCGCTTCTCAGCGCTTCTGATTCGGGTGGGCCGGGTGCAGTATCTGATATTGACGCTGATTGCCTCGGGCTTTGTGGTCTTCGGAAAGTACTTCATTACGGATATCTATGCCACTCCGGCCTATGCCCAGGCTTACCCCGTGGCCTTGCTTCTGATCCTGCCTGCCCTTGTACCTCTGATCCAGAATCTGGGCATTGAAATTCAGCGGGCTATGAACCAGCATCGGTTCCGGTCTATGATCTATTCCGCTATGGCGCTTTTGAATGTGGTGGTCAGCATTCCGCTGGCAAAGCGCTATGGACCTCCCGGCGCGGCCCTGGGCACCACCATCAGCCTGATCGTGGGCAACGGGCTTATCATGAACATCTTTTACGCCCGGAAGCTGGGCCTGGATATCGCGGGATTCTGGAAGAGCATCGCCCGACTCTCCCTGGGCCTGCCGGTTCCCGCCGCTATGGGGGCCTGTATTCTTTGGTCTGTGCATTTTGGAAATATCTGGCAGTTCCTTGTCGGAATTCTGCTTTATACGGCCGTCTATTGCATCAGCATGTGGCTGTTCGGTATGAACGGGGAGGAAAAACAGCTGGTCAGAAAGCCGCTGCAAAAAATCTTTGGGAGGCTGCGCCATGGTGACAATCACTGAGAAGAAGAACTGCTGCGGATGTTCCGCCTGTGTCAGCGCCTGCCCCAAGGGCTGCATTTCCATGGACCGGGACCGGGAGGGCTTTTTCTATCCCCGTGTGGACGAGGAAAAATGCGTCTCCTGCGGGCTGTGCGAGAAGGTCTGCCCGGTGCTGCATTCCCCGGCGGCGCCGGAAGGGGAGCCGAAAGCCTATGCGGCCTTCGGTTCGCCGGAGGACCGGAAGAGAAGCTCCTCCGGCGGTATTTTTGTTGGACTTGCCCGGCAGATTCTGGAACAGGGCGGTCTGGTCTTTGGCACGGATATGGGAGAAAATCAGGAATACGCTGAGCACGTGGGGATTGACAGCCTTGCGGAGCTGCCGAAGCTCCAGGGCAGCAAATACCTGCAAAGCCGTGTGGGAGACTGCTTCCGGCAGGCAAAGCAGGCCCTGGATGCCGGAAGAGCGGTGCTCTTTACGGGCACACCCTGCCAGATCGAGGGCCTGAAAAACTTTCTGGGACGGGACTATGAAAATCTTCTGACTGCCGACGTGATCTGCCACGGGGTTCCCTCGGAGAAGCTCTGGCAAAAATACCTGGAATACTGGCAGCGCCGCTGCGGCTCCCGGGTAGTGAATGTCCGATTCCGGGACAAGCGCCAGGGCTGGAAGAGCTTTTCTATGGTGCTGACCTTTGAGAACGGGAGGCAGTACGCAAAGAAGCTGTATTTCGACCTGTTTTTGCAGCTGTTTTTGCAGGATCTCTGCCTTCGGCCCTCCTGCTATGCCTGCCCCAGCAGAAAACTGCACCGGGTCAGCGATATCACCCTGGGGGATTTCTGGGGCTGCGACCGTGTGTGCCCGGAGATGGACGACGACACAGGACTTTCCCTGGTGCTGGTCCACTCTGAAAAGGGACAGCGTATCCTTGACGCCCTGTCTCTGCAAACCAAGCCTGTGACCCTGGATCAGGCTCTGACGGCAAACCAGGCCGTGATCCAGTCGCCGAAGAAGCCGGAGAACAGGGAAGCGGTACTTTCTGCTTTGGACAGCCAGTCCGTCGAGACCGTGGGAAAGCAGTATCTTCGCAAGCTCCCTTGGAAGCAGGCCCTCCGTCTGTCCCTGCCGGAGGGGGCGGTGCGGAAGGTCAAGAAGGTGCTTCGCCGATAAAAATGACCTGCCGCCGCGGACTTGACACGCGGCGGCAGGTCAACTTTTGTGCGCCCGGTGAGCGCACGTTCTGTAGGGTGAAAGTCCCGAAGTCGCCCGG